>NZ_JBQQBX010000005.1:0-322082 GCF_052245475.1 Streptomyces sp. 7N604 | reverse complement strand
GTGTGTCCCCAGGACGGTCCAGGCACCGGAGGGGCGCCGTCCCCACACCACTTCGTGGCCGCCCGCGTACGACGACCGATGCGGAGCGGTTGGACAGGGAGAAACGAGAAGGTGGCAGCACCGAAGAAGGGCCGGAGGTCCTCGGGGGCCCAGGGCAGGCCGGGGCGCGCCCTGGCGCTGATCCTGATCGCCATCGTGGCGCTCACCGGGGGGATGTTCCTCTCCGGGCACAACACGCCGCGACTGGGCATCGACCTCGCCGGCGGCACGAGCATCACGCTCACGGCGAAGAACCAGCCGGGCGAGAAGAACGCGATCAACCCGACCAACATGAACACCGCGGTCGGGATCATCGAGCGCCGCGTCAACGGTCTGGGCGTCTCCGAGGCCGAGGTCCAGACTCAGGGCGACAAGAACATCATCGTCAACATCCCCCGGGGAACGAACGAGAAGCAGGCCAGGGAGCAGGTCGGCACGACCGCCCAGCTGTACTTCCGCCCGGTGCTGACGATCGCCCAGGGCACCAAGACCCCTGAGCCCTCCAAGAGCCCCTCGGGCACGGACAAGGCCAAGGGCGGCGGCGAGAAGGCGAGCAGCGGCGACGAGGCCACGTCCTCGGCCACGCCCTCCTCGAGCGCCACCACCCAGGGCCGCGCCGTCACCGGCGCGCTCAAGGCGGACGAATCGCCGAAGGCGGCTCCCTCGCCCTCCGGCTCTCCCTCCGGCCAGCCGTCCCAGCCCCCGGCCCCCGAGCCGCAGCCGGGCGCCGGCATCCCCGCCGACCTGCAGAAGAAGCTCGCCGCGCTGGACTGCTCGAAGCCCGAGACGCGGGTGCAGGCGGGTCAGGGCGACAAGCCGGCCGACGCCACCGTCGCGTGCAGCGAGGACGGGGCCGCGAAGTACGCGCTCGGCCCTGCCGACGTCGAGGGCGTCGACGTCGACGACGCGAAGGCCGCCTTCGACCAGCAGCGGGGCACCGGCTGGATCGTCACGCTCGACTTCAACGACAAGGGCGCCAAGAAGTTCGCGGGCTCCACCGGCAAGCTGGCGTCCAAGCAGCAGCCGCAGAACCAGTTCGCCATCGTCCTGGACGGCGAGGTCGTCTCCGCGCCCAGCGTCTCCACTGCGATCACCGGCGGCAACGCCGAGATCTCCGGCAGCTTCACCCAGCAGAGCGCCGAGGACCTCGCCAACGTCCTGTCGTACGGTGCGCTGCCGCTGAGCTTCGACGAGTCCAGCGTCACCACCGTGTCCGCCGCGCTCGGCGGTGAGCAACTGCAGGCCGGCCTCATCGCCGGTGCCATCGGCCTCGCGCTGGTGATCATCTATCTCGTCGCGTACTACCGCGGCCTGGCGTTCGTCGCCATCCTCAGCCTGATGGTCTCCGCGGCCCTCACGTACACGATCATGACGCTCCTCGGCCCCGGCATCGGCTTCGCGCTGAACCTGCCGGCGGTCTGCGGTGCGATCGTGGCGATCGGCATCACCGCCGACTCGTTCATCGTGTACTTCGAGCGCATCCGGGACGAGATCCGCGAGGGCCGTACGCTCCGCCCGGCGGTCGAGCGCGGCTGGCCGCGCGCCCGGCGCACCATCCTGGTGTCCGACTTCGTGTCGTTCCTCGCCGCCGCCGTGCTCTTCATCGTCACGGTCGGCAAAGTGCAGGGCTTCGCGTTCACCCTCGGCCTCACCACGCTGCTCGACGTCGTCGTGGTGTTCCTCTTCACCAAGCCGCTGATGACGCTGCTGGCCCGGCGGAAGTTCTTCGCGAGCGGCCATCCATGGTCCGGCCTGGACCCGAAGCGGCTCGGCGTCAAACCCCCGCTGCGCCGAGGCCGCCGTACCCCCGTCGTTCCGACCGACCCGAAGGAGGCGTGAGATGTCGCGCCTTGGCAGCATCGGCGCCCGCCTCTACCGCGGTGAGGTCGGCTACGACTTCGTCGGCAAGCGGATGATCTGGTACGGCCTGTCCGTCCTGATCACCATCACGGCCATCGTCGGGCTCGGGGTCCAGGGCCTGAACAGGGGCATCGAGTTCTCCGGCGGTGCGGTCTTCACCACCCCGAAGACCAGCGTTTCCGTCACTCACGCCCAGGAGGAGGCCGAGAAGGCCTCCGGGCACGACGCCATCGTGCAGCAGCTCGGCGGCGACAGCCTGCGCATCCAGATCAGCGAGATCGACACCGCGAAGGCCGACCAGATCCGCGAGGACCTGGCCGAGGACTTCGGCGTCCCGGCGCAGGACATCAACGCCGAACTGGTCGGCCCGAGCTGGGGCGAGCAGATCGCCAACAAGGCCTGGCTGGGCCTGGGCATCTTCATGGTCCTGGTGGTGGTCTATCTGGCCATGGCCTTCGAGTGGCGCATGGCGCTGGCCGCCCTGGTCGCCCTGATCCACGACCTCACGATCACCGTCGGCATCTACGCCCTCGTCGGCTTCGAGGTCACCCCGGGCACCGTCATCGGACTGCTGACGATCCTCGGCTACTCCCTCTACGACACCGTCGTCGTCTTCGACGGTCTGAAGGAAGCCAGCAAGGACATCACCAAGCAGACCCGCTACACGTACAGCGAGATCGCCAACCGCAGCCTCAACGCGACCCTGGTCCGCTCCATCAACACCACGGTCGTGGCGCTGCTGCCGGTCGCGGGCCTGCTGTTCATCGGCGGCGGTGTGCTCGGCGGCGGCATGCTCAACGACATCTCGCTGTCGCTGTTCGTCGGCCTGGCCGCCGGCGCGTACTCCTCGATCTTCATCGCAACGCCGCTGGTCGCCGACCTGAAGGAGCGCGAGCCGGCGATGAAGGCCCTGGCCAAGCGGGTGCGCGCCAAGCGCGCCTCCGCCGCAGCCAAGGCCGAGAACGAGCCGGAAGGCGCGCCGCAGGACGCCGCCCCGGAGGACGCCGTCCCGGGCGGCGAGGAGGCCGCGGCCGTGGTCGGCCAGCGCGGCCGCCCGGCGCCCCGCAGCGGCGGCGGCCGCCGGGGCCGCCCGTCGGGGAAGCGCCGGTGACGGCAGTGGAGCGGGAGGTGCCCATGGAGGACCTGAAGGACCAGCTCCTCGCCCGCATCCGGGACGTGTCGGACTTTCCGGAGCCGGGCGTGATGTTCAAGGACATCACCCCGCTGCTCGCCGATCCGGCGGCCTTCGGCGCCCTGACCGCGGCGCTCGCGGAACTGTGCGTCCGGCACGGCGCCACGAAGGTCGTCGGCCTGGAGGCGCGCGGCTTCATCCTGGCCGCGCCTGCGGCGCTCCAGGCGGGTCTCGGCTTCGTGCCCGTCCGCAAGGCGGGCAAGCTGCCCGGCGCGACCCTCTCGCAGGCGTACGAGCTGGAGTACGGCATCGCCGAGATCGAGGTGCACGCCGAGGACCTCACGGCCGACGACCGGATCATGATCATCGACGATGTGCTCGCCACCGGCGGCACCGTCGAGGCCTCGATGCAGCTCATCCGCAGGGCGGGCGCGAAGGTCGCGGGAGTGGCGGTCCTCATGGAACTCGGCTTCCTCTCCGGCAGGGACCGCCTCGAGCCCGCACTCGGAGGCGCTCCGCTGGAGGCCCTGATCACGATCTGAGATCACGGCTGAGATCACCGCCTGGGATCATGGCTGAGATCAGTCGTGGATCACGGTCCGAGACAGCGCGGGCACAGCCCGTACGGACAACTCGTACCGGCGCAAGGGGCGGGCGCCCGCAGGACCGGGTGCCCGCCCCTTCGCCGTGCCCCGGCTGCCCGGCTCCCGACTTGTTCCGCGCGCCGGGTCGATACCATGGGGATCTCCGGACCTGATCGGAGGGCCGGACGATCCCTCCTGGCACGCCGTCGGCGAGGAGGGGCACACCCGAGGAGTGCTCTTGCCCGACAAGGCCCAGCCGCTTGCCGCCGCGCAACCGGAGCAGCCCACCGCCGAGGCCGGCGACTCCGCCGCCGCGGAGGGCACGCCCGCGCCTGCGACCCCTGCGACTTCCGCGGCCACGCCCGAGCCTCCGGCCGAGCGGCCGAACGGCGCCGTGACCGGCACCACCGGGTCTTCCCCGGCTGGCCGTCCGGCGCAGGGCCCCGCCGCCAGGTCCGCCTCCTCCAACCGGGTCCGCGCCCGCCTTGCCCGCCTCGGCGTGCAGCGCTCCAGCCCGTACAACCCGGTCCTCGAACCGCTGCTGCGGATCGTCCGCAGCAACGACCCGAAGATCGAGGCGGCGACGCTCCGCCAGATCGAGAAGGCCTACCAGGTCGCCGAGCGCTGGCACCGCGGGCAGAAGCGCAAGAGCGGCGACCCGTACATCACGCACCCGCTCGCCGTGACGACGATCCTCGCCGAGCTCGGCATGGACCCGGCGACGCTGATGGCGGGCCTGCTGCACGACACCGTCGAGGACACCGAGTACGGCCTGGACACCCTGCGCCGCGACTTCGGCGACCAGGTCGCCCTGCTGGTCGACGGCGTCACCAAGCTCGACAAGGTCAAGTTCGGCGAGGCCGCGCAGGCCGAGACCGTACGCAAGATGGTCGTCGCCATGGCCAAGGACCCGCGCGTCCTGGTCATCAAGCTCGCCGACCGGCTGCACAACATGCGCACCATGCGCTACCTGAAGCGGGAGAAGCAGGAGAAGAAGGCCCGCGAGACCCTCGAGATCTACGCCCCGCTGGCGCACCGCCTGGGCATGAACACCATCAAGTGGGAGCTGGAGGACCTCGCCTTCGCGATCCTCTACCCCAAGATGTACGACGAGATCGTGCGGCTCGTCGCCGAGCGCGCGCCCAAGCGCGACGAGTACCTGGCGGTCGTCACCGACCAGGTGCAGGGCGACCTGCGCGCGGCCCGGATCAAGGCGACCGTCACGGGGCGGCCGAAGCACTACTACTCCGTCTACCAGAAGATGATCGTCCGCGGCCGCGACTTCGCGGAGATCTACGACCTGGTGGGCATCCGCGTCCTCGTCGACACCGTCCGCGACTGCTACGCGGCGCTCGGGACCATCCACGCGCGGTGGAACCCGGTGCCCGGGCGGTTCAAGGACTACATCGCGATGCCCAAGTTCAACATGTACCAGTCGCTGCACACGACGGTCATCGGGCCCAGCGGCAAACCGGTCGAGCTGCAGATCCGCACCTTCGACATGCACCGCCGCGCCGAGTACGGCATCGCCGCCCACTGGAAGTACAAGCAGGAAGCCGTCGCCGGTGCCTCGAAGGTGCGCAGCGACGCGCCGAGGAGCAAGGCCGGCAAGGAAGACGCCATCAACGACATGGCGTGGCTGCGGCAGTTGCTGGACTGGCAGAAGGAGACCGAGGACCCGGGCGAGTTCCTGGAGTCCCTGCGCTTCGACCTCTCCCGCAACGAGGTCTTCGTCTTCACCCCCAAGGGCGATGTCATAGCGCTGCCCGCGGGCGCCACGCCCGTCGACTTCGCGTACGCCGTGCACACCGAGGTCGGCCACCGCACCATAGGGGCCCGGGTCAACGGGCGGCTCGTACCGCTCGAATCGACCCTGGACAACGGCGACTTGGTGGAGGTCTTCACCTCCAAGGCGCCCGGAGCCGGCCCGTCCCGCGACTGGCTGGGCTTCGTCAAGTCCCCGCGCGCCCGCAACAAGATCCGCGCGTGGTTCTCCAAGGAGCGCCGCGACGAGGCGATCGAGCAGGGCAAGGACGCCATCGTGCGGGCGATGCGCAAGCAGAACCTGCCGATCCAGCGGATCCTCACCGGCGACTCGCTCGTCACGCTCGCGCACGAGATGCGCTACCCGGACATCTCGGCGCTCTACGCAGCCATCGGCGAGAGCCATGTCTCGGCGCAGAACGTCGTGCAGAAGCTCGTTCAGGCGCTGGGCGGCGAAGAGGCGGCCAACGAGGACATCGCCGAGACCGCACCGCCGATCCAGCGCCGCACCAAGCGCCGGTCCAGTACGGACCCGGGTGTGGTCGTCAAGGGTGTCGACGACGTGTGGGTCAAGCTCGCCCGCTGTTGTACGCCCGTACCCGGCGACCCGATCATCGGCTTCGTCACGCGCGGCAGTGGCGTATCGGTTCACCGCGCCGACTGCGTCAACGTCGACTCGCTGTCGCAGCAGCCCGAGCGGATCCTCGAGGTCGAGTGGGCGCCCACGCAGTCCTCGGTCTTCCTGGTCGCCATCCAGGTCGAGGCGCTGGACCGCTCCCGGCTGCTCTCCGATGTCACGCGCGTGCTGTCCGACCAGCACGTCAACATCCTCTCCGCGGCCGTCCAGACCTCCCGCGACCGGGTCGCCACGTCCCGCTTCACGTTCGAGATGGGCGACCCGAAGCATCTGGGCCATGTACTGAAGGCCGTACGGGGCGTGGAAGGCGTCTACGACGTCTATCGCGTGACATCCGCCCGCAGGCCATGAAAATCACCTCGTGAAGCTGCCCCCGGCGCCATGCGCCGGGGGCAGCTTCACGAGATGGGGAGGCGGCGGCGCTCAGCCGCCGAACTCCTCCAGGCCCTTCAGCGCCTGGTCCAGCAGCGCCTGACGGCCCTCGAGCTCCTGCGAGAGCTTGTCTGCCTTGGCGTTGTTGCCGGCCGCGCGCGCCTGGTCGACCTGCTGACGCAGCTTGTCAACGGCCGCCTGCAGCTGGCCGGTCAGCCCCTCGGCACGGGCCCGCGCCTCGGGGTTCGTACGCCGCCACTCGGTCTCCTCGGCGTCCTGGATGGCGCGCTCCACCGCATGCATCCGGCTCTCGATCCTGGGGCGGGCGTCCCGCGGCACGTGCCCGATGGCCTCCCACCGCTCGTTGATCGCGCGGAAGGCCGCCCGCGCCGCCTTGAGATCGGTGACCGGGAGCAGCTTCTCGGCCTCGGTCGCGAGCTCTTCCTTGCGGGTCAGGTTCTCCCGCTGCTCGGCGTCGCGCTCGGCGAAGACCTCGCCGCGCGCCTGGAAGAACACGTCCTGGGCGCCGCGGAAGCGGTTCCACAGGTCGTCCTCGGCCTCGCGCTGCGCGCGCCCCGCGGCCTTCCAGTCCTGCATCAGCTCGCGGTACCGCGCGGCGGTCGGGCCCCAGTCGGTGGAGTTGGACAGCTCCTCCGCCTCGGCGACGAGCTTCTCCTTGATCCTGCGGGCCTCCTCGCGCTGCGCGTCGAGCGCCGCGAAGTGCGCCTTGCGCCGCTTGGAGAACGCCGAGCGGGCGTGCGAGAAGCGGTGCCACAGCTCGTCGTCGGTCTTGCGGTCCAGGCGCGGCAGGCTCTTCCAGGTGTCGACCAGGGCGCGCAGGCGCTCTCCCGCCGCCCGCCACTGCTCGCTCGCGGCCAGCTGCTCGGCTTCGGCGACCAGGTCCTCCTTGGCCTTCCGGGCCTCTTCCGCCTGCCGGGCCTTCGCCGCCTTGCGCTGCTCGCGGCGCGCCTCGACCTCGCCCGCCAGCTTGTCGAGCCGCTGGCGCAGCGCGTCCAGGTCGCCGACCGCGTGGTGCTCGTCGACCTGCTGGCGCAGGTGGTCGATGGCGGTGGTCGCGTCCTTCGCGGACAGGTCGGTGGTCCGCACCCGCCGCTCGAGGAGGCCGATCTCGACGACCAGCCCGTCGTACTTGCGCTCGAAGTAGGCGAGAGCTTCCTCGGGAGATCCCGCCTGCCACGATCCGACGACCTTCTCTCCCTCGGCCGTCCGCACGTACACGGTCCCCGCGTCATCGACGCGGCCCCATGGGTCGCTGCTCACAGCGCCTCCTCCACATGATGCTCGCGCACGGGCATGCGGCCCGCCGGGCATCGTCCACAGTTTCGTCACCGCCAACATAGGCGAATGACGGGTCGGCTGTCCGCATCCAGCACGACCGAAATTTCACGTTCGCGCGTGTCAGGACTTGCGGACCGTCGCCTTGTCGATCACGACCGTGGCGTTGGGCGCGGTGTTCTGAGCGGCGTCCGGCGCGGTGGCTCCGGCGTCGGCGATCTTCTTCAGCACGTCCTTGCCGCCGGTGATGGTTCCGAACGGTGTGTAATCAGGCGGAAGCTGGCTGTCCTGGTAGACGAGGAAGAACTGGCTGCCGCCGGTGTCCCGGCCCTGGCCGGTCTGGGCGTTGTACTGGTTGGCCATGGCGACGGTGCCCGCCGGGTAGACGTTCCCTTTGAGCCTGCGGTCCTTGAGGTTCTCGTCCGGGATCGTGTAGCCGGGGCCGCCCTGTCCTGTGCCCTTCGGATCACCGCACTGCAGCACGTAAATACCACCTGTCGTCAGGCGGTGACACTTGGTGTGGTCGAAGAAGCCCTTGCCCGCGAGGAAGTTGAAGGAGTTCACGGTGTGCGGCGCCTTGCCGGCGTCCATCTCGATGTCGATGTCGCCGCAGGTGGTCTCCAGCTTCATCGTGTACGTCGCCGACTTGTCGATCGTGACAGCGGGCTCCTTCTTCCACTGCTGGGTGCCGGGCGAGCCCTTGGCGGGCTTGCCGCAGGGGTCGGGGGCCTTGGTGGTGGGAGACGGTGACGGGGCGGCGCTGTCGTTCTCTTTGTCCCCGCCGAAGCTGCCGGCCGTGTAAGCCGCCGCGCCCGCGGCGAGTACGACGGCCAGGCCGCTCGCGATCACCACGTTGCGGCGCCGCGCCTTGCTGCGCTGCTGGGCGCGCCGCTGCTGCTGCCGCTCGTACTTCTCCCGGGCGAGCTGCCGCCGCCGCTGGTCCTTCGTGGCCACCGTGTCCTCTCCCTGTGTGCTCGCGTGGGCCTGTGTCGGCCGTGATGTGAGCCGTACCGTATACGGGTTCGCTGTGTCCCGGGCGTCGCCGGTAGGCTCTGAACTGCTCAGATTGCTCATGCTGGACGACACTTAAGGACGATCGTGCTGATTGCCGGGTTCCCGGCCGGGGCCTGGGGGACCAACTGCTACCTGGTCGCCCCCGCCGCGGGCGAGGAGTGCGTGATCATCGACCCGGGCCACGAGGCCACCGAGGGAGTCGAGGAGGCGCTGCGGAAGCACCGCCTCAAGCCCGTCGCCGTCGTCCTCACCCACGGCCACCTCGACCACGTCGCCTCGGTCGTCCCGGTCTGCGGTGCGCACGACGTCCCGGCCTGGATCCACCCCGCGGACCGCTACATGATGAGCGACCCGGAGAAGGCGCTCGGCCGGTCGATAGGGGCGCAGTTGCTGGGCGAGCTGACGGTGGGGGAGCCGGACGACGTCAAGGAGCTGTCCGACGGCGCCGAGCTGAAGCTGGCGGGCCTGGAGTTCACGGTCGCGCACGCGCCTGGCCATACCAAGGGGTCGGTGACCTTCCGGATGCCCGAGGCCTCCGACATCCCGTCGGTCTTCTTCTCGGGCGACCTGCTGTTCGCCGGCTCCATCGGACGCACCGACCTGCCCGGCGGCGATCACGCCGAGATGCTCGAGTCGCTGGCCCGTGTGTGCCTTCCGCTCGAGGACTCGACCGTGGTCCTGTCCGGCCACGGCCCCCAGACGACCATCGGCCGCGAGCGCGCCACCAACCCGTTCCTGCGCGAGGTGGCGGCCGGCCTCGGAGGCGGCGGAACCGCCGCTCCACGACGAGGAATGTGACGACTTCTCCCGTGAGCACCTTCAAGGCCCCCAGGGGCACGTACGACCTGATCCCGCCGGATTCCGCGAACTTCCTCGCCGTGCGCGAGGCCATCGCCGCGCCGCTGAGGCGCGCCGGATACGGCTACGTGGAGACGCCCGGCTTCGAGAGCGTCGAGCTCTTCGCGCGCGGGGTCGGCGAGTCCACGGACATCGTGACCAAGGAGATGTACACCCTCACCACCAAGGGCGGCGACGAGCTGGCGCTGCGCCCCGAGGGCACCGCCTCCGTACTGCGGGCGGCGCTTGAGGCAAATCTCCACAAAGCGGGCAATCTTCCGGTCAAGCTCTGGTACTCGGGCTCGTACTACCGCTACGAGCGCCCGCAGAAGGGGCGTTACCGCCACTTCTCGCAGGTCGGCGCCGAGGCGATCGGGACCGAGGACCCGGCGCTGGACGCCGAGTTGATCATCCTGGCCGTGGACGCGTACAAGTCCCTGGGCCTGAAGAACTTCCGGCTGCTGCTCAACTCCCTCGGGGACAAGGAGTGCCGACCCGTCTACCGCGCCGCGCTCCAGGACTTCCTCCGCGGCCTCGACCTCGACGAGGACACGCGCAGGCGGGTCGACATCAACCCGCTGCGGGTGCTCGACGACAAGCGGGAGGCCGTGCAGAAGCAGCTCACCGGCGCGCCGATGATGCGGGATCACCTGTGCGAAGCCTGCAAGGCCTACCACGAGCAGGTGCGCGAGCTGCTGACGGCGGCGGGCGTGGCCTTCGAGGACGACCCCAAGCTGGTACGGGGCCTGGACTACTACACCCGCACCACCTTCGAGTTCGTCCACGACGGGCTCGGCTCGCAGTCCGCGGTGGGCGGCGGCGGCCGCTACGACGGGCTGTCCGAGATGATCGGCGGGCCCGCGCTGCCATCGGTCGGCTGGGCGCTCGGCGTGGACCGTACGGTCCTGGCGCTCGAGGCGGAGGGCATCGAGCTCGAACTACCCGCCCCGACCCAGGTGTTCGCGGTGCCGCTGGGCGAGGAGGCCCGGCGCACGCTGTTCGGCGTCGTCACCGAGCTGCGGCGGGCCGGGGTCGCCACGGACTTCGCGTACGGCGGCAAGGGCCTGAAGAACGCGATGAAGTCCGCGAACCGGTCGGGTGCGCGGTACGCGCTCGTGGCGGGCGAGCGGGATCTCGCGGACGGCGTCGTCCAGCTCAAGGACCTGGAGAGCGGCGATCAGGCACCGGTGGCGCTGGACGCGGTCGTGGCGGAGCTGCGGGGGAAGCTGGGCTGACGCGGGCGGGGCTGACGCCAGGACCGCCCGGCGCCGGTCCTTGTGGTCGCCGGTCCTTACGTTGATCGAACGCCCACCGGGCGACGATGGCCGGACACGGTCACTCGTGCGGTGGGCCAGCCCCTGCGAGTGCCCGTACTGCGGCACAATGTGCGTGTCCGGCAGGGCGTAGTCCCTCGGCAGCATCCTTCGGCAGCGACGGAAACGGCGATATGGCGACGACACTGGTTGACGACGTGTCCACCGACGGGGACGAGCGGGAGCGCGGCAGCCGCGAGGCTGTCGGCAGCGGCCGGGGCCTCGCCTGGCTGCTGGTGATCACCGCTGCGGCGGGGCTGCTGGCCTCGTGGGTGATCACGCTTGACAAGTTCAAGCTGCTCGAGGACCCCAACTTCCAGCCGGGCTGCAGCCTGAACCCGATCGTCTCGTGCGGCAACATCATGAAGAGCGAGCAGGCCGAGGCCTTCGGGTTCCCGAACCCGATGCTGGGCCTGGTCACGTACGGTGCGGTGATCGCGATCGGGATGGGCCTGATCGCGGGGGCCCGCTACCGCCGCTGGTTCTGGCTCGGGCTGAACGCGGGCACGCTCTTCGGCGTCGGCTTCTGCACCTGGCTGCAGTACCAGTCGCTCTACGTCATCGGCTCGCTGTGCCTGTGGTGCTCGCTCGCCTGGATCGCCACGATCGTGATGTTCTGCTATGTCACGAAGCACAATGTCGAGCAGCGCTTCATCCCTGCGCCCGAGGGGCTGCGGCGGGGCCTGAAGGAATTCCACTGGGTGCCGCCGGTGGTCTGGATCGGCATCATCGGCATGCTGATCCTGACCCGCTGGTGGGACTTCTGGACGGGCTGATCGCAGGTCCTCCTCGCCACCGCACTGACAAAGGCTCTTGATCCCAGGCCACCGGCCCCCGGCCGCTGGCTCCCGGCCCCCGGCCCCCGGCCCCCGGCCCCCGGCCGCCGGCTCGGCGGCCGGGGGCCTTGTCAGTGGGGTGTCATAGGCTGCGCAGCGTGGAGCCCGACCTGTTCACCGCAGCCGAAGAGGACCGCCGAGAGAAGGATCCGGCCAGCAGTCCGCTGGCCGTGCGGATGCGTCCGCGGACCCTCGACGAGGTCGTGGGGCAGCGGCATCTGCTGCGCCCCGGCTCGCCGCTGCGCCGGCTCGTCGGCGAGGGGGCGTCAGGCCCCGCCGGTCCGTCCTCCGTGATCCTCTGGGGCCCGCCGGGCACCGGCAAGACCACCCTCGCCTACGTCGTCAGCCAGGCCACCAACAGGCGCTTCGTGGAGCTCTCGGCGATCACCGCGGGCGTGAAGGAGGTGCGGGCCGTCATCGAGGGCGCACGCCGCGCCTCGGGCGGCTACGGCAAGGAGACGGTCCTCTTCCTCGACGAGATCCACCGCTTCAGCAAGGCCCAGCAGGACTCCCTGCTCCCAGCGGTCGAGAACCGGTGGGTCACGCTGATCGCGGCGACCACCGAGAACCCGTACTTCTCGGTCATCTCCCCGCTGCTCTCCCGGTCGTTGCTGCTCACCCTGGAGCCGCTGACGGACGAGGACCTGCGGGGGCTCGTCCACCGGGCGCTGGCCGAAGAGCGCGGGCTCGGCGGCGCGGTCCGGCTGCCGGAGGACGCCGAGGCGCACCTGCTGCGGATCGCGGGCGGAGACGCCCGTCGGGCGCTCACCGCCCTGGAGGCGGGGGCGGGTTCGGCGATAGCGAAGGGCGAGGACGAGGTCACCCTCCAGTCCTTGGAGGAGGCCGTCGACCGCGCGGCCGTGAAGTACGACCGCGACGGCGACCAGCACTACGACGTCGCGAGCGCGCTGATCAAATCCATCCGCGGCTCGGACGTCGACGCGGCGCTGCACTACCTGGCGCGGATGATCGAGGCGGGGGAGGACCCGCGGTTCATCGCGCGGCGGCTGATGATCTCGGCGAGCGAGGACATCGGCATGGCCGACCCGACGGCGCTGCAGACGGCGGTGGCCGCGGCCCAGGCGGTGGCCATGATCGGCTTCCCGGAAGCCGCCCTCACGCTGAGCCATGCCACGATCGCGCTCGCCCTGGCGCCGAAGTCCAACGCCGCCACGACCGCCATCGGCGCCGCGCTCGCGGACGTACGGGCGGGCCTGGCGGGCCCGGTGCCGCCTCACCTGCGGGACGGCCACTACCAGGGCGCGAAGAAGCTCGGCAACGCCCAGGGCTACGTGTACCCGCACGACGTCCCGGGCGCCATCGCCGCCCAGCAGTACGCCCCGGACACCATCCGGGGCAAGCAGTACTACCAGCCGACGCGCTACGGGGCGGAGGGCCGCTACGCGGACGTCGTCGAGCGCGTCCGCGCCCGCCTCCGTGGCGAGCCGCCACCGCGACGCGCGGACACCGCGCCCCAGGCCGGCGCGGGCGTGCCCGCTCCCCCTGCTGCGCAGACCGACGCGGACAAGCGGGCACCAGGCGAGCCGGCCAAGCCCGCGCCTGCAGCGGCGCCGCGGGACGGGGCGCCGTCGGGTGCTGACGGCATGCCCGCGAAGGCCCCAGAGCCCTCGGACCAGCCCGCGGCCGAAACCGCCTGAATCACCACTCCTCCGGCGCAGCTCTTCCCACGCCCACCTTCCGCGCGGCCGGCGGGCGGAATTCCGCGGCGCCTGGCCGTGCCCGCGCCTCCGGCGCGGAATGCCCACCCGCCCTTAAAGGCGGGTGGGTGGGCACATGTGGCGCGTAGCGCCGGCGCGGTGCGCTCGCCCGCCGCGCACGTCGCGGCACCGACCGTCGTCTCCGCGAGCCGCCCGCAGGGCTACTCGCTTTCGAGGGCCGCCTCGAAGAGCGTGTGCATCGCGCGGCGAAGCTGCGCGATGTCCCCTACCGGCTCCGGGAAGTCGAAGCGCGCATCGAAGGGCCGGTCGTCCTCGTCGGTGAACCGCACGCGCAGCCCGAAGCGGTCCAGCGCCACCGGCACGGCAAGGCCCCCCAGCACACACCCCCCGCCCGAGCGCTCCCCCAGCAGTGAACACAGCCCGCGCACCTGGTCCCCGTGAGCGGCCGCGAGGTGCTGGAGCAGTTCGGCCTCGTGGCGTACGAGCGGGTCGGGGGCCGCCGCCGCGAATTCCTCCGGCTCGACCGACTCGGCGCCCCACAGGTCGTCCACGGCCGCCTCGCCGACCTCCAACCGCAGCAGCATCCAGGCGGGACGCCCGTACTCCCCGGGTGCCGGGCCCTCCTGCAACGCCTCCCCGACACCCGGGCCGCTCTCGATTCCCAGCAGGGCGCCCACCGGATGCTCCTCGGCGAGCAGCATCGCGCACGCCGCCCGCTCCTCGTTCCGTACCGGAGTGAGCCACCCTCCGATCCACCCGCGACCCCGGATACGATGGGGTACGGCGACCGGTGCGACGTCGGTGATCTCGATCACGGCCGTCAGATCGTCGTCCTGTGCGTGGGCCGCGGCACGAGCCGCGGGGGAGTCTCCAGGCACTAGCAACAGCACGTCTCCGTCCGGAGTGACGGTGCGTGCGGCGGGCGCTCCGGCGCCCAGATCGTCCAGGTCCGCACCCGGAATGCAAAGTGCGGCCGAGGCGTTCGACTCCACGAGGGTTCGTACACGCTCGGCGGCCAAGGGCTGCCCGGCGTCTTCCACGGGGCGCGGCTGACCCGGCCAGGCGCTGTCCGTCGTCGATTCCGCGGCGCGGCCGGTGCCGGGCAGGGGGCTCCCAGGTCGAAACATGCGTTCTCCTCCGCTAAGGTAAGCCTCACCTAACTTACACGGAGGTCCGTTCCACGTGAACCAGTCGCGTCCCAAGGTCAAGAAGTCGCGGGCGCTCGGCATCGCCCTGACGCCGAAGGCGGTCAAGTACTTCGAGGCCCGTCCCTACCCGCCCGGCGAGCACGGCCGTGGTCGCAAGCAGAACAGCGACTACAAGGTCCGTCTTCTCGAGAAGCAGCGTCTGCGCGCTCAGTACGACATCAGCGAGCGGCAGATGGCCCGTGCCTACGACCGCGCTCGGAAGGTCACCGGCAAGACGGGCGAGGCCCTCATCGTCGAGCTGGAGCGCCGTCTGGACGCGCTCGTCCTGCGTTCGGGCATCGCCCGGACGATCTACCAGGCCCGCCAGATGGTGGTCCACGGTCACATCGAGGTCAACGGCCGCAAGGTCGACAAGCCGTCCTTCCGCGTCTCGCCCGACGACGTCGTGATGGTGCGCGAGCGCAGCCGCGCCAAGCACCCCTTCCAGGTGGCCCGCGAGGGTGGCTACGCCCCCGACGGCGAGACCCCGCGCTACCTGCAGGTCAACCTCCAGGCGCTCGCCTTCCGCCTCGACCGGGAGCCGAACCGCAAGGAGGTCCCGGTGATCTGCGACGAGCAGCTCGTCGTCGAGTACTACGCCCGCTGACCCGGGCGAGGCACCTGCCTCCCCGGTGCGCTCTCCACCCGCCCGCCCTTCTCCGGGGCGGGCGGGTGCGTCTTCTCGGTGCTTCCGCAGCTCCCGTTGCCCCCCTTCCCACCGTTCTCCCCACGGCCCTCGCGCAGCGCCCGCGCCACCGCCCCGTCCAGGTCCAGCCGTGCCCCCTCGGCCAGGCACTCCTCGTACCGCGCCGTCCCGAGCGCCTTCCGCGTCCGCTGCTCGCACAGCTCGTGCGGAGCGTTGAAGTGCTGCGAGCCGAACAGCGGCAGGCCGACCGAGCGCCACAGCTGCCCCGCCGCGCCCTGCACCACCGCCGCCTCCTCCATCTCGCCCTCGTTCGCCATCAGGAGGGCGAGCAGCTCGATCGCCACGACCGCGCCCACCAGGTCGTGGAAGGCGTGGTCGATGGCCAGGCACTCCTCCACCAGCCGGCGTGCCTCCTCCGCGTCGCCCCGTGTCCAGGCCGCGTAGCCCAGGACGTACAGCGCGTACGCCAGCGACCAGCGCTCGCCGTGGTCCTCGCAGACCTGCCGGACCTCCTCGCACAGCGAGACCGCGCCCGCCAGATCCCCCTGGAACGCCATGGTGATCGCCAGCTCGACCTGCCCCATCAGCACGTTGCTGTTCAGCTCGCCGATCTCCCGGTACTGCGCGAGCGCCGCCCGCAACAGCTCCTCCGCGCGGGGCATGTCGTCGGAGACCAGGGCGAGACAGCCGGTGCGGTGGAGGGCGTACGCCGCGGCCAGCGGGTTGCCGGTGCGCTCCGCCTCCTCGGTGCACTCCTGGAGAGCCGCGATCGCGCCGACCGCGTCGCCCTGGAGCACCGCCACATAGCCGAGCACCCACAGCGCCTTGAGTCGCGACTCGTCGTGCCCGCCCTCCAGCTCCAGCGCCCGCATCAGCCAGTGCCGGCCCTCCGAGAGGCGGCCGCAGCCGACCCAGTAGAACCACAGGGTGCCCGCGAGGTACTGCCCGATGTGCGCGTCCTCGGCCGCCTCCAGACTGAACTCCAGCGCCACCCGCAGATTGCTCAGCTCGGCGTCGATCCGGGCCGCAACCTCCGCCTGCCGGGGGCTGAACCAGTCCAGCTCGCACCAGGTGGCCAGACCCATGTACCAGTCGCGGTGGCGGCGCCGCATCCGCGCGGTGTCACCCGCCGCCTCGAGCCAGCACGCGCCGTACGCCCGTACGGTCTCCAGCATCCGGTAGCGGACCCCGGCCGGGGTGTCCTCGCGCGCCAGCACCGACTGCGCCACCAGCTCGGCGACCACGTCCAGCAGATCGTCCGCGGCCAGGTCGGGGCCCGAGCAGACGTACTCGGCCGACTCCAGGTCGAAGTGGCCCGCGAACACCGAGAGCCGGGCCCACAGCAGCCGCTCCCGCGGGGTGCACAGCTCATGGCTCCAGCCGATCGCGGTGCGCAGCGCCCGGTGGCGGGGCAGCGCGGTGCGGCTGCCCCCGGTGAGCAGCCGGAAGCGGTCGTCGAGGCGCTGCAGCAGCTGCTCGAGCGAGAGCGCCCGCAGCCGCCCGGCCGCCAGCTCCAGGGCGAGCGGGATCCCGTCGAGCCGGTGGCACAGCTCGCCGACCGCCCACAGGTTGTCATCGGTGATCTCGAAGCCGGGCAGCACGGCGGCGGCCCGTTCGGCGAAGAGCGCGGCGGCGTCCCCGGCGGGCGGCGGCGGGATCGTGGGGGAGCGGGCGGGAGCGGGGGCGGGCATGGGCGCGAGCGGGAAGGCCTGCTCGCCCGCCACGCCGAGCGGCCGGCGCCCCGCCGCGAGCACGCTCAGCCCCGGAGCCCGGCGCAGCAGGTCGCGGACGAGGGCCGCGGACTCCTCGACGATGTGCTCGAAACCGTCCAGGACGAGGAGGAGTTGGCGGTCGGCAAGCTGTTCGCCGAGCGCGGCGCGCGGACGTCTGCCCGTGTGGCCGACCAGGCCCAGCGCCTCGGTCACCGCGCGCTCCAGCAGCTCCGGGCCGTTCAGGGTGGCGAGCTCCACCAGCCAGACGCCGTCACAGAAGCGTTCCTGCTCCTGATGAGCCGCGCGCAGCGCGAGGCGCGTCTTCCCGACCCCGCCGACCCCGGTCACGGTGACGAGCCGGGATCTCTCCAGCTGCCGCCCCAGCTGCGCGAGTTCGGCCGTACGACCCACGAACGCAGTCAGCTCCGCGGGGAGATTGCCGGGGGCGGGGCCGGTGTCGCGGGGGCCGTACGGGGCGGGGCCCGGGCGCGTGGAGCGTCGCATGGCCCACGGAGCGTACTCGCATATATGCGCACCGTACAATCCGGCTTGGCGGCCGGCCTGCCGCCGCCGGGTAATCCGGTACGGGCCCGGCCTTCCGGCGCGATAGGGTCGGCATCTGCCGCCCGTTCCCGGAGAGACCGCCGTGACCGGCGGCGACCGATACGTCTACAGGGAGCGGTGCATCGTGTCCGGTGGAGAGGTGGCCGGGATCCTCGTGGCCGTCTTCTGGGCCATCCTGGTGTCGTTCCTCGCCGTGGTGCTGGTGAGGCTCGCGCAGGTGCTCAAGGAGACGACGAAGCTGGTGGCGGACGTCTCGGAACAGGCGGTCCCGCTCCTCGGCGAGGCGTCGGCGACCGTACGGACCGCGCAGACCCAGCTGGAGCGGGTCGACGCGATCGCGACCGACGTCCAGGAGGTCACCTCCAACGCCTCGGCGCTCTCCTCGACCGTCGCCTCCACCTTCGGCGGCCCGCTGGTCAAGGTCGCCGCCTTCGGCTACGGGGTGCGCCAGGCCCTCGGCCGCAAGGACGCGCAGCCGTCCGCGCGGCGCCGTACCGTGATCGTAGGACGCACAGTGCCGCAGGCCCGGCGACGCGGCCGGGGCGCCCGCGGCGGAAAGGCCTGACGCACCGATGTTCCGCCGCACGTTCTGGTTCACCACCGGCGTCGCAGCCGGCGTGTGGGCCACTACCAAGGTCAACCGCAAACTCCGGCAGCTGACGCCGGAGAGCCTCGCCGCGCAGGCCGCCGACCGGGCCGTCGAGGCGGGCCACCGGCTCAAGGAGTTCGCGCTCGACGTCAAGGCCGGCATGGCGCGGCGCGAGACCGAACTGAACGACGCACTGGGGCTCGAGCCCCGGGACGGCGACCAGAACCGAGAACTGCCCGGGCCGCGCCGACCGACGGAGCTGGGCACGAAGTACCCGTACAACCGGAATGAGGACCACTGATGGAGTCGGCTGAAATCCGTCGCCGCTGGCTGCGCTTCTTCGAGGAGCGCGGGCACACCGTCGTGCCGTCGGCGTCGCTCATCGCGGACGACCCGACACTGCTGCTGGTCAACGCAGGCATGGTTCCGTTCAAGCCGTACTTCCTCGGTGAGGTCAAGCCGCCCTTCCCGCGCGCCACCAGCGTGCAGAAGTGCCTGCGCACGCCCGACATCGAGGAGGTCGGCAAGACCACCCGGCACGGCACCTTCTTCCAGATGTGCGGCAACTTCTCCTTCGGCGACTACTTCAAAGAAGGCGCCATCAGGTACGCCTGGGAGCTGCTGACCACCCCCGTCGCCGAGGGCGGTTACGGCCTGGAGGGCGAGAAGCTCTGGATCACCGTCTACGAGGAGGACGACGAGGCCGAGCGCATCTGGCGCGAGGTCATCGGCGTCCCCTCCGAACGCATCCAGCGCCTGGGCATGGGCCCCAACTACTGGTCCATGGGCGTGCCCGGACCCTGCGGACCCTGCTCCGAGATCAACTACGACCGCGGCCCGGAGTTCGGCGAAGAGGGCGGCCCCGCCGTCAACGACGAGCGTTACGTGGAGATCTGGAACCTGGTCTTCATGCAGTACGTGCGAGGCGAGGGCTCCGGCAAGGAGGACTTCCCGATCCTCGGCGAGCTGCCCAGCAAGAACATCGACACCGGCCTCGGCCTCGAGCGCCTGGCGATGATCCTGCAGGGCGTGCAGAACATGTACGAGATCGACACCTCGCGCGCCGTCATCGACAAGGCCACCGAGCTCACCGGCGTTCCGTACGGCGCCGCCCACGACTCGGACGTCTCGCTCCGCGTCGTCTCCGACCACGTCCGCACCTCGGTCATGCTCATCGGCGACGGCGTCACCCCGGGCAACGAGGGCCGCGGCTACGTCTTGCGCCGCATCATGCGCCGCGCCATCCGCAACATGCGGCTGCTCGGTGCCAAGGGCCCGGTGATCGGTGAGCTCGTCGACACGGTCATCAAGACGATGGGCGAGCAGTACCCGGAGCTCGAGACCGACCGCAAGCGCATCGAGACGGTCGCGCTCGGCGAGGAGGCCGCCTTCCTCAAGACCCTCAAGACCGGCACCAACATCCTCGACACCGCCGTCTCCGACACCAAGGCCGCAGGCTCCACCGTCCTCCCCGGCGACAAGGCCTTCCTGCTCCACGACACCTGGGGCTTCCCGATCGACCTCACCCTCGAAATGGCCGCCGAGCAGGGCCTGTCGGTGGACGAGGAGGGCTTCCGCCGGCTGATGAAGGAGCAGCGGGAGCGGGCCAAGGCCGACGCCAAGGCCAAGAAGCAGGGCCACGCCGACCTGTCCGCGTACCGCGAGGTCGCCGACACCGCGGGCTCATCAGACTTCACCGGCTACACCGACACCGAAGGCGAGTCCCGCGTCGTCGGGCTGCTCGTGGACGGCGTGCCCTCGCCCGCCGCCTCCGAAGGCGACGAGGTCGAGGTCGTCCTGGACCGCACCCCCTTCTACGCCGAGGGCGGCGGCCAGCAGGCCGACCAGGGCCGCATCCGGCTGGACAGCGGCGCCGTCGTCCAGGTCCACGACGTCCAGCAGCCGGTGCCGGGCGTCAGTGTGCACAAGGGCGTCGTCCAGGTCGGCGAGGTGACCGTCGGGGCCTCCGCCTACGCCGCCATCGACGTCTCGCGCCGCCGAGCCATCGCCCGCGCCCACAGCGCCACCCACCTCACCCACCAGGCGCTGCGCGACACCCTCGGCCCCACGGCGGCCCAGGCCGGCTCGGAGAACGCCCCCGGCCGCTTCCGCTTCGACTTCGGCTCGCCGACCGCCGTGCCCGGCACGGTCCTCACGGACGTCGAGCAGAAGATCAACGAGGTGCTGGCCCGCGAACTCGACGTCACCGCCGAGGTGATGAGTATGTCCGAGGCCAAGAAGCAGGGCGCCATCGCCGAGTTCGGCGAGAAGTACGGCGAGCGGGTCCGCGTCGTCACCATCGGCGACTTCTCCAAGGAGCTGTGCGGCGGCACGCATGTGCACAACACCGCCCAGCTCGGGCTGGTGAAGCTGCTCGGCGAGTCCTCGATCGGCTCCGGCGTGCGCCGCGTCGAGGCCCTCGTCGGCGTCGACGCGTACACCTTCCTGGCCCGCGAGCACACGGTCGTCTCCCAGCTCACCGACCTGGTGAAGGGCCGCCCCGAGGAGCTGCCGGAGAAGATCTCCGGAATGCTCGCCAAACTCAGGGAGGCCGAGAAGGAGATCGAGAAGTTCCGCGCCGAGAAGGTCCTCCAGGCCGCTGCGGGCCTCGCCCAGGGCGCCAAGGACGTACGGGGCGTGGCCCTCGTCACCGGTCGGGTGCCGGACGGCACCGGCGCCGACGACCTGCGCAAGCTGGTCCTCGACGTGCGCGGCCGCGTCCAGGGCCGTCCGGCCGTCGTCGCGCTGTTCACCGTGGCGAACGGCCGTCCGCTGACCGTGGTCGCCACCAACGATGCCGCCCGCGAGCGCGGCATCAAGGCCGGCGAGCTGGTCCGTACGGCCGCCAAGACCCTCGGCGGCGGCGGTGGCGGCAAGGATGACGTCGCCCAGGGCGGCGGCCAGAACCCGGCTGCCATCGACGAGGCCGTGGCCGCCGTCGAGCGGCTGGTCGCCGAGAAGGCGTGACGCGGCCTGTGACGGAGGCTCAGGAGGCTCAGCACATGCGACGCGGCAGGCGCATCGCCGTCGACGTCGGGGACGCCCGGATCGGGGTCGCCTCGTGCGACCCCGACGGGGTCCTGGCCACCCCGGTGGAGACCGTGCCGGGACGGGACGTCCCGGCGGCGCAGCGGCGCCTCGCGACGATCGTCGAGGAGTACGAGCCGATCGAGGTCGTGGTCGGCCTGCCCCGCTCGCTCAGCGGCGGGGAGGGCCCGGCCGCGAAGAAGGTACGGGCCTTCGCGCAGGGGCTCGCCCAGGGCATCGCGCCGGTGCCCGTGCGCCTGGTGGACGAGCGGATGAGCACCGTCACCGCGGCGCAGGGGCTGCGCGCCTCGGGCGTCAGCTCCAGGAAGGGCCGCGGGGTCGTCGACCAGGCAGCGGCCGTGGTCATCCTCCAGAACGCCCTTGAGACCGAGCGGGCGTCGGGTAAAGCTCCGGGGGAGTGCGTCGAAGTGGTCATCTGATCGCGATACGGTAACGTTCCGCGCGGCGCGGCACCGTTCGAATATCGAATGCCACCGTGCGGAACGAGGCGGACCGGACCCCTGCGCAAGGACGACGCGCACCGGGAGCCACCTCGTGGCTCGAGGGGATCGATGACTGAGTATGGCCGGAGCCAAGACTCCGAACCGTGGCATCCAGACGATCCTCGCTATGGGGAGCAGAGGTGGGACGGGCAGCCGCAGTGGGAGGGCCAGGCGGCACCGTACGGCGCCGCACAGCAGCAGTACCCCGGCCAGCACGGCTACGACCAGCAGGGCTACGGCCAGCAGGGCTACGACCAGCAGGGCTACGACCAGCAGCGTTACGTCCAACAGGACTACGGTCGGCAGCAGTACGGCTGGGACCCCCCGCAGACCGGCGAACAGCTCGTGTACGGCGGCCCCGAGGACCCGTACGGACACCAGCCTCAGCCCCACGACCCGTACGGCGGCGAGCGCCCCGACCTGTACGGCACCCCGGACGCCTATCCGCCGCCCCAGCCGCCGGGCAGCAGGACCCAGCAGCAGTACGCGCCGCCCCAGGCCTACGACGAGCGGCAGCAGTACGCCGAGGACCGGCAGTACGCAGAGCGCCGGCAGTACCGGCAGCCGGAGCCGGACCAGCAGGCGGAGTGGCAGCAGGAGCCCGAGATGGAGGAGCATCCATTCTTCGCGGGCGACCAGGGCCGGAACGGCCGCGGTGACGACGACTACGACGAGGCCGCCCGCTCGGGCCGCGGTGGCGGCTGGGACGGGGACCACGACCGTGACCGCGAGCGGGGGCCCAAGCGCCGCAGCGGCATGGCGCTGCTGCTGTCCACCGTGATCCTCGCCGGTGTGATCGGCGGTCTCGGCTACCTCGGCTACAACTTCTGGCAGGACCGGTTCGGCCCGGCGCCCGACTTCTCGGGCAGTGGCAGCGGCGAGGTCCAGGTCGAGATCCCGGACGGGGCGACCGGCAACCAGATGGGCAACATCCTCAAGAGCGCGGGCGTGGTGAAGAGCGTCGACGCCTTCGTGGAAGCGCAGAACAGCCACCCGAAGGGCAACACGATCCAGCCCGGGGTCTACGTCCTGCGCGAGAGGATGTCCGCCAAGGCGGCCGTCGATCTGATGACGGATCCGAAGAACCTCAACTCGCTCATCATCGCCGAGGGCCTGAGGGCCTCCTCCGTCTACACCGCCATCGACAAGAAGCTCGACGTCCCGGGCGGAACCACCAAGACCGTCGCCAGGAAGCAGGCCGAGAACCTCGGCCTGCCCGACTGGGCCGACGACAACGCGAAGATCAGGGATCCGCTGGAAGGATTCCTCTACCCCTCGCGCTACAGCGCGGCCAAGGGCGCCAAACCCGAGGACGTCCTGCGGCAGATGGTCGGCCGCGCGAAGCAGGAGTACCAGAAGCTGGACGTCGAGGACAAGGCGGACAAGCTGGGGCTCGAGTCGCCGCTCGAGCTCGTCACGGTCGCGAGCCTCGTCCAGGCCGAGGGCAAGACGCACGACGAATTCCGCAAGATGGCCGATGTCGTCTACAACCGCCTCGAGCCCAACAACCCGGAGACCTGGGGCAGGATCGAGTTCGACTCGGCGTACAACTACCTGAAGAACCAGAGCAACATCGACATCCCGATCAACAAGATCCGGAACGACCCCGACCCGTACAACACGTACTACCACCGGGGACTCCCGCCCGGGCCGATCGGGAATCCGGGCGACGAGGCCCTGCGAGCGGCGCTCGACCCGGACAAGGGCGGCTGGTTCTACTTCGTCGCCACGGACGGCGAGAACAAGACCGAGTTCGCCAAGACCCTTGAGGAACACAACCGCCTGGTCGAGAAGTTCAACAAGAACCGGCGGGAGAGCGGGGGGTGAGGGCGTGACGGCTGTTCAGAAAGCGGAGGGCCGGCGCGCGGCGGTCCTCGGGTCACCGATCGCGCACTCCCTCTCGCCCGTCCTGCACCGCGCCGCGTACGAGGCGCTGGGGCTGACCGGCTGGACGTACGACCGCTTCGAGGTCGACGAGGCCGCCCTGCCCGGCTTCCTCGGCGATCTCCCGGAAGGCGACTGGGCGGGCCTGTCCCTGACCATGCCGCTCAAGCGCGCCGTCATCCCGCTGCTCGACGAGATCAGCGAAACGGCCGCGTCCGTCGAGGCCGTCAACACGGTGATCTTCACCGAGGACGGCCGCCGCATCGGGGACAACACCGACATCCCGGGCATTCTGGCTGCGCTGCGCGAGCGCGGCGTGGAGAAGGTCGAGCGCGCCGCCGTGCTCGGCGCCGGGGCCACCGCCTCCTCCGCGCTCGCCGCGCTCTCCCGGATCTGCACCGGCCGGATCACCGCGTACGTGCGCAGCGAGGCGCGCGCCGCGGAGATGCGGCAGTGGGGCGAGCGGCTCGCCGTCGACGTCGCGACCGCCGACTGGGCCGACGCCGCCCGCGCCTTCTCCGCCCCGCTGGTCATCGCCACTACCCCGGCCGGCACCACCGACGCGCTCGCCGCTTCCGTCCCCGACCTGCCGGGGACGCTCTTCGACGTGCTGTACGAGCCGTGGCCCACCCGCCTCGCCGCGGCCTGGTCGGCGCAGGGCGGCAACGTCGTCAGCGGCCTCGACCTGCTCGTCCACCAGGCCGTACTCCAGGTCGAGCGGATGACCGGGCGCGCGCCCGCCCCGCTGGCCGCCATGCGCGCGGCGGGCGAGCAGGCGCTCGGGACGTGACGGAATCCGTCCGTTCCGTGGACTGGCGTCCGGGGACGGGACCCGGACGTGGGAGGATCGGAGGTGGCGGACCGGGGCCGCGCTCGCCCAGGCCACGCCGTAGATCCGAGGCGCGAGCATCATGAGGAGCACCGTTGAGCAGGTTGCGCTGGCTGACCGCGGGCGAGTCGCACGGCCCCGCACTCGTCGCGACGCTGGAGGGTCTCCCCGCCGGCGTCCCGATCACCTCCGACATGGTGGCGGACGCGCTGGCGCGGCGGCGGCTCGGCTACGGCCGGGGCGCGCGGATGAAGTTCGAGCGCGACGAGGTCACCTTCATCGGCGGCGTCCGCCACGGCCTGACCCTCGGCTCGCCGGTCGCGATCATGGTGGGGAACACTGAGTGGCCCAAGTGGGAGAAGGTCATGGCGGCCGACCCGGTCGACCCGGCCGAGCTCGCCGAGCTCGCCCGCAACGCCCCGCTGACCCGCCCCCGCCCCGGCCACGCCGACCTCGCGGGCATGCAGAAGTACGGCTTCGACGAGGCCCGCCCGATCCTGGAGCGCGCCTCCGCCCGGGAGACCGCCGCCCGGGTCGCGCTGGGCACGGTCGCCCGCTCCTACCTCAAGGAGACGGCCGGGATCGAGATCGTCTCCCATGTGGTCGAGCTGGCCGCCGCCAAGGCCCCGTACGGCGTCTACCCCAAGCCCTCGGACGTCGAGCGGCTCGACGCCGATCCGGTGCGCTGCCTGGACGCGGACGCGAGCAAGGCGATGGTCGCGGAGATCGACCAGGCCCACAAGGACGGCGACACGCTCGGCGGCGTCGTCGAGGTGCTGGCCTACGGCGTGCCCGTCGGCCTCGGCTCGCACGTGCACTGGGACCGGCGGCTGGACGCCCGGCTCGCCGCGGCTCTTATGGGCATCCAGGCGATCAAGGGCGTCGAGGTCGGCGACGGCTTCGAGCTGGCGCGCGTACCGGGCTCCCGGGCGCATGACGAGATCGTCTCCACCGACGAGGGAATCCGGCGCAGCTCCGGCCGCTCGGGCGGCACCGAGGGCGGTCTCTCGACGGGCGAGCTGCTGCGCGTACGGGCCGCGATGAAGCCGATCGCGACCGTGCCGCGGGCCCTGGCCACGGTCGACGTCACCACCGGCGAGGCCACGCAGGCCCACCACCAGCGCTCCGACGTGTGCGCCGTGCCGGCCGCGGGAATCGTCGCCGAGGCGATGGTCGCGCTGGTGCTGGCGGACGCGGTGGCGGAGAAGTTCGGCGGCGACAGCGTGGCCGAGACCCGCCGCAACGTGCAGAGCTTCCTCGACCACCTGGCCATCCGGTGACCCCGGTCGTCGTCCTTGTCGGCCCGCCCGGCGCGGGCAAGTCCACGGTCGGCGCGCTGCTCGCCGAGCGGCTCGGCGTGGCGTACCGCGACACCGACGCCGACATCGAACAGGCCGCGGGCAAGCCCATTCCGGAGATCTTCTTCGAGGACGGCGAGCCGCACTTCCGCGAGCTGGAACGGCAGGCCGTACGGACAGCGCTCGCCGGGCACGGGGGCATCCTCTCGCTCGGCGGCGGCGCCGTGATGGACGAGGGGACCCGAGCCCTGCTGACCGGGCTGCCCGTCGTCTTCCTGGACGTCCAACTCGCCGACGCCGTCAAGCGGGTGGGCCTGGATGCACCGCGTCCGCTGCTCGCTGTCAATCCGCGGCAGCGCTGGCGCGAGCTGATGGAGCAGCGCCGGCCTCTCTACACCGAGGTCGCCCGCGCCGTCGTCAGCACCGACGACCGCACCCCCGAGGACGTCGCGGAAGCGGTCCTCGACGCACTCGAACTCTCGACGCACTCGAACTGAGGAAGGTATGAGCGAGAGCATCACCCGGATCCAGGTCGGCGGCACCGCGGGCACGGACCCGTACGAGGTCCTGATCGGCCGTCAGCTGCTCGGTGAGCTCCCGGGCCTCATCGGCCGCCCCCGCCCGTCGCCCGCCACCACCCTCAAGGGAGGCGCTGCGCGCCGCAGTGACATCCAGCGGGTCGCCGTTCTGCACCCCGAGGCGCTGGCCGCGACCGGCGAGGCGGTCCGCGAGGACCTGGCCGCGCAGGGCTACGAGGCCATCGCGATCCAGCTGCCCAACGCGGAGGAGGCCAAGACCGCCGAGGTCGCCGCGTACTGCTGGAAGGCGCTCGGCCGGACCGGCTTCACCCGCACCGATGTCGTCGTCGGCGTCGGCGGCGGCGCCACCACCGACCTCGCGGGCTTCGTCGCGGCGACCTGGCTGCGCGGCGTGCGCTGGATCGCCGTCCCGACCACCGTGCTCGGCATGGTCGACGCGGCCGTCGGCGGCAAGACGGGCATCAACACCGCCGAGGGCAAGAACCTGGTGGGCGCCTTCCACCCGCCCGCCGGTGTCCTGTGCGACCTCGACAGCCTCGGCTCGCTGCCCGCCAACGACTACATCAGCGGCCTCGCCGAGATCATCAAGGCGGGCTTCATCTCCGACCCCGTCATCCTCGACCTGATCGAGGAGGACCCGGCGGCGGCGCGTACGCCCGAGGGCCCGCACACCGCCGAGCTCATCGAGCGGTCGATCCGGGTCAAGGCCGAGGTGGTCTCCGCCGACCTCAAGGAGTCCGGCCTGCGCGAGATCCTCAACTACGGGCACACCCTCGGCCACGCCATCGAGAAGAACGAGCGCTACAACTGGCGGCACGGCGCGGCGGTTTCGATCGGCATGGTGTTCGCCGCCGAACTCGGGCGGCTGGCCGGGCGGCTCGACGACGCGACCGCCGACCGGCACCGCACCGTTCTGGAGTCGGTCGGGCTGCCGCTCACCTACCGCGGCGACCAGTGGCCCAGGCTGCTGGAGACCATGAAGGTCGACAAGAAGTCCCGGGGCGACCTGCTGCGTTTCGTCGTCCTCGACGGCCTCGGCAAGCCGACCGTCCTGGAGGGCCCCGACCCGGCCGTACTCGCGGCCGCGTACGCGGAGGTCGCCAAGTGACACGCCGGGTCTACGTGTTGAACGGCCCGAACCTGGGACGGCTCGGCTCGCGCGAGCCCGACGTCTACGGCGCCACGTCCTATGCCGGACTCGTCGAGGAGTGCGCCCGGCTCGGCAAGGAGCTGGGCTTCGCGGTCGAGGTGCGGGAGACCAACGACGAGGGGGAGATGATCCGCTGGCTGCACGAAGCGGCGGACGAGTCGATTCCGGTGGTCCTCAACCCCGGTGCGTTCACGCACTATTCGTACGGGATGCGGGACGCGGCCGCGCAGCGCACCGCACCGCTCATCGAGGTGCACATCTCGAATCCGCACGCCCGGGAGGAGTTCCGGCACACGTCGGTCGTCGCGGCCGTCGCGTCGGGGACGATCGCGGGCTTCGGCATCGGCTCGTACCGGCTCGCGCTGCGGGCGCTGGCCGAGGAGTTGTCGGACTGACCGGCTCGATCAAACGGTTCTTCGTACCGTCCGGGCACTCCCGGCCGACATCGGCCGTTCACACTGCGGCGGCCTGGGACGGTACCGTTCGGTAGCGGTGCGGCCCCGAAGGCCGCCCGTTCACGCGCATGTTCGCCCGCACGAGACGGAGAGCCAGCGGATGCAGCACGCAGTGGGGGCTCCGCTGCCACCGCCCCACGGACCGAACCAGCCGACGGGTTCCGGCTGGACCCCCGTACCGCCGCCGGCGCAGGCGCAGAGCGCACCGCCGCCCCACCCGCCGCACGCGCCCGGCTGGACGGGTCCGGCGCCGCAGCACGCGTCGGCACCGCCCGTCGACACCACCGGACACGTCCGGCTGCCGCCCGGAGGCCCGGTTCCCGTACCGGGCCCGCCGCCCGGCACAGCGGCCCCCGACCCGTCGCAGGCGACCATCGCGGTGCTGCTGATAGGGCCCGCGGGAGCGGGAAAGACGACAGTCGCGCGGCACTGGGCGGACACCCGGCGGGTGCCGACCGCGCACATCAGCCTCGACGACGTACGCGAGTGGGTGCGGGCCGGGTTCGCCGACCCCCAGTCGGGGTGGAACGAGCACTCCGAGGCGCAGTACCGGCTCGCCCGCCGCACCTGCGGCTTCGCCGCCCGCAACTTCCTCGCCAACGGGATCTCCTGCATCCTCGACGACGCCGTCTTCCCCGACCGGCCGGTCGTCGGACTCGGCGGCTGGAAGCGGCACGTGGGGCCGGGCCTGCTGCCGGTGGTGCTGCTGCCGGGCCTGGAGATCGTCCTCGAGCGCAACGCCGAGCGCGCGGGGAACCGACGGCTGTCCGACGAGGAAGTCGCCCTGATCCACGGCAAGATGGCCGGCTGGTACGGCTCGGGCCTGCCCATCATCGACAACTCCCAGCTGGACGTCCCGACGACGGCCCGCATCCTCGACGAGGTCCTCTCCCGGAGCCTCGCCAGCCCACCGACCTGGTAGCGCCGGGGCCCGGCCCAGGAGCCCGCTCCACGGCTGCCCTGCCGCCGGGGGTCCGGTCCGGGAGTCCCGCCGCCCTCCACGGCTGCCCTGCACCGCCGCCAGGTGCCGCCGGGGCCCGGCCGGAGGGCCCAGCCCGTCTTGCGCGGCTGTCCTGCCGTCGGGTCCGGTCCGGGGCCCCTCCCGCCCTGCGCGGCTGCCCTGCCGCCGCCACCCCATTGCGGCGTACGTCGCCCCAATCCGGGCGCTGCCCGACCGCCCTGGGCACCCGGCCGCAGCCTGCCGAGTCCCGGGTAAAGGAGTCTGCCCCTTTACAGGGCGGGGGTGGTGGGAATTGACCCGCGCCGAAGGCGCGGTTGGGGGCAGCGGGCCGAGGCGGCGGGCGGCGCGCGGCCCGTCCCAGCTGTGCGCACGGCGACAGGGCCGACTCCGGCGGCATGCGGCGCGGTGCGGCCGCTGCGGGGCTGCCCGGCCGGGCTGCCCGGCCGGGCTGCCCGGCCGGTCGTTCCGCGGACGCGTGCGCGCCCGTCCGGCGGTGCTCGTCGGGCCGCGGGCCGCATCCGCTCGTACGCTCGGATACATGGCAGAGGTGCACGCGGCCAGGCGCTCGCGGCTGCGCGACAGGTGCGCGGCGGCCGGGAGGGCCGCCGTGCTGGTCTCGCGCCCCGCGAACGTCCGCTACCTCGCGGGCGGCGCCCCGTACGGCGCGGTCCTGCTCCTCGGCCCCGCCGAGGACGTCCTCCTCAGCGCAGGCCCCCCCTCCGGCGACCCTGCCGAGGGCCGCCTCGCCGAGGACCTGCGCGTTCTGGCCCTCCCCGGGCCCGGCGCCGACAGCGCCGTCGCCGCCGCCGGCCTGGCGGCCGAGGCCGGGGCCGAGACCCTCGCGGTCGAGGAGCACCACCTCACCGTCGCCCGGCACCGGGCCCTCGGCGCCGCCGCCCCGCAGCTCCGTCTCGCCGACCTCGGCTGCGCCGTCGAGCAGCAGCGGCTGATCAAGGACGACGAGGAGATCGCCTGCCTGCGGATCGCCGCCGAGATCTCCGACCAGGCCCTCGGCGAGCTGCTGGAGTCGATCCTGGTCGGCCGTACCGAGCGGCATCTCGCCCTCGAGCTGGAGCGCCGCCTGGTCGACCACGGTGCGGACGGCCCGGCCTTCCCCACATCCGTCGCCACGGGGCCGAACGCCGGCGCCGCCGGCCACCTGCCCACCGACCGCCGGGTCGAGGAAGGCGACTTCCTGAGCGTCTGCCTGGGCGCGAACTACCGCGGCTACCGCTGCGAGCTGGGCCGCACGTTCGTCATCGGCACCTCGCCCGCGGCCTGGCAGATCGAGCTGTACGACCTGGTCTTCGCGGCGCAGCGGGCCGGCCGGGAGGCGCTCGTGCCGGGCGCCGTGTACTGCGATGTGGACCGGGCCGCGCGCCAGGTCCTCGACGCCGCGGGGCACGGGGAGGGCCTGGAAGGCGCCACGGGACACGGGGTAGGACTGGAAATCGACGAGGAGCCTCAGCTGTCTCCCACGGCCATGGGTAAACTGGACGCTTGTGTGCCGGTCACCGTCGAACCGGGGGTCCACCTCCCGGGCCGGGGCGGTGTCCGGATCAATGACACGCTCGTCGTCCGCCCCGAGGCGGACGGCGGACCCGAGCTACTCACCATCACGACCAAGGAACTGCTCGCGCTCTAGCTCCAGTGAGTCCGGCGCGCAGCCGAGGTCTCCCCTCCAGCCAGTCCAGGAGATTCAAGCAACCGTGGCCACCACGAACGACCTGAAGAACGGCATGGTGCTCAAGCTCGACGGGGGCCAGCTCTGGTCCGTCGTCGAGTTCCAGCACGTCAAGCCCGGCAAGGGCCCTGCCTTTGTCCGCACCAAGCTGAAGCACGTGCTCTCCGGCAAGGTGGTCGACAAGACCTTCAACGCCGGCGTGAAGGTCGAGACGGCCAACGTCGACAAGCGCGGCATGCAGTTCTCGTACAAGGACGGCAGCGACTTCGTGTTCATGGACATGGACACGTACGACCAGCTCCACATCACCCCGGAGACCGTGGGCGACGCGGCCAACTTTCTCCTCGAGGGCTTCGAGGCCGTGGTGGCGATGTACGAGGGCAACCCGCTGTACGTCGAGCTCCCGGCCGCCGTCGAGCTGTCCATCGAGTACACCGAGCCCGGTGTCCAGGGCGACCGCTCCACCGGCGGCTCCAAGCCCGCGCGCCTGGAGACCGGCTACGAGATCGGCGTCCCGCTCTTCATCACCACGGGCGAGAAGATCAAGGTCGACACCCGCTCCGGCGAGTACCTCGGCCGGGTGAACAAGTAATCGTGGCAGCACGCAACAAGGCCCGGAAGCGCGCATTCCAGATCCTTTTCGAGTCCGACCAGCGCGGCGCCGCCGTGCGGACCGTGCTCGCGGACTGGCTGCGGCTCGCCCGGACCGACGACCGGCAGCCGCCGGTCAACGAGTACACGATGCAGCTGGTCGAGGGGTACGCGGAGCACACGGACCGGATCGACGAGCTGATCGCCACCTACGCCGTGGGCTGGACGCTCGACCGCATGCCTGTGGTGGACCGGAACATCCTGCGGCTCGGCGCGTATGAGCTGATCTGGGAGGACGACGTTCCGGACGCGGTGGTGATCGACGAGGCCGTGCAGCTCGCCAAGGAGTTCTCCACCGACGACTCGCCGGCCTTCGTGAACGGCCTGCTGGGCCGTCTCAAGGAGCTCAAGCCGAGCCTGCGCAGGGCTTAGACCCGCTGGGCGCGCAGCAGCGAACCGGGCCCGGAACGCGTCGCGTCCTGGGCCCGGTGGCTGTCTGCCGGGAACCGGGCTTCCGCAGCCGCACCGCGCGGGCCGTGATGTACCCCCATCCCCATGCGGCGACGCGCCCTCGTGCAGCGATGCGCGCCCCCGCGGCGTTCGCGCCGCAGGTCGGGGCGCCGCAGCCGGGGGCGCCCGACGCCGCGGCGCACACAAACCGCCGGGGGGCGGTGGCACCCCGAAGGGTGCCACCGCCCCCCGGCGGCACGTTTCTTCAATTTCGGCTCAGCTGACGCGCGAGCGTCAGGCGTCTTCGTGCTGGACCGCCCTGCGGGCATCCGCGTCCAACACACCCCAGCTGATGAGCTGTTCGGTCAGCACCGAGGGCGACTGGTCGTAAATGACCGCGAGCGTACGCAGGTCGTCCTGGCGGATCGACAGCACCTTGCCGTTGTAGTCACCTCGCTGGCTCTGGATCGTCGCGGCATAGCGCTGCAGCGGACCCGCTTTCTCGGCCGGCACGTGGGCCAGCCGCTCCAGGTCCAGCACCAGCTTCGGCGGCGGCTCTGCCGCACCGCCGGGAGTGGTGCCCGGCAGCAGCTCCTGCACCGGGACGCCGTAGAAGTCCGCCAGCTCCGCGAGGCGCTGCACGGTCACCGCTCGGTCGCCACGCTCGTACGAACCGACGACGACGGCCTTCCAGCGTCCCTGCGACTTCTCCTCGACGCCGTGAAGGGAAAGGCCCTGCTGGGTGCGGATGGCGCGAAGCTTGGCCCCGAGCTGTTTGGCGTATTCGCTGGACATATAGCTCCCCGGAAGAAGGCTGGTAACTCACTGTGAGGTTACGCAGCGTAATCTGACTTAGTCAAGCGGAACGGGTCCAGACCGGGGGTCCTCCGTGGTCAGGGGCGTCCCGGGGGCGCTGCCGGCCACGCATGCGCCCCCTGGTACCGTGGGCGATGCACATCCCGACGTCCTTTAAGGTCCGTCCCGTGAGGCGGAGAAGGAGGTCCGTTTCTTATGGACGCATCCAGCCCCCGGGGTCCGGCTCACGCCCGCCCCGTTCTCGAGGCCCCCGACATCGACCGGGTCCTCACCCGCATCGCCCACGAGATCGTCGAGCGCGCCAAGGGCGCCGACGAAGTGGTGCTTCTCGGCATCCCCACCCGCGGCGTCTTCCTGGCCCGCCGACTGGCCGCCAAGCTCGAGGAGATCACCGGCCGCCCCGCGCCCGTCGGCTCCCTCGACATCACCATGTACCGCGACGACCTGCGGCTGCGCCCCGCCCGTGCCCTCGCGCGCACGGACATCCCCGGCGACGGCGTCGACGGCCGCCTGGTCGTCCTGGTCGACGACGTGCTCTTCTCCGGCCGTACGATCCGCGCCGCGCTCGACGCGCTGGGCGACATCGGCCGCCCCCGCGCCGTACAGCTCGCGGTCCTCGTCGACCGCGGCCACCGCGAACTTCCCATCCGCGCCGACTACGTCGGCAAGAACCTCCCCACGTCGCTGCGGGAGACGGTGAAGGTCCAGCTGACCGAGGAGGACGGCCGCGACAGCGTGCTCCTCGGCGTACGCGAGACCGCCTCGGCCGTCGAGCAGTAGCGCCCCGCCCGCGGCCCCGGTGACCCCGGGCCGTGCCCACGCGCGCCCACCCCGCACACCTCACTCCCACCCACGGAGCCACCAGATGAAGCGCCACCTCATCTCGGCCGCCGACCTCTCGCGCGACGACGCCGTCCTGATCCTCGACACCGCTGAGGAGATGGCCAGGGTCGCCGACCGGCCGATCAAGAAGCTGCCGACCCTTCGCGGCCGCACGGTCGTCAACCTCTTCTTCGAGGACTCGACCCGCACCCGGATCTCCTTCGAGGCCGCCGCCAAGCGCCTCTCGGCCGACGTCATCAACTTCTCCGCCAAGGGGTCCTCGGTCTCCAAGGGCGAGTCGCTCAAGGACACCGCGCTGACCCTCGAGGCGATGGGCGCGGACGCCGTGGTCATCCGCCACTACGCCTCCGGGGCCCCGCACCGGCTCGCCACCTCCGGCTGGATCAACGGCTCGGTCGTCAACGCCGGTGACGGCACGCACGAGCACCCCACCCAGGCGCTGCTCGACGCGTTCACGATGCGCCGCCACCTCGCGGGCGCCCCCGACGGCGGCCCGACGCACCACCAGGGCCCCGGGGACGGCACGGGACGCGACCTCGCGGGCCGCCGTATCACCATCGTCGGCGACATTCTGCACAGCCGGGTCGCCCGCTCGAACGTCCACCTGCTGCACACCCTCGGCGCCGAGGTCACCCTCATCGCGCCGCCCACCCTGCTGCCGATCGGCGTCGAGACCTGGCCCTGCGAGGTGGGCTACGACCTGGACGCCGTCCTGCCGAAGTCCGACGCCGTGATGATGCTGCGCGTCCAGCGGGAGCGCATGAACGCCGCGTTCTTCCCCACCGAGCGCGAGTACGCCCGCCGGTACGGGCTCGACGGCGACCGGATGGCCCGTATGCCCGAGCACGCCGTGGTCATGCACCCCGGCCCGATGAACCGCGGCATGGAGATCACCGCCGAGGTGGCCGACTCGCCGCGCTGCACGGCCGTCGAGCAGGTCGCCAACGGCGTCAGCATCCGGATGGCCGTCCTCTACCTGCTGCTCGGCGGTGCCGAGCCGGCCCCCTCGACGACCTCCACCCCTTCGACCGCTCGTACCGAGGAGACCAAGCAAGCATGAGCAAGACCCTGATCCGCGGTGCGAAGATCCTCGGCGGCGAGCCGCAGGACGTCCTCATCACGGACGAGACCATCACGGCCGTCGCCCCCGCCCGCCGGGGCGACAGCGATCTGACCGTCTCGAGCGCCGAGGGCGCCACCGTCATCGAGGCGGAGGGCAAGATCCTGCTGCCCGGTCTCGTCGATCTCCACACCCACCTGCGCGAGCCCGGCCGCGAGGACTCCGAGACCGTCCTCACCGGCACCCGCGCCGCCGCCATCGGCGGCTTCACCGCCGTGCACGCCATGGCCAACACGTTCCCGGTCGCCGACACCGCGGGCGTCGTCGAGCAGGTCTGGCGGCTCGGCAGGAGCCACGGCTACTGCGACGTCCAGCCGGTCGGCGCCGTCACCGTCGGCCTGGAGGGCAAGAAGCTCGCCGAGCTCGGCGCCATGCACGACTCGGCCGCGGGCGTCCGCGTCTTCTCCGACGACGGCAAGTGCGTGGACGACGCCGTGATCATGCGGCGGGCGCTGGAGTACGTGAAGGCCTTCGACGGCGTCATCGCGCAGCACGCCCAGGAGCCCCGCCTCACCGAGGGCGCCCAGATGAACGAGGGCATCGTCTCCGCCGAGCTCGGCCTCGGCGGCTGGCCCGCCGTCGCCGAGGAGTCGATCATCTCCCGCGATGTGCTGCTGGCCGCCCACGTCGGCTCCCGCGTGCACATCTGCCACCTCTCCACCGCTGGTTCCGTCGAGATCGTCCGCTGGGCCAAGTCCAAGGGGTGGGACGTGACCGCCGAGGTCACCCCGCACCACCTGCTGCTCACCGACGAGCTCGTGCGGTCGTACAACCCCGTCTACAAGGTGAACCCGCCGCTGCGCACCGAGGCCGACGTCATGGCCCTGCGCGAGGCCCTCGCCGACGGCACGATCGACTGCGTCGCCACCGACCACGCCCCGCACCCGCACGAGGACAAGGACTGCGAGTGGGCCGCAGCGGCCATGGGCATGGTCGGCCTGGAGACCGCGCTCTCCGTCGTCCAGCACACGATGGTCGACACCGGTCTCATCGACTGGGCCCAGGTCGCCGACCGGATGTCCTTCCGCCCGGCCGCCATCGGCCGCCTCGAGGGCCACGGGCGGCCCATCGCGACGGGCGAGCCCGCGAACCTGACCCTCGTGGATCCGGCTTACCGTGGTGTGGTGGACCCCGCGGGCTTCGCCTCCCGCAGCCGCAACACCCCGTACGAGGGACGCGAGCTGCCGGGGCGCGTCACCCACACCTTCCTGCGGGGCCGGGCGACGGTCGTGGACGGGAAGCTGGCGTGACTCCTCTCATCAACCTTGCTGCCGGGCAGAAGTCCCAGGAGGTCACCGAGCTGGCCGCGCGCATCGGCTGGGTCGTGGGCCTGCTGCTCTTCATCGCGCTCCTGTACTGGCTGATGCGCGAGGGCTGGAAGTGGCGCGGCCTGCTCCAGTCCGACCTGCCGGAGCCGGACGCGGTGCCCGACGCACTGTCGGAGGCGAAGCTCTCCATGACCGGCCGGTACCACGGGTCGACGACCGCGGGCCAGTGGCTCGACCGGATCGTCGCCCACGGCCTGGGCACCCGCAGCCGTGCCGAGCTGACGCTCACCGACGAGGGCCTGGCCGTCGTACGCCCCGGCGCGCGGGACTTCTTCGTGCCCGCGGACGCGCTGCGCGGCGCCCGGCTCGACAAGGGCATCGCGGGCAAGGTCCTCACCGAGGGCGGCCTGCTGGTCATCACCTGGCAGCACGGCGAGAAGCTGATCGACTCCGGCTTCCGCTCCGACCGCTCGGCCGAGCACCCCGCCTGGGTCGAGGCCCTGAACCACCTGAACACCACGACGGAAGGCGCACGATGACGACCTCCACCCGGGGGGCCAGGACCCCCGCCGTACTCGTCCTGGAGGACGGCCGCACCTTCCGCGGCCGTGCCTACGGGGCCGTGGGGGAGACCTTCGGCGAGGCCGTCTTCTCCACCGGCATGACCGGCTACCAGGAGACCCTGACCGACCCGTCGTACCACCGCCAGGTCGTCGTCATGACCGCCCCCCACGTCGGCAACACCGGCGTCAACGACGAGGACCCCGAGTCCAAGCGCATCTGGGTCTCCGGTTACGTCGTACGCGACCCCGCGCGCGTGCCGTCCAACTGGCGCGCCGTCCGCAGCCTCGACGAGGAACTCACCGCCCAGGGCGTCGTCGGCATCAGCGGCATCGACACCCGGGCGCTCACCCGCCACCTGCGCGAGCGCGGCGCCATGCGCGTCGGCATCTTCTCCGGCCCTGCGTTGGTCAGCGCCTCCGGCGCGGGGATCGCCGACGAGGCCACGCTGCTCGCCAAGGTCCAGGCCTCGCCCCAGATGAAGGGCGCGGACCTGTGCGGCGAGGTCGCCACCCCCGAGGCGTACGTCGTCCCCGCCGTCGGAGCCAAGAAGTTCACCGTCGCCGCCGTCGACCTCGGTATCAAGGGCATGACCCCGCACCGGATGGCCCAGCGCGGCATCGAGGTGCACGTGCTGCCCGCCTCCGCCACCGTCGACGACGTCTACGCGGTCCGGCCCGACGGCGTCTTCTTCTCCAACGGCCCCGGCGACCCGGCCACCGCCGACCACCCGGTCTCCGTCATGCAGGGCGTACTGGAGCGGAAGACCCCGCTCTTCGGCATCTGCTTCGGCAACCAGATCCTCGGCCGCGCGCTCGGCTTCGGCACCTACAAGCTGAAGTACGGCCACCGCGGCATCAACCAGCCGGTCCAGGACCGCACTACCGGCAAGGTCGAGGTCACCGCGCACAACCACGGCTTCGCCGTCGACGCTCCGCTCGACCGCGACTCCGACACGGCGTACGGGCGCGTCCAGGTCTCGCACGTCTGCCTCAACGACGGCGTGGTCGAGGGCCTCCAGTGCCTCGACGTCCCGGCGTTCAGCGTCCAGTACCACCCGGAAGCGGCCGCGGGTCCGCACGACGCCGCGTACCTGTTCGACCGCTTCGTCTCCCTGATGGAGGGCCAGCGTGCCTAAGCGCACCGACATCCAGTCCGTTCTGGTCATCGGGTCGGGACCGATCGTCATCGGCCAGGCCGCCGAGTTCGACTATTCCGGGACCCAGGCCTGCCGCATCCTGCGGGCCGAGGGCATGCGGGTCGTCCTGGTCAACTCCAACCCGGCCACGATCATGACCGACCCGGAGATCGCCGACGCCACGTACGTCGAGCCGATCACCCCGGACATCGTCGAGAAGATCATCGCCAAGGAGCGCCCCGACGCGCTGCTGCCCACCCTCGGCGGCCAGACCGCGCTCAACACCGCGATCTCCCTCCACGAGGCGGGCACCCTCGACAAGTACGGGGTCGAACTGATCGGCGCCAACGTCCAGGCCATCCACAAGGGCGAGGACCGCGACCAGTTCAAGGACGTCGTCGAGGCGGTCAACGCCAAGATCGGCCACGGCGAGTCCGCCCGCTCGGTCATCTGCCACTCCATGGACGAGGTCCTGGCGGGCGTGGAGCAGCTCGGCGGCTACCCCGTCGTCGTACGGCCCTCCTTCACCATGGGCGGCGCGGGCTCGGGCTTCGCGCACGACGAGGACGAGCTGCGCCGTATCGCAGGCCAGGGCCTGACCCTGTCTCCCACCACCGAGGTGCTCCTCGAGGAGTCGATCCTCGGCTGGAAGGAGTACGAGCTGGAGCTGATGCGCGACAAGCACGACAACGTCGTGGTCGTCTGCTCCATCGAGAACTTCGACCCGATGGGCGTGCACACCGGCGACTCGATCACCGTCGCCCCGGCGATGACGCTGACCGACCGCGAGTACCAGATCCTGCGGGACATCGGCATCGCGGTCATCCGCGAGGTCGGCGTGGACACCGGCGGCTGCAACATCCAGTTCGCGGTCAACCCCGAGGACGGCCGGGTCATCGTCATCGAGATGAACCCGCGCGTCTCCCGGTCCTCCGCCCTGGCGTCGAAGGCAACCGGCTTCCCGATCGCGAAGATCGCGGCCAAGCTCGCCGTCGGCTACACACTCGACGAGATCCCGAACGACATCACCCGGGAGACCCCGGCGTCCTTCGAGCCCACGCTCGACTACGTCGTCGTCAAGGTGCCGCGGTTCGCGTTCGAGAAGTTCCCGGCCGCCGACGCCACCCTCACCACCACCATGAAGTCGGTCGGCGAGGCCATGGCCATCGGCCGTAACTTCCCCGAGGCGCTGCAGAAGGCCCTGCGCTCGCTGGAGAAGAAGGGCAGCCAGTTCTCCTTCACCGGACACCCGGGCGACAAGGGCGAGTTGCTGAACGCCGCCCGCATCCCGACCGACGGCCGGATCAACACGGTCATGCAGGCCATCCGCGCCGGGGCCGAGCCCAAGGAGATCTTCGACGCCACGAAGATCGACCCGTGGTTCACCGACCAGCTCTTCCTCATCAAGGAGATCGCGGACGAGGTCGCTGCGGCCGACAAACTCCACCCCGAGCTGCTGGCCGAGGCCAAGCGCTACGGCTTCTCCGACGCCCAGCTCGCGCAGATCCGGGACCTGCGCGAGGACGTCGTCCGCGAGGTCCGGCACGCCCTCGGCATCCGCCCCGTCTACAAGACGGTCGACACCTGTGCCGCCGAATTCGCCGCCCGGACCCCGTACTTCTACTCCTCCTACGACGAGGAGACCGAGGTGGCGGCGCGCGAGAAGCCCGCCGTGATCATCCTCGGCTCCGGCCCCAACCGCATCGGCCAGGGCATCGAGTTCGACTACTCCTGCGTTCACGCCTCCTTCGCGCTGCACGACGCGGGCTACGAGACCGTCATGGTCAACTGCAACCCGGAGACCGTCTCCACCGACTACGACACCTCCGACCGCCTCTACTTCGAGCCGCTCACGCTGGAGGACGTACTGGAGATCGTCCACGCGGAGGCGCAGGCAGGGCCGGTCGCGGGCGTCATCGTCCAGCTCGGCGGCCAGACCCCGCTCGGCCTCGCGCAGGCACTCAAGGACAACGGCGTGCCGATCGTCGGCACCTCGCCCGAGGCCATCCACCTCGCCGAGGAGCGCGGCGCCTTCGGCCGCGTCCTGAAGGAGGCCGGCCTCCCCGCCCCCAAGCACGGCACCGCCTTCTCCTTCGCCGAGGCGCGCGAGATCGCCGAGGAGATCGGCTACCCGGTGCTCGTACGCCCGTCGTACGTGCTCGGCGGCCGCGGCATGGAGATCGTCTACGACGAGGAGTCGCTGGCCGCGTATCTGGAGCGGCACGCGGGCCTGATCTCCGAACACCCCGTCCTCGTCGACCGGTTCCTCGACGACGCCATCGAGATCGACATCGACGCGCTCTACGACGGCACCGAGCTCTACCTCGGCGGCGTCATGGAGCACATCGAGGAGGCCGGCATCCACTCCGGCGACTCGGCCTGCGCGCTGCCCCCGATCACCCTCGGCGGCTTCGACATCAAGCGGCTCAGGGCCTCCACCGAGGCCATCGCGCGCGGTGTCGGCGTCCGCGGCCTGATCAACATCCAGTTCGCGATGGCCGGGGACATCCTCTACGTCCTGGAGGCCAACCCGCGCGCGTCCCGTACGGTCCCCTTCACGTCCAAGGCCACCGCCGTGCCGCTGGCGAAGGCCGCCGCCCGCATCTCGCTGGGCGCGACCATCGCCGAGCTGCGCGCCGAAGGCCTGCTGCCGGCGAGCGGCGACGGCGGCACGCTGCCGCTCGACGCACCGATCTCCGTCAAGGAGGCCGTGATGCCGTGGAGCCGCTTCCGGGACGCCTCCGGGCGCGGTGTGGACACCGTCCTCGGCCCCGAGATGCGCTCCACCGGCGAGGTCATGGGCATCGACTCGGTGTTCGGCACGGCGTACGCGAAGTCGCAGGCCGGGGCGTACGGCGCGCTGCCGACCAAGGGCCGTGCCTTCGTCTCCGTCGCCAACCGCGACAAGCGCTCGATGATCTTCCCGGCGCGCGAGCTGGTCGCGCACGGCTTCGAGCTGCTCGCCACCTCCGGCACCGCCGAGGTGCTCAAGCGCAACGGCATCAACGCGACGGTCGTGCGCAAGCAGAGCGAGGGCGAGGGGCCGAACGGCGAGAAGACCATCGTCCAGCTGATCCACGACGGCCAGGTGGACCTGATCGTCAATACCCCGTACGGCACCGGCGGCCGCCTCGACGGCTACGACATCCGTACGGCGGCGGTCGCGCGCGGCGTGCCCTGCCTGACGACGGTCCAGGCCCTGGCCGCGGCCGTCCAGGGCATCGAGGCGCTCAGCCGTGGCGACGTCGGCGTCCGCTCCCTCCAGGAGCACGCGGAACATCTCACCGCCGCACGCGAGGCGTAAGCCCCTCCCGCCCACTCGCTCCTGAAAGGGGCGGGTGGGCGGCCTCTGGACACCCCCTCACGCCCGCGGAAGGCCGTCTCCACCCATGTACTCCCTCCTGTTCCGACTGATCTTCCGGCGGATGGACCCCGAGCAGGCCCACCACCTGGCCTTCTCCTGGATCCGCCTCGCCGCCCGCACCCCGGTGCTGCGCAGCGCCGTACGGGCCGCGCTCGCGCCCCGCTACGCCGGGCTGCGGACCACCGCGCTCGGCCTCGGGCACGCCGGGCCCTTCGGGCTGGCCGCGGGCTTCGACAAGAACGCGCTCGGGATCGACGGTCTCGCGATGCTCGGTTTCAGCCACGTCGAGATCGGCACCGTCACGGCCCAGCCACAGCCCGGCAACCCCCGGAAGCGGCTGTTCCGGCTGGTCCGCGACCGCGCGCTGATCAACCGGATGGGCTTCAACAACGAGGGCTCCGCGGCCGTCGCCGCCCGGCTGGGCAGGCGCAGGGAGATCTTCCCCGTGGTCGTCGGCGTCAACATCGGCAAGACCAAGGCTGTCCCCGAGGAGGAGGCCGTCGCCGACTACGTGACCTCGACCGAGCGACTCGCCGCCCGCGCCGACTACCTGGTCGTCAACGTCAGCTCCCCGAACACCCCCGGACTGCGGAACCTCCAGGCCGTCGAGCACCTGCGACCGCTGCTCTCCGCCGTCCGCGAGGCGGCGGACCGCTCGGTCACCGACCGCCGCGTCCCGCTGCTCGTCAAGATCGCACCGGACCTCGCGGACGAGGACGTGGACGCCGTCGCCGATCTCGCGGTCGAGCTGGGCCTCGACGGGATCATCGCCACCAACACCACCATCGCCCGCGACGGCCTCGGCCTGACCACGGACAAGGCCACGGTCGAGGAGATCGGAGCCGGAGGCCTGTCCGGCGCGCCCCTCAAGGCCCGCTCCCTTCAGGTGCTGCGCCGGCTCTACGCGCGCGTGGGCGACCGGATCACCCTCGTCGGCGTCGGCGGGATCGAGACCGCCGACGACGCCTGGCAGCGCATCCTCGCCGGCGCCACCCTGGTCCAGGGCTACAGCGGCTTCATCTACGAAGGCCCCCGGTGGTGCCGGAAGATCAACGCCGGGCTCGCGGACCGCCTCGCCCGCAGCCCGTACGCCACCCTCGCCGACGCCGTCGGCGCCGAGACCCGTAAGGCGGCCGCGTGATGATCGAGCTCGAGCCCTTCGGCGCCCGGCTGCGCCGGGCCATGGATACCCGCGGCCCGCTGTGCGTCGGCGTCGACCCGCACGCCTCGCTGCTCACCGGCTGGGGCCTGAACGACGACGTCGCAGGCCTGGAGCGGTTCACGCGTACGGTCGTCGACGCCCTCGCCGACCGCGCCGCGGTCCTCAAGCCGCAGTCGGCGTTCTTCGAGCGCTTCGGCTCGAAGGGCATCGCCGTCCTGGAGCGCGCCGTCGCCGACGCCCGCTCCGCCGGAGCCCTGGTGATCATGGACGCCAAGCGCGGCGACATCGGCTCGACCATGGGCGCGTACGCCGAGACGTACCTCCACAAGGACAGCCCGCTGTTCTCGGACGCCGTCACCCTCAGCCCGTACCTCGGCTTCGGCTCGCTGCGCCCGGCGCTGGACGCGGCCGTGATCAACGGCTGCGGGGTCTTCGTCCTCGCTCTCACCTCCAACCCGGAGGGGGCCGAGGTGCAGCGCGCCACGGCCGCGGGCGGCCAGTCCCTCGCCCAGGTGATGCTCGACCACATGGCGGCCGAGAACGCGGGCGCGGAGCCGCTCGGCTCGGTCGGCGCGGTCGTGGGCGCCACCTTGGGGGCCGCCCGTGCCGATCTGGCCATCAACGGTCCGCTGCTCGCCCCCGGCATCGGCGCCCAGGGCGCGACCCCGGCCGACCTCCCCGGCGTCTTCGGCTCGGCAGTCCGCAACGTGGTGCCGAGCGTCAGCCGCGGGGTACTGCGCAACGGGCCGGACGTGGCGGGGCTGCGGGAGGCGGCGGCCCGCTTCGCGGACGAGGTACGGGCGGCCGTATACGGGGGGTAACGCGGGCCGGTCGGCGGCCGCGCGGCGCTCCCGGCTCGTCCCTGTTGAACAATTTCGTGCGAAACCGGGGGGTATTTGTCCTAATTGTCCCAGTCAAGCGAGGCTGACCAGGACTTTTCGTTCGTTCTCGCTGACTGGAGCGCCCTCGGCCGCTAGTCTCCGTCGCAGAGCGAACGTGCAAGCGCGTTGCTCGTTGCTCCGCAGGTGTGGGGCGACTAGGTTCCAACCGGTCCGTATCCGACAGTTCGACATCCGAGGTGACGTAGGCGTGGCTCTTCCGCCCCTTACCCCTGAACAGCGCGCAGCCGCGCTCGAAAAGGCCGCCGCGGCTCGCCGGGAGCGGGCCGAGGTCAAGAATCGACTCAAGCACTCCGGCGCCTCGCTGCATGAGGTCATCAAGCAGGGCCAGGAGAACGATGTCATCGGAAAGATGAAGGTCTCCGCCCTCCTCGAGTCCCTGCCCGGCGTCGGCAAGGTCCGTGCCAAGCAGATCATGGAGCGGCTCGGCATCTCCGAGAGCCGCCGCGTACGCGGCCTCGGGTCCAACCAGATCGCGTCGCTTGAGCGCGAGTTCGGCGGCGCCGCCTCCTGATGTTCTCGGGCACCCCCGGGAACCTGGATAATCGCTGCATGAGCGAACGTCCGCGGCTGACCGTGCTCTCCGGCCCCTCCGGGGTCGGGAAGAGCACGGTCGTCGCCCATCTGCGCAAGGTCCACCCCGAGGTCTGGCTCTCGGTCTCGGCCACCACCCGCAAGCCCCGCCCCGGGGAGCGGCACGGCGTCCACTACTTCTTCGTCGACGACGAGGAGTTCGACAAGCTCATCGCCAACGGTGAGCTGCTGGAGTGGGCCGAGTTCGCGGGGAACCGGTACGGGACGCCGCGACGAGCGGTCCTGGAACACCTGGAGGCGGGCCAGCCCGTGCTGCTGGAGATCGACCTCCAGGGTGCCCGGCTGGTCCGCGAGTCCATGCCGGATGCGCTGCTGGTCTTCCTCGCCCCGCCGAGCTGGGAAGAGCTGGTCCGCCGGCTCACCGGCCGCGGCACCGAGCCGCCGGAGGTCATCGAGCGCCGGCTGGAGGTCGCCAAGACCGAGCTCGCGGCCGAGCCGGAGTTCGATACGACCCTGGTCAACACCTCGGTCGAGGACGTGGCGCGCGAGCTGCTAGCCTTGATGCAGAGTAATTGATCTTTTCCACCCTTTCGGAAGGTAGAGCGTGTCCTCTTCCATCACCGCGCCCGAGGGCATCATCAACCCGCCGATCGACGAGCTGCTCGAGGCCACCGACTCGAAGTACAGCCTCGTGATCTACGCGGCCAAGCGCGCGCGTCAGATCAACGCGTACTACTCCCAGCTCGGCGAGGGCCTGCTCGAGTACGTGGGCCCGCTCGTGGACACTCATGTGCACGAGAAGCCGCTCTCGATCGCCCTGCGCGAGATCAACGCGGGTCTGCTGACCTCGGAGGCCGTCGAGGGCCCGGCGCAGTAAGTAGCATTAATCTCGGCTTTTCCACAGGCCCGGCGGTACGTCCGCCGGGCCTGTGGTGTGTCATAGACGCATGAGTGAGGCGATGGAAAAGCCAAAGGTCGTGCTGGGAATCAGCGGCGGGATCGCCGCGTACAAGGCGTGCGAGCTGCTGCGCCGCCTGACCGAGTCCGGGCATGACGTACGGGTCGTGCCGACCGCCTCCGCGCTGCAGTTCGTCGGCGAGGCCACCTGGTCCGCGCTCTCCGGCAACCCCGCCTCCACCGAGGTGTGGGAGTCCGTCCACGAGGTGCCCCACGTCAGGATCGGCCAGGCCGCCGACCTTGTCGTGGTCGCCCCGGCCACCGCCGACATGCTCGCCAAGGCCGCCCACGGCATTGCCGACGACCTGCTCACCAACACGCTCCTCACCGCCCGCTGTCCGGTGATCTTCGCCCCGGCCATGCACACCGAGATGTGGGAACACCCGGCCACTCAGGAGAACGTCGCCACGCTGCGCCGCCGCGGCGCCGTCGTCATCGAGCCCGCCGTCGGCCGGCTCACGGGCGTCGACACCGGCAAGGGGCGGCTCCCCGAGCCCGGCGAGATCTTCGATGTCTGCCGCCGCGTCCTCGCCCGCGGGGCCGCCGGCGCCGAGCAGGACATGGCGGGCCTCCATGTCGTCGTGAGCGCGGGCGGCACCCGCGAGCCGCTCGACCCCGTGCGCTTCATCGGCAACCGCTCGTCCGGCAAGCAGGGTTACGCCCTGGCCCGCACGGCCGTCGCGCGCGGCGCCCGCGTGACGCTGGTCGCCGCCAACACCACCGGACTGCCGGACCCGGCGGGCGTCGATGTCCTCCCGGTCGGGACGGCCGTCCAGCTGCGCGAGGCGGTGCTCAAGGCCGCGGCCGACGCGGACGCCGTCGTCATGGCCGCCGCCGTCGCCGACTTCCGGCCCGCGCGCTACGCCGAAGGCAAGATCAAGAAGCAGGAGGGAGTGGAGCCCGAGCCGATCGCCCTGGTGCGCAACCCGGACGTGCTCGCCGAGATCTCCGCCGACCGGGCGCGGGCAGGACAGGTGATCGTCGGCTTCGCCGCCGAGACCGACGACGTCCTGGCCAACGGCCGCGCCAAACTGGCCCGCAAGCGCTGCGACCTGCTGGTTGTCAACGAGGTGGGGGAGCGCAGGACCTTCGGCTCCGAGGAGAACGAGGCCGTCGTGCTCGGCGCCGACGGCAGCGAGACCCCGGTGCCCTTCGGGCCGAAGGAGGCCCTGGCCGATACGGTCTGGGACCTGGTGAGGGCACGCATCCGCTGATATCTTGCGCTTCGCTCCCGGAACGCCCGATTCAGGCCGACACGCCCGACTCGCGGAGGGGGAACGGGCGGCGAATGTCCAGTGAACGGCCGGTGCACCAGGTCACAAGGCTCCCACGAAGCGAGATGCCATGTTCGTTCGTCGAAGGTGACGGATAAACTGGTGCCGGATCCGCGTCGGGCGCAGCCCCCGCACGGGTCCGCCTATGATCAGCCATGATCAGTCAGCAGCCGCTGCAACCCCAGGGAGCGATGTGTCCCGCCGCCTCTTCACCTCGGAGTCCGTGACCGAGGGCCACCCCGACAAGATCGCTGACCAGATCAGCGACACGATTCTCGACGCGTTGCTCAAGGAGGACCCGACCTCCCGGGTCGCCGTGGAGACCTTGATCACCACGGGCCTTGTGCACGTGGCCGGCGAGGTGACGACCAAGGCCTACGCGCCGATCGCCACGCTCGTCCGGAACAAGATCCTCGAGATCGGCTACGACTCCTCGAAGAAGGGCTTCGACGGCGCTTCCTGTGGTGTGTCGGTGTCCATCGGCGCGCAGTCGCCGGACATCGCGCAGGGCGTCGATGCCGCGTACGAGCAGCGGGTCGAGGGCGACGACGACGAGCTGGACCGGCAGGGCGCGGGCGACCAGGGCCTGATGTTCGGCTACGCCTGCGACGAGACGCCCGAGCTGATGCCGCTGCCGATCTACCTGGCCCACCGGCTCTCCCGGCGGCTGTCGGAGGTCCGGAAGAACGGGACCATCCCGTACCTGCGTCCGGACGGCAAGACCCAGGTCACCATCGAGTACGACGGCGACAAGGCCGTGCGTCTCGACACCGTCGTGGTCTCCTCGCAGCACGCCTCGGACATCGACCTGGACTCGCTCCTGGCGCCCGACGTCCGCGAGTTCGTCGTGGAGCACGTGCTGGAGCAGCTGGTCGAGGACGGCATCAAGCTGGACACCAACGGCTACCGGCTGCTGGTGAACCCGACCGGCCGTTTCGAGATCGGCGGCCCGATGGGCGACGCGGGCCTCACCGGCCGGAAGATCATCATCGACACCTACGGCGGCATGGCCCGCCACGGCGGCGGCGCCTTCTCCGGCAAGGACCCGTCCAAGGTCGACCGCTCGGCGGCGTACGCGATGCGCTGGGTCGCGAAGAACGTCGTCGCGGCCGGTCTCGCCTCGCGCTGCGAGGTGCAGGTCGCGTACGCGATCGGCAAGGCCGAGCCGGTCGGCCTGTTCGTGGAGACCTTCGGCACCGCCAAGGTGGAGGTCGACAAGATCGAGCAGGCCATCAGTGAGGTCTTCGACCTGCGCCCGGCCGCGATCATCCGCGACCTGGACCTGCTCCGTCCGATCTACGCCCAGACCGCGGCGTACGGCCACTTCGGCCGCGAGCTCCCGGACTTCACCTGGGAGCGCGCGGACCGCGTGGACGCGCTGAAGGCGGCGGCCGGTCTGTAGGCCTGACCTGACAGCGCTGCGGGACCAAGACTGGGGAAAGTCCGGGGCCGCAGCGCTGTGGTACTGGCCGCTACGCGGGAATCCCTGCGGTACGGCCGTTGGCGACTGCCCGGGCCGCGCCCAGGGCCCGACGACGCCGGCTCCACTCACGCGGCGCCCCGACCGTTTCCCCGGATGAGTCCGATTCGTGCCTTGGGGCTCGCGCGGGCCAGCAGGGGGGACACGATGGCGCCCTCAGGCATCGGCAGCTCGGCCGGGCTGAGGCAGGTGGTTCACCTGCCGAGTATGCGTTCGGTTTCTGTTTCTCTGGTGGGTCGTCGTGTCGGTCCCGTCTGGTAGGACGGTGGGTGTGAGCAGCGAGAAAGGGCGGCCGGAGCGGGATCCGGCGCATGGCGCCCCGGCGGCGGAACCGCACGGGGGTGAGCAGCTCGCGCTCATTCGCGAGACCGTGCGCAAGACGAAGGCGCCGCGGGCCAAGCCGCGCACCTGGCGCGGTGCCGCGCTCGCCGAGGAGCGCCCGGTGGCGCGGGTGCTCGTCGACAAGGGCCTGATCCACCTCGACCAGTACTTCGACTACGCCGTCCCCGCCGCGATGGATGCCGAGGCGCAGCCCGGCGCCCGCGTCCGCGTCCGTTTCGGAGCCCGGGTCGTGAAGGGACGGCGCGAGGGCGGGGAGCTGCACGACGGGTTCATCGTGGAGCGCCTCGGGGAGAGCGACTACCGCGGCCCGCTGGCCCCCATCGCCCAGGTGCTCTCCCCCGAACCGGTGCTGAGCCCCGGCCTGCTGGCCCTGTGCCGCGCGGTCGCCGACCGGTACGCGGGGGCGCTCGCCGACGTCGTACAGCTGGCCGTCCCCCCGCGCCGCGTACGCCCCGAGGCCGAGTCCGCCGCCGAACCGCTGCCGCCGCCCCCGGCACCGGCCCCCGGGACGTGGTCGCGGTATGCCAGCGGCCCCGGCTATCTCCAGGCTCTGGCGCGCGGCGACTCCCCGCGGGCGGTCTGGACCGCGCTGCCGGGGCCCCACTGGGCGGACGAGCTCGCGCGGGCCGCCGCGGCGGCGCTCGCCTCCGGGCGCGGCGCGCTCGTCGTCGTGCCCGACGGGCGTACGGCGGGGCGCGTCGACGCCGCGTTCACCGCGCTGATCGGCGCTGGGCGCCATGTGCTGCTCACCGCCGACAGTGGCCCCGAGGAGCGCTACCGCAGATGGCTCGCGGTCAGCCGAGGCTCCGTGCGGGCCGTGGTCGGCACCCGGGCCGCCATGTTCGCCCCCGTGCGCGACCTGGGCCTCGCCGCCATCTGGGACGACGGGGACTCAAGCCACAGCGAGCAGCACGCCCCGCAGCCGCACGCGCGCGAGGTGCTTCTGCTGCGCGCCGCCCACGAGAAGGCCGCGTTCCTGCTCGGCGGTGTCGGCTGCACGGTCGAGGGCGCGCAGCTCGTCGAGACCGGCTGGGCGCTGCCGCTCGCGGCGCCGAGGGACCAGGTCCGCGCCGCGGCGCCCCTGATCCGTACGGTCGGCGACGCCGATCTGGCGCGCGACGAGGCCGCCCGCGCCGCCCGGCTGCCGACCCTGGCCTGGCAGGTGGTGCGGGAGGGCCTGCGTACGGGCCCGGTGCTGATCCAGGTGCCCCGGCGTGGGTACGTGCCGAGGCTGTCCTGTGAGCGGTGCCGGACCCCGGCCCGCTGTGGGCAGTGCGCCGGTCCGCTCGAGGCGGAGGAGGCGCAGGACGGGCAGGACGGGGGCGGGCTGCGATGCGGGTGGTGCGGGCGTGCCGAGACGGCATGGCACTGCGCCGAGTGCGGGGGAGCGCGCCTGCGTGCACAGATCGTCGGTGCGCGGCGCACGGCCGAGGAACTGGGCAGGGCCTTCCCCGCGGTTGCGGTACGGACCTCGGGCCGCGACCACGTTCTGGACACCGTCCCGGACCGGCCCGCCCTGGTCGTCAGCACGCCGGGCGCGGAGCCGGTCGCCGAGGGCGGTTATGCCGCCGCGTTGCTGCTCGACGGCTGGGCCATGCTCGGCCGCCCCGACCTGCGGGCGGGGGAGGAGGCGCTGCGCCGCTGGCTGGGTGCGGCCTCACTCGTGCGCGGCCAGGAGGACGGGGGCACGGTGGTCGTCGTCGCCGAGCCGACGCTGCGGCCCGTACAGGCCCTGGTCCGCTGGGACCCGGCGGGCCATGCGATGCGGGAGCTCGCCGAGCGGGCCCAGCTGGGGTTCCCGCCGGTCTCCCGGATCGCGGCGGTGGCCGGGCGCCCCGAGGACGTTCAGGACCTGGTCACCTCGGCCGAACTCCCGGAGGGCACGGAGGTGTTGGGGCCTGTGCCGCTGCCGGTGACGGAGCCGGGCCGCCCGCGCCGCCCGGGGGACCCCCCGCCGGGGGAGAGCTGGGAGCGCGCCCTGCTGCGCGTCCGGCCGGGCAGCGGCGCGGCCCTTGCGGCTGCCCTCAAGGCGGGCCAGGCTTCCCGCGCGGTCCGCCGCGAGGGCGAGCCCGTCCGCGTCCGCATCGACCCACCGGATCTCGGCTGACGGCGGGGCGGCGCACCTGGGTAGACTCCCGGGTCCGGCCGCCAACCGCCGGGGGGAGCCCACTCGTTCGGGGCTGGGGGCGACGCACGGCCGCCGGGCCGGTCAGGCCTCGTCAGCCGTGCCGCGGGCCCGGGAGGGCCGTGGGGCGGGGTTCTTCGCGGACGGGCGAGGGGGCGGGCCGCGGTGGCATCGAGCGGGCCGCGGGGACGGCGGGCTGCGGCGCGCCGTGCCGGATGCCGGACGGCGCCGGCGCGATCGGCACGGTGGGGCCGTCCGCCGTCGTACGGGCCGGGTTCTCGTTCTCGGGGCCGCTCTGCGCGGTCGCGCGGCGTGAGCCGTAACGGCGGTGTACCGCCTGCTTCGTCACCCCGAGCGCCGAGCCCACCGCGTCCCAGGAGAAGCCCAGCGAGCGGTCGAAGTCGACGGCCGCCGTGACCAGTGTCTCTACGCTGTCGCGCAGCTCCTGGGCGAGCCGCACCGTGGGCGCGGGCGCCCTCCCGTAGACGACGAAGCCCGCGGACGGGCCGGTGCGCCGCGGCCGGTAGACGTTGCCCAGCTGGGCGGTGAGCGTGCGCAGTGCGTCCACCTGCCGGCGGACCCGCTCGATGTCCCGCACCAGCAGGTGCAGGCTGGCCCGAGCCTGGGCGTCGTGGGTTGCGTGGTCGGCCATGAACAAGCCTCTCGAACCGGCGTTGAAAAGGAGCGGGCCGCGACTGCGGCCCGTGCGGTCAATCTCTCTTGACCGGACCAACGCGGGACCTGCCTTCGGGGTCACGGCCCCGGGAGCGTGGACCCGTAGCCGATGGGCGGACGGGAGTGGGTACGGCCTGGGCCGGGCGCGGGCCGTACCGCGGCAGGCTGAGCCCGGGGGCGAGCCCATAGACTGGTGCGCTCCGCACCCGGCCGAACCCGGCACCGGCTGCCCGGCCCGGCACCGGCCGAACCCGGCACCCTGCCACCGTCGTTCTCGCCTGAGAGGCAGCGCACCACCGATGAAGCTCGTCTTCGCCGGCACCCCCGAGGTCGCCGTACCCGCACTGGACGCCCTGATCGCCTCGGAGCGGCACGAGGTCGCGGCCGTCGTCACGCGGCCCGACGCGGCCGCGGGCCGCGGGCGCCGCCTCGTCGCCAGCCCCGTCGCGCAGCGCGCCGAGGAGGCGGGCATCGAGGTGCTCAAGCCCGCGAAGCCGCGCGACGAGGACTTCCTCGCACGGCTCAGGGAGATCGCCCCGGACTGCTGCCCGGTCGTGGCCTACGGCGCGCTGCTGCCCAAGGAGGCGCTGGAGATCCCCGCCCGCGGCTGGGTGAACCTGCACTTCTCGCTGCTGCCCGCATGGCGCGGCGCCGCACCCGTGCAGCACGCCGTGCTGGCGGGCGACGAGGTGACCGGCGCCTCGACCTTCCGGATCGAGGAGGGGCTCGACTCGGGGCCGGTGTACGGGGTGGTCACCGAGCAGGTGCGGCCGACGGACACCAGCGGGGACCTGCTGACCCGACTCGCCTTCGCGGGCGCGGGACTGCTGGCCGCGACGATGGACGGCATCGAGGACGGGACGCTCAAGGCGGTGCCGCAGCCCGCCGAGGGCGTCACGTACGCGTCGAAGATCAATGTCGAGGACGCCCTGATCGACTGGTCGGCGCCCGCGCTGCGGGTGGACCGGCTCGTCCGCGCCTGCGCCCCCGCGCCGGGCGCCTGGACGGTGTTCCGCGGGGAGCGGCTGAAGGTGATGTCGGTGGCGCTGCTGCCGGACCGTACGGACCTGGGGACCGGCGAGCTCGCCGTCACCAAGAACGCGGTGTACGCCGGGACGGGCTCGCACGCCGTCGAGCTGCTGTGGGTGCATCCGCAGGGCAAGAAGCCGATGCGGGCGGCCGACTGGGCGCGCGGTGTGCGCATCGCGGGCGGGGAGAGGCTGGGCGCATAGGCGTACGGGCCGCGCAGACATAGCAGCCGTCGCGCAGACGTAAGTCCCCAGAGTCACGGGAGACCGGGAACGCCTTGACCTCGACTCTTGTTGAGGTTCTAGGGTCCGTGTCGTGCCGGGAACCCCACCGCGGCACACCGAGACTCTCGGAGGTGCCCGATGGACATGGAAGTCACCGCGTGGTCGTCGCTCCACCGGGCGACGTACGCCCAGGACGCCGACCGGCGCCCCTTCTCCCGCGCGACGCTCCGCCGCATCGGCGGCTTCGCCCGCCCGCACCGCGCCAAGCTGCTCTGGTTCCTGCTGCTCGGCATCGCGACGGCCATGCTCGCGGTCGCCACGCCCCTGCTCGCCGGCCGGGTCGTCGACGCGATCGTGGACCGCACCTCGAGCGGCGTCGTCATCGGGCTCGCCGCCCTCATCGCCGTCATCGCGCTGGCCGAGGCCGGACTCGGGCTCGTGACCCGCTGGCTGTCCGCCACCATTGGCGAGGGCCTGATCCTCGATCTGCGCACCGCGGTCTTCGACCACGTCCAGCGCATGCCGGTCGCCTTCTTCACGCGTACCCGCACCGGCGCTCTGGTCAGCCGCCTCAACAACGACGTCATCGGCGCGCAGCGGGCGTTCAGCGACACCCTCTCCGGCGTCGTCGGCAACTTCGTGACGCTGCTCCTCACGCTGATCGTGATGATCGGGATCTCCTGGCAGATCACCCTCCTCGCGCTGCTCCTGCTGCCCGTCTTCCTGCTGCCCGCCCGGCGGGTCGGCGGCCGGCTTGCGAAGCTGCGCCGCGAGGCCGCGAACCACAACGCCGCAATGAGCACCCAGATGACCGAGCGCTTCTCCGCTCCCGGAGCGACGCTGGTGAAGCTGTTCGGGCGCCCGGCCGACGAGTCGGCCGAGTTCGCCGCCCGGGCGGACCGCGTACGGGACATCGGGGTGCGTACGGCGATGGTCCAGGTCTCGTTCGTCACCGCGCTGACCCTGGTCTCCGCCCTGGCCCTCGCCCTCGTCTACGGGCTGGGCGGTTTCTACGCGCTGCGCGGCCGGCTCGACCCCGGCGCCGTCGTCGCGCTCGCGCTGCTGCTCACCCGCCTCTACGCGCCGCTGACCGCCCTGGCCGGAGCCCGCGTCGAGGTGATGAGCGCCCTGGTGAGCTTCGAGCGCGTCTTCGAGGTGCTGGACCTGAAGCCGCTCATCACCGAGAAGCCGGACGCCCGGCGGGTTCCGGACGGGCCGGTGTCCGTGGAGTTCGACCGGGTCAACTTCGGCTACCCGTCCGCCGACAAGGTCTCCCTCGCCTCCCTCGAAGAGGTGGCCCAGCTCGACACCCGGGGCGGGGTCGACGTCCTGCACGATGTGTCCTTCCGCGCCGAGCCGGGCCACATGGTCGCCCTCGTCGGCTCCTCCGGCGCGGGCAAGTCGACCATCGCGCAGCTGGTGCCGCGGCTGTACGACGCCGACAGCGGCGCCGTACGCCTCTCCGGCGTGGACGTACGGGACCTGACCGCCGACTCGGTCCGCGAGACCCTCGGCATGGTGACGCAGGACGGACACCTCTTCCACGACTCGATCCGCGCGAACCTGGTGCTCGCGCGCCCCGGCTCAGGCGACGACGACCTCTGGGACGCCCTCCGCAGGGCCCGGCTCGACGGGCTCGTCGCGGCGCTGCCCGACGGCCTGGACACGGTCGTCGGCGAGCGCGGTTACCGCCTCTCCGGCGGCGAGCGCCAGCGGTTGACGATCGCCCGGCTGCTGCTGGCACGGCCGCGCGTGGTCATCCTCGACGAGGCCACCGCGCACCTGGACTCGACGTCCGAGGCGGCCGTCCAGGAGGCGCTGAGCGAGGCGCTCGACGGGCGCACCGCGGTGGTCATAGCCCACCGGCTGTCCACCGTGCGGGCCGCGGACCTCATCCTCGTCGTCGAGGACGGGCGGATAGTGGAGCGCGGTACGCACACCGATCTGCTGTCGGCGGGCGGCCGCTACGCGGAGCTGTACCGGACCCAGTTCGAGCAGCCGTCCCCGCAGCGGCCGGCGGCGGTCCGGGCAGCGCAGGCGACGTAGGCTGGTCGTCCCAGCCGCGAATCCGTTCAGCCGCGATCCATCTCCGGAGCACATTTCCCGTGACCGACCAGCACCGTCGTCGCCGTCCCGGCGCGCCCTACCGCCGCCCCAAGAAGGACCCGGTCCGCATCCTCGCCTTCGAGGCGCTGCGGGCCGTCGACGAGCGCGACGCGTACGCCAACCTCGTGCTGCCGCCGCTGCTGCGCAAGGCCCGGGAGGAGGAGGGCTTCGACGGCCGGGACGCGGCGCTCGCGACGGAGCTGGTGTACGGGACGCTCCGCCACCAGGGCACGTACGACGCGATCATCGCCGCGTGCGTGGACCGGCCGCTGCGCGAGGTCGACCCGCCGGTGCTGGACGTGCTCAGCCTGGGCGCGCACCAGCTGCTCGGCACCCGGATCCCGACGCACGCGGCGGTCTCGGCGACCGTCGAGCTCGCTCGGGTCGTACTCGGCGACGGGCGGGCGAAGTTCGTCAACGCCGTGCTGCGCAGGATCGCGGACGACGAGCTCGGCGGCTGGCTGGAGCGGGTCGCCCCGCCGTACGACGAGGACCCCGAGGACCACCTGGCCGTCGTCCACTCGCACCCGAGGTGGATCGTCTCCGCGCTGTGGGATGCGCTGGGCGGCGGCCGCGCCGGGATCGAGGACCTGCTGGAGGCGGACAACGAGCGGCCCGAGGTGACGCTCGTCGCCCGGCCCGGCCGGTCCACCACCGGCGAGCTGCTGGAGACGCTGGGGGAGGAGGCCGGGCTGCCGGGCCGCTGGTCGCCGTACGCCGTGCGGCTGGCGGAGGGCGGCGAGCCCGGGGCGATCGACGCGGTCCGCGAGGGGCGCGCGGGCGTGCAGGACGAGGGCAGCCAGCTGGTCGCTCTCGCGCTCGCGAACGCCCCCCTGGACGGGCCCGACGCCCGCTGGCTCGACGGCTGCGCCGGGCCGGGCGGCAAGGCGGCGCTGCTCGGCGCACTGGCGGCGGAGCGCGGCGCCGCGCTGCTCGCCTCGGAGAAGCAGCCGCACCGGGCGCGCCTCGTCGACCGGGCGCTCGCCGGGAACCCGGGCCCGTACCAGGTGATCGCCGCGGACGGCACCCGCCCGCCGTGGCGCCCCGGCGCCTTTGACCGGGCGCTGGTGGACGTGCCGTGCACCGGCCTCGGCGCCCTGCGGCGCCGCCCGGAGGCCCGGTGGCGGCGCCGCCCCGAGGACCTGGACGGCTTCGCGCCGCTGCAGCGCGCGCTGCTGCGCGAGGCGCTGAACGCCGTACGCGTCGGCGGGGTGGTCGGGTACGCGACCTGCTCGCCGCACCTGGCGGAGACGCGGACCGTGGTCGAGGACGTGCTGAAGGGGCGGGGCGGGGCGGCGGCCCCCGCGGAGTGGATCGACGCCCGGCCGCTGATGCCGGGGGTGCCCGTACTGGGCGACGGCCCGGACGTCCAGCTGTGGCCGCATCAGCACGGCACGGACGCGATGTATCTGGCCCTGTTGCGGCGTACGGGGTGACGCGGCGCCGCCGCGATATTCGTGGAGGTGCGTGCGGCCGAGTTCGGCACCGCCGGCCCGCGCCGCCGTGGTTGAGCGCCGTTGCGGCGGACAATTTTTCCGCCGCGACGGCGAGAAGCCGGACGGCGTGTACCGGCGGTGCCGAACCAGCCGCAACCATGCGCTGCCTCAAGGCGTCCTCGCTGACGACCCGTTCTCGTCAGCGAGCCGGTGCGGCCACCACATGCGCGGTCCGATGTCCAGGAACAACGCGGTGACCAGCACGGACCGTACGACGAAGGTGTCCAGGAGCACGCCAAGCGCGACCGCGAAGCCGATTTCGGCGAAGCCCACCAGGGGCAGGGTGCCCAGCGCGGCGAAGGTGCCCGCCAGGACCAGGCCGGCCGACGTGATGACGGCGCCGGTCGCGGCGAGGGCGGTGAGCGCGCCGCGGCGCGTGCCCTGCTTCCGGGCCTCCTCGCGGACCCGGCTGGACAGGAAGATGTTGTAGTCGATGCCCAGGGCGACCAGGAAGACGAAGACGAAGAGCGGGAAGGCGGTGTCCTCGCCCGCGTAGTCGAACAGGTAGCGGAAGGCGAGCGCGCTGATGCCGAGCGCCGCCGCGTAGGACAGCACCACCGTCGCGATCAGGACCAGCGGGCCGATCACGGCCCGCAGCAGCAGGCCCAGGATGGCCAGCACCACGACCAGGACCAGCGGGAGCACCACCGCGTTGTCCCGGGTGGAAGCGGTTTCCGCGTCGAGCAGCGCGGCCGTGCCCCCGCCGACCTTGGCGTCCGCGTCCGGGACGGCGTGAGCCGCGTCCCGTACCCGCTCGACCGTGTCCTTCGCGGCCGCGCTGTCCGCGGGGGCGGTCATCGTCGCCTCGAACAGGACCCGGCCCTCGTGCTCACGCGCCGTTCCCGGCGGAACGCCGATCGACTGCGGCACCACCCCGGGCGTGGCCGCGACCGCCCGGCCGACCTGCTCGGCCCGGTCGGCGTTCGCGACGATCACCAGCGGATCGCCGCTGCCCGCGGGGAAGTACCGCGCCGAGACCTCCTGTCCCTTGATCGACTCCTGCTCCTCGGTGAACGCGTCCGTGTTGCTGATGCCCTCGGCACGCAGGGCGAGGATGCCGAAGGACAGCGCGGCCAGGATTACGGCGGTGACCGACCAGACGGCGCGCGGGCGGTGCGAGATGCGGTTGCCCGTACGGGCCCACAGCCCGCGCACGGTCGGCTCGGCGGACCCGTAGTGCGGGGTGACCGGCCAGAAGAACCAGCGCCCGACGATCACCAGCAAGGCGGGGAACAGCGTGAGCATCGCGAGCACGGCGATCAGCACGCCGATCGCGCAGACCGGGCCGAGCCCGCTGGTCGAGTTCATCTCGGCGACGAGCAGCACGAGCATGCCCGCGCACACCGTGGCGCCGCTGGCGATGACGGCCGGGCCCGCACGGTGCAGGGCCAGCGCCATCGCGTCGTGCCGGTCCTCGTGCCGGCGCAGCTCCTCGCGGTACCGGGCGACCAGCAGCAGGGCGTAGTCCGTCCCCGCGCCGAAGACGAGGACGGTGAGGATGCCCGCGCTCTGCCCGTTCACGGTCAGGTCGGCGTAGCGGGCCAGGAGATAGACGATCGCCTGGGCGCTCAGCAGGGACGCGACGGCGGAGACCACCGGCACCAGGAGAAGGGTGGGACTGCGGTACGTGATGAGCAGCGCCACGACCACCACGCCGAGGGCGGCGAGGAGCAGCGTCGAGTCGATGCCCTCGAAGACCTCGGCGAAGTCGGCGTTGGTGCCGGCGGGCCCCGTCACGTACACCTCGAGACCGCCGCTGCCGCCACCGCCGCTGCCGACCGTCTCCCGGATGTCGTCGACCGCCTTGGACAGCCGCTCCCAGCCCTCCTCGTCGACGGTGACCGGCAGGTAGATCAGTGCGGCGCGGGGGTCGTCGGGGCGGTTGTAGAGGGGACCGCGGGCCTCCTCACCGCGGATCCCGTGCGCGCTCAGACCCTTCAGCTCCGCCGCGTCCTCGGCGATCGCCGCCCGGTCCGCGGCCGTGAGGCCGCTCTCCCGGGCGTAGATCACCACCGCGGGCATGGTCTCGGGCCGGAAGTCCTCGGACAGCCCCAGGACCTGCGTGGATTCGGCGCTGCCGGGGAGCCAGGAGGTGGCGTCGTTGTCCTGGGCGCTGCTGAGCTTCTGGGCCAGCGGTGCGAGGGCGAAGATCGCGACCAGCCACAGCAGAAGGACGAGCCACTTGGAGCGACGGCCGCACACCAGCCATGCAACGCCCCGGGATCGTCCTTCCGACATGACGTCCGGCATCAAGGGCTCCCGGATTGTGTCAACCACGCGTCCGTCAGCAGCCGTCGGCCATGGCAGGCTTAGTGCCATGGCCGTTCAGATCAACCCCAGTATCCTCTCCGCCGACTTCTCGCGCCTGGCGGAGGAGGCGCAAGCCGTCGAGGGCGCCGACTGGCTCCACGTCGATGTGATGGACAACCACTTCGTGCCCAACCTGACGCTCGGCGTGCCGGTCGTCGAGTCGCTGGCCCGCGCCGCGGACACCCCGCTGGACTGCCACTTGATGATCGAGGACCCGGACCGCTGGGCCCCGGCGTACGTCGAGGCCGGGGCCGGTTCCGTCACCTTCCACATCGAGGCCGCCCATGCGCCCGTACGGCTGGCCCGCGAGATTCGGGCCAAGGGCGGCCGCGCCTCCATGGCGCTCAAGCCCGCCACCCCGATCGAGCCGTACGAGGACCTGCTGTCCGAGCTGGACATGGTGCTGATCATGACCGTCGAGCCCGGCTTCGGCGGGCAGGCGTTCCTCGACATCATGCTGCCGAAGATCCGCCGTACGCGTGAGCTGATCGCCAAGCACGGTCTGGAGATGTGGCTCCAGGTGGACGGCGGGGTCTCGGCGGACACGATCGAGCGGTGCGCCGAGGCGGGAGCCGACGTCTTCGTCGCCGGCTCCGCTGTCTACGGCAAGGACGACCCGGCCGCTGCCGTGCGCGCCCTGCGTGCGCGGGCGCAGGAGACCATCGCCAGCGCCGCGTGGGCGTGCAACCACTGAACGTCAGCTCGGTGAACGCGGGGCGGCAAGGGCTGATCAACAACCGCCGGTTCTGACAGGATGAGCAGGAGGGCACCACCCGGCCGGGGTCGGGGGTGCCGGCAAGTGCAGCAGTGAGGAGAGTGCGGTGTCTGCTAAGTCGGCGGGTCGGTCTGCCCTGCGGATGGGACCCGCTGAGCTGGTGCAGGCGGCGGCCATGGCCCGCCGCTTCTACCTCGAGGGCAAGTCCAAGATCCAGATCGCGGAGGAGTTCGGCGTCAGCCGCTTCAAGGTCGCGCGGGTCCTGGAGACCGCCCTCGAGCGCGACCTCGTACGCATCGAGATCCGCGTCCCCGCCGAGCTGGACGCGGAGCGCTCCGACGCGCTCCGCGCCCGCTACGGGCTGCGCCACGCGGTCGTCGTGGAGTCCCCCTCCGAGGCCGAGGCGGATGCGCCCGACCCGGAGAACCTCGGCGAGGTCGCCGCCGACCTACTGGGCGAGCTGGTCGCCGAGGGCGATGTCCTGGGCCTGGCCTGGGGGCGGTCCACCATCCACATGGCCGCGGCCCTGGACCGGCTGCCGCCGTGCACCGTCGTACAGCTCACCGGCGTGTACGACGCGGGCACCGCCGAGCGCGGCTCGGTCGAGGCCGTACGGCGGGCCGCCCAGGTCTCCGGCGGCGAGGCCCACCCCATCTACGCGCCGATGCTGCTGCCCGACACGGCCACGGCCGCGGCCCTGCGGGGCCAGACCGGGATCGCCCGCGCCTTCGAGTACTTCGACAAGGTCACGGTCGCCTGCGTCTCCATCGGTTCCTGGGAGGCGGGCATCTCCACGGTCTACGACATGCTTTCCAAGGAGGAGCGGGAGCACTACGCCTCCCTGGGCGCCGCCGCCGAGATGTCCGCGCACCTCTTCGACACGGAGGGGCGGCGCATCGGCCGCGACCTGGGGGAGCGGTGTATCACCGTCGAGGCCGACCGGCTTCGCCGGATCCCGGAGGTGGTGGCCATCGCGGGTGGCCACCGCAAGGCCCCCGCGATCGGCGCCGTGCTGCGCTCGGGTCTGGTCACCAGCCTGGTCACGGACACCGCGGCCGCGGACTACCTGCTGCACGAGACCAACCCCGGCCTGCGGCCGGCCCTGGACCGGGCGGACCCGGACGGCGCGTGAGGGCGTCGCCGAGGTGTTCCCCCTCGGCGACGCCCGCCAGGTCGCCGACTTCGCGGCAGCCGTACGAACTCACCGGAATCTTCCGTCAGTTCACCGGATGAGACCGGCCATCATCTCGCTCGCCGCGGTGGCAGTGCTCGTTTTCGCTGCGCCGCGGGCGCGTGCGCGGGCATGCTGAACGCATGTCTCGTCACAGTGAGCAAGTGCCCGGTTACCGTACGATCAGGATCGCCCCGCAGGATGCTCCGGTCGCGGCCCTGGCGGATGTTGAGGCGTGGCAGGCGCGCGACGCGTATCCGGAGATCTACTTCGCCGGTGGCCCGGTCTTCGGCGTGGCGCGGGAGCGCGAGGAGGGCGGCTGGGAGCTGCACCCGTACTTCTCCGGGCTTGCGCCACAGGACGCCCGCGACAGCATGGGCTCCCACTTCCGGCGGCTGGCGCAGGAGGCGGAGCGGTCCGGGGACCAGGCGGCGCACGAGGAGTGCATGCGGGCGGCCGAGCGGATGGACTGGGAGGCCGTCGACGAGGTGACCGTCCGGGGCGATCGGTACCGGGTGGTCCGTGCCGAACCGTTCATCCGCATGGGACCGGCAGGGCCCGAGCCCCCGCGCCCGACGGATCCCGATCCGGGTGAGCCCGGACAGGCGCGTGAAGTCCCTGACCCCACGGCGGGTTTCGTGATCGATCCGATCACCGCCACGGGCATGTCGGAGGGAATCCTGAAACTTGAGTTGCTGTCCGGCGGCCGCAAGAAGGGCACCGTGCCGCCGGATGTGCGCGCCGACTCGCTGCGCGCCGCGGAGACGCACCCGGGAGGCGTGCTGCTGCCGGCCACGTTCATGACGGCCGAGTACCTGGACGGGCGCTGGCGGCCCGAATCGACCGTCAACTCGACCACGCCGCAGGCGGCCCGCGACGGGCTGGCGATGCACCTGCGGGTCATGGCGCCGTGGAAGCTCAAGCTCGGAGCGGAGGAGCGCGCGGAGTACGCGAGGGCCGCGGATCGCCTCGACGAGGAGCGGGGCGACGAACTGGAGGTGGCGGGGCGGCGCTTCAGGGTGGTGCGGGTCGAACGGCTGGTCCGGCTCGGGCCGGACGGCCCCGAGGGACCGCGCCCCTCCGATCCGGACCCGCAGCCGCCGGTCATGGTGCAGAACCAGCAGTTACGGGACCAGGGGCTGCTGGAGGACGATGACGAGGACGGTCCTGCCGAACTCGACGAGGAGACCCAGGAGCTCGCCCGGCTGTTCCACGAGGAGGAACGCCGGCGCAACGCCCGCCGCGAGCGGCGCTGAGCGGCCCATCGCGGCGGCCTGCAGGCGCCCGGCGCGATGCCGTTCCCCTGCCCCGCTCCTCCCCGAAACTGGGGCTCTGCCCCAGACCCCGAGGCGTCGAGGGGCCCAGCCTCCAGGTGGGGGGCTGGGCCCCCAGCCCCGCACCCGGGGCTCCGCCCCACCCCGAGGGGCCAGGCCGCCAGCCGCTGGTGACGGCTGGCGGCCCCTCACCAATAGCTGTGCCCCAACCTGGGGGCTCGCGCTTCGCCCCCGGCCTCCGGGGGCTCAGTGGGCGGCCCCTGGATCGAGGAGGGGCGGGGCAGAGGCGGACGCACCCGGGGCCGTCCGCGGCTTGGGGGAAGACACAGGGGAAGCGCGTATCTCCTGGCGGAAGGCACAGAGCCGGGGCGCGGGTTCGCCAGGATCTGCTGCGATCGGGGACAATGACGTAGGAGCCGCAGCCGACCCGAGCTGGGTTCTGTGCTGACTCCCCACCCGCCGACAGCGTAAAATTGCAGGTGAGAGAGTTAGTATGCGTTTCCTGAACGATCAGAAGCCGCCGTACGACCTGACGTACGACGACGTGTTCATGGTGCCGAGCCGCTCCGCGGTCGGCTCCCGGCAGGAGGTCGATCTGTCCTCCCACGACGGGAGCGGCACGACCATCCCGCTCGTCGTGGCCAACATGACCGCGATCGCCGGCCGCCGCATGGCCGAGACGGTCGCCCGCCGGGGCGGCCTCGTGGTCATCCCGCAGGACATCCCGCTGGACGTCGTCGCCGACGTCGTCGGCTGGGTCAAGCAGCGGCACCTCGTCCTCGACACCCCGATCGTGCTCGCGCCGCACGCGACCGTGGCCGACGCGCTGTCCCTGCTGCCCAAGCGGGCGCACGGCGCGGGCGTCGTCGTCGAGGACGGCCGCCCGGTCGGCATCGTCACCGAGTCCGACCTGACCGGCGTGGACCGGTTCACGCAGCTGACCGAGGTCATGTCCAGGGAGCTGCTGCTCCTCGACGCGGACATCGACCCGCGCGAGGCCTTCAACCGCCTCGACGCCGCGCACCGCAAGATCGCCCCCGCGGTCGGCGAGGACGGCAGGCTCGTCGGCATCCTCAACCGCAAGGGCGCCCTGCGCGCCACCCTCTACACCCCGGCGACCGACGCGAACGGCAGGCTCCGTATCGCCGCCGCGGTCGGCATCAACGGCGATGTCGCGGGCCGCGCCAAGGCGCTGATCGAGGCCGGTGTGGACACGCTCGTCGTGGACACCGCGCACGGCCACCAGGAGTCGATGGTCAGCGCGCTGAAGGCGGTGCGCGGCATCGACCCGCAGGTTCCGGTCGTGGCGGGCAACGTCGTCGCCGCCGAGGGCGTACGCGACCTCATCGAGGCAGGCGCCGACATCGTCAAGGTCGGTGTCGGTCCCGGCGCCATGTGCACCACGCGGATGATGACCGGCGTCGGCCGGCCGCAGTTCTCCGCCGTTCTCGAATGTGCCGCGGAGGCGCGGAAGTTCGGCAAGCACGTGTGGGCCGACGGCGGCGTGCGGCACCCGCGCGACGTCGCCATGGCGCTGGCGGCGGGCGCGTCCAACGTCATGGTCGGCTCCTGGTTCGCGGGCACGTACGAGTCCCCCGGCGACCTCCAGCACACCGCCGACGGGCGGCCGTACAAGGAGAGCTACGGCATGGCCTCCGCGCGCGCGGTGCGCAACCGCACCTTCGACGACTCGGCGTACGACCGGGCGCGCAAGGGCCTGTTCGAGGAGGGCATCTCGACCTCGTGGATGTTCCTCGACCCGGCCCGCCCGGGCGTCGAGGACCTGATCGACTCGATCATCGCGGGCGTGCGCAGCTCCTGCACCTACGCGGGCGCCGCCTCTCTCGAGGAGTTTCACGAGCGGGCCATCATCGGCGTCCAGAGCGCCGCGGGCTACGCCGAGGGCCAGCCGCTGCACGCCAGCTGGCAGTGACGCGCGGCGGATCGGCAGGAACGGTCCTGCGGTCCGCGCCGCCCCCGTCACGTCCCGCCCGCCCCGGTCAGCGGTCAACGGGCGGGGCGACCCGGCCGGGCCGGGTGTGCCCACCCTCCCCCATAACCTGAAGGGCATGGGGCCACATCCACCCGCGGAACGCATGCCACCGTAATCGGACGCCTACGCGCGTGCCCCGCAGGCTCCTGACCAGGCCTCCTGACCCCAGAATTTGCTGATCCATGCGGTGACCTGCAACGATTTCCCGTGCCCGCAGCCTACGCGCAACGATTGTGCGTGGATGCGCAAGGTTCGTGCATTACGGGCCCATGCGCCCGGCTCGTAGGGTCGTGCGCTGAACGTGGAGTGGCGGAGACCGCTTGCTCGGCGGTCCCCCTCTCACCGGGCTCTTCTCCCATGCCCGCCGGGGGCGCCGATGGTCCCCGCCCCTGACAGGCATCGAAGAAGGAGCCCACCCAGTGTTGGACCACGGCGCAGCCCCACCGGCCGCAGACAGTCAGACACAGTCCCCCCGGCCGCCCGCCGGCGGGCTCGGTGCCCGTCTCATGCGGCGCAAGCCCGTCGAAAGGCTCGTCGCGGAAGGCGGCCACGGCCAGGGCGGCACCTTGCGCCGCACCCTCGGCATGTGGCAGCTGACGATGATCAGCATCGGTGCCACGCTCGGCACCGGCATCTTCGTCGTGCTCGGCGAGGCGGTGCCGGACGCGGGCCCCGCGGTCATGGTGTCGTTCGTGATAGCCGGTCTGACGGCGCTCTTCTCCGCGCTGTCGTACGCCGAGCTGGCCGGCACCATTCCGGTCTCCGGCTCCTCGTACTCCTACGCCTACGCCACCATGGGCGAGCTCGTCGCCTGGGTCTGCGGCTGGTGTCTGATCCTCGAGTACGGCGTGTCGGTCGCGGCCGTCGCCGTCGGCTGGGGCGAGTACCTCAACGAGCTCCTCGGCGGCACCATCGGCTTCACCATCCCCGACGCGCTGGCCGCGCCGCCCGGTGACGGCGGCCTGTTCAACCTGCCCGCGCTGCTGGTCGTGCTGCTCTCCATGGCCTTCCTGCTCGGCGGCGCCAAGGAGAGCGCCCGCGCCAACACGATCATGGTCGCGGTGAAGATCGGCGCGCTGCTGCTGTTCTGCGCCGTCGCGTTCATGGGCATCAGGGCCGGGAACTACCAGCCGTTCATGCCGCTCGGCATGGCGGGCGTCAGCGCCGCGGGAGCGACCCTCTTCTTCTCCTACATCGGCTTCGACGCCGCCTCCACCGCGGGTGAGGAGGCCAAGAACCCCAAGCGCGACCTTCCGCGCGCGATCATGCTCTCGCTGCTCATCGTGACCGCCCTGTACGTCCTGGTGGCGGCCGTCGCCGTCGGCGCGCAGCCGTGGAAGAAGTTCGAGGGCTCCGACGCCGCCCTCTCCGGGATCATGAACAACGTGACGGGCCAGAGCTTCTGGGGCGTGCTGCTCGCCGCGGGCGCCGTCATCGCCATCGCCAGCGTCATCCTCACCGTGCTCTACGGCCAGACCCGGATCTTGTTCGCGATGTCCCGCGACGGCCTGGTGCCCAAGGTCTTCTCGAAGGTCCACTCGCGCTCCGGCACCCCGCGCGCCAACACCGTGATCGTCTCGCTCTTCTGCGGTGTGCTCGCGGCCGCGATCCCGCTCGGCCAGCTCGCCGACGCCACCAGCATCGGCACGCTCTTCGCCTTCGCGCTGGTGAACATCGCGGTGATCGTGCTGCGCAGGACCCGCCCCGAGATGCCCCGCTCCTTCCGGGTGCCGCTCTCCCCCCTCCTGCCGGTCATCGGCTTCGGGCTCTGCGTGTGGATGATGGGCAGCCTCGACGTCATCACCTGGACGGTCTTCGGGGTCTGGATGGCCGCCGGCCTTGTGATCTACTTCGGTTACGGCATGCGCCGCTCCCGCCTGGAAGCGGCACCCGCAGACGCCACGACAGAGGCATCCGTAGAGAAGTGATCCACCCGCAGTGCGACTGAACGATCTCGACGAACGCATCGTCCACGCCCTCGCCGAGGACGCCCGCCGCTCCTATGCGGACATCGGCGCCGAGGTCGGCCTGTCCGCGCCCGCCGTCAAGCGGCGCGTGGACAGGCTCCGGGCGGAGGGAGCCATCACCGGCTTCACCGTCCGCGTCGACCCGGCTGCCCTCGGCTGGGAGACGGAGGGTTATATCGAGATGTACTGCCGCCACAACACCTCACCCGAGGACATCCGCCGCGGCCTGTCGCGCTACCCGGAGGTGGCGTCCGCGTCGACCGTGACCGGCGACGCGGACGCCATCGTTCAGATTTTCGCCGCCGACATGCGCCACTTCGAGCAGGTGCTGGAGCGGATCGCGGGCGAGCCGTTCGTGGAACGCACCAAGTCGGTGCTGGTCCTCTCCCCGCTGCTGCGCCGCTACAGCTCGGGCGCGCCGGGCTGACGGAGTGTGAACTCACCTGTGGTCCATGGGAAGGGGGGTCGGCGGCGGGCCGCGTGAACCCCTGGGGGATCCTTGGTGTTTCCCGGGGCCTCACTTGCAGGTCGTTGTTCGCCGACTCGGCATCTGCCAGCTTGGACTGGCAGGTGGCGTGAACAGTCTGCAGAAAGAGGTGGCGGGATGGACGGCGCGCTGTGGGTGTACGCCGTGCTGGCACTCGCCACCGCGCTGCCGTTGCTGCCCAACTCCGCGATCCTGGCCGGCGCGGGAGCGCTGGCCGCCGTAGGCAGGCTCCAGCTGTCTCTCGTACTGCTCGTACCGCTGGCCGGCGCGATAGCCGGCGACCTGGCCGTGTACTGGGCCGGGACCCGGGCCCGCGGCCGTGTGCTGGGCTGGGTGGTACGCAACCCCAGGCGCCGCGCGGCGATGGAGTGGGCGGCGAGCCGGGTCGGGCGGCACGGCGTGCCGGCCGTGATAGCGATGCGCTTCGTGCCCAGCGGGCGCTTCGTGGGCGGGCTGACCACCGGCATCGTGGGCTTCGGCCGGCGCCGGTATCTGCTCGGTGCCGGCGTCGCCGAGCTGATCTTCATCTCCTACACCGTCGGTCTCGGCTATACCGGCGGGCTCGTCGCCGCGACCAGTGGATCCGCGCTGATCATCGGGCCCGGTGTCTCCCTGCTCGTCGCGGGCGTGGCGGCCGCGGCGCAGGGGATGTCCTGCAGGCGTGCCGCGCGTGCCCGGAGGGTGTCGGCGGCTGTGTGCGGAGGCCCAAGCCGCCTTCCGGACGCTGCGGTTGAGACAGCCGGCCCGACCAGATGCCGCAGGGCGGATCCGGCCCCGGCCGCCGCCCGGGCCCCGATCGCGACGGGCCTCGTGACGCTCGCTCCGCCGAGATGGGAACCGACCCCGGCTGCGGGCCCCTCAGCGCTTCATGAGTTCTCATCACCCTCGAATGAGGCACCCGCGCATGTTCCTGGGCATGTGCGGTGCGCTGTGGTGACGCCCGAGCTTACTGGCCGGACGTCGGAACTATGTGAGTCGGCCGGCCCGGGAAAGGGGTCGCTTTCCTGACCAACTCGCCCTGCGCTACGTGCTGTTCGCGACGGTGATGTACGTCATTTTCTTCCTACTTGCGAGTAACCTTCGGGGCTCCGACCACTAGCGTGCAGAGGCATCCTGTCCCTCTGCCCCCCGGGGAGACCATGCGCTGGCGACCTGGCCGAAGCACGATCCGCACCCGGATCGTCGCCCTCACCCTGATCCCGATCGTCGCGCTGCTCACCCTCTGGGCCTCCGCGATGGTCTCGATGACCGGTGACCTGCGGGCGCTGATCCGGCTTCAGGAGGTGTACAAGCACTTCGGCAGCCCCGTGGACACCGCCGTCGGGGAGATCCAGGTCGAACGGCGCCTGGCCGCCGCGTATCTCGCATCCCCCGCCGACACCGCCCGGGTCGCAGATCTGGCAGCCCAGCAGCGCTCCACCGACGACGCCGTACGGGCCATGCGTACCGCGGCGGAGGACCCCGAGCACCAGGTGGACCTCTCCGGGGAGCAGCGCGGCGCCCTCGACGCGATGCTCGACGCCGCAGGTGAACTGCCCGCGCTGCGCGACAAGGTCATCGCCCGGAAGATCTCCTGGTACCGGGCCGTCGACGACTACACCGCCGTCATCGAGCCGACCTTCGCGGTCGGGTCGGCGCTGACCGCCCTCCAGGCGGGACACCTCGCGCGGGAGGCGCAGGTCGTCGTGGAGCTCGTACGGGTCCGGGAGTTCGTGTCCCGGGAGGATGCGCTCGTCGCCGGGGCCAGGGCGGCCGGGGGATTCGACGCGGCCCAGTACCGCGCTCTGACCGGTGCGATCGAGGACCGGCGGGTCTTCCAGCGGACGTACGTGCCGTCCCTCCCCGCCGACTCCCGCGCCCTCTTCCAGGACTTCGAGCGGGGCCGCGAGTACCGGTCGCTGACCGAGGGCGAGGACGCGCTGCTGAGCGCAGGGGCGAAGAGCGCGGGAAAGGCGGTCGCGGCGGACTCCTGGCGCACCACCATGGACCGGGCGGTCAAGCGCTACATGGTGCTGTGCACCGAGGCCGCCAGGAACTCGGCGGCCCGCGCCCGCGACTTCGCCGGGGGCGAGCTGCTCCGGTCGGGGATCGCGGGCGGCGTCGGCCTCGTCGCGGTCTGCGGCTCGGTCTGGCTCTCGGTCCGCGCAGGCCGGCGCATCTCCCGCAGGCTCGAGGAGCTGCGCGACGCCGCCGACCTGGCCACCCAGCAACTGCCCGAGGTGCTGCGGCGGCTCAGCACCGGCGAGCCGGTGGACGTGGACGGAGCGGCTCCGCCACTCGCGTACGGCGACGGTGACGGTCACGGCGACGGTTACGGCGACGGCGACGGCGACTCCCGGGGCTCGGCGGCACAGGACGAGATCGGCCAGGTCGGGCAGGCCCTCAACACCGCGCGCCGGGCGGCCGTGGAGGCGGCCGTGAAGCAGGCGGGCCTGCGCCGGGGCGTATTCGCCGTCCTCCTCAACATCGCCCGGCGCAACCAGGCGTTGGTGCACCGTCAGTTGAAGCTGGTGGACACCCTGGAGCGGCGCACCGACGACCCCGACGTCCTGGAGGACCTGTTCCGCATCGACCACCTGACGACGAGGATGCGGCGCCACGCCGAAGGCCTGATCATCCTCTCCGGCGCGACACCGGGCCGCCGCTGGCGCAACCCGGTGCCCGTGGTCGAGGTGGTCGGCTCGGCGGTCGGCGAGATCGAGGAGTACGCGCGCGTGGTCGTGCCGCCGATGCCCGCCGTCGGCGTCACCGGCCAGGCGGTGGCGGACGTGGTGCACCTGATCGCCGAACTCGTCGAGAACGCCACCGCCTTCTCCCCGCCCCACACTCAGGTGACCATGCGGCCGGAGGAGATCAGGGGCGGCTTCGTGCTGCGGATCGACGACCGCGGTCTCGGCATGGCCCCCGCGGAGCTCGCGGAGGCCAACCGGACGCTCGCGCTCGAGGGGGACTTCGACCCGGCGCAGACCGAGCGGCTCGGCCTGTACGTCGTCGGGCGGCTCGCCGGGCGCCACGGCATCGAGGTGACCCTCACCCGGTCCCCGTACGGCGGCACGACGGCCGCCGTCCTGCTGCCGAGCGCGATCCTGGCCGAAGCCTCCCCAGCGGCCAAGGAGGCTCCCGCGGACGCCGGAACCCCCGCGCACGCCATGGGGTCCGCCCAGGCCGCGGCCCCCTCGAACGGGGGGACCGCCCAGCGCACGCCTGAACCACGCGGCCCTCACGCACGTACGAAGAGGGTGCCGGAGGCACATGCGACGGGGGAGGAGGCGCGTACGAGTGAGCCGGAAGCGGAGACCACGGCGCCGAGCGAGGCGGGCGAACGGCCCGAGCTGCCCACCCGCGTGCGCCAGGCGAGCATCGTGCCCCAGCTGCGCACAGCCCACCCGGACCCGTCACCCGCACCCTCCGGTCGCGCCGCGGACGAGGGCCGCAACGGCCACGACGCCCACGGCGCCCACGAGGCCGAAGACGACGTCACGCCCGATCGGATGGGCGCGATCTTCGGAGCGTTCCAGCGAGGTCTGGAGCGCGGCCGCCGCGCCGAGCCGCACGATCCGGACACCGACCACGACTCAGGGAGCGGACGATGACACGCGAGCACCGCACCGACGGCGGAGCCCAGGAGCGGTCCGGAGCATTCGACTGGCTGCTCGAGGACCTGGTCGCCCGCACCGGCAACGTCCGGCAGGCGATCCTGCTGTCCGCGGACGGCCTCGCGACGAGTGCGTCCGAGGGCATGCGACAGAAGGACATCGATCACCTCGCCGCGGTCGCCGCGGGCTTCTACAGCCTCGCCAGGGGCATCGGCGAGCGGTTCGAGGCCGGTGGAGTGCGCCAGACCATGGTCATGCTCGACGACGCGTACCTCGTCGTCACCGAGGCGGGCGAGAGCAGCCGCCTGGCCGTGCTCGCCGATGCCGAGACGGACATCGGCCAGCTTGCCTACGAGATGTCGCTGCTGGTCAAGCGGGCGGGACGGCATATGGCCGCCGAGGCGCGCGCCGAAGCCGCGGGCGGATGACATGGCGCGACGACGAGGACGCGCACTGGTACGAGGACGAGTCAGGCCCGATGGTGCGCCCCTACACCGTCACCCACGGCCGCACCCGGTCCGCCACCGCACGTGACGTCGACCTGATGGCCTGGGTCACGGCCGTGGACGGCGCGGTGGACGCGGCCGATGCGCGGCGGGCCCTCGACCACGCCAGGACGGCCCTCCTCGATCTGATCCGCCGCGGCCCGCGCACCCTCGCCGAGCTCGCCGCCGGCGCCGACCTGCCGCTCACCGTCGTGCGAGTCCTGCTCGGGGACCTGGTGGACGCCGGTTTCGCGCACGTCGGCCGCCCGCCCACAGCCGAGGGCCGTCCGGAACCCGAGCTGCTGCGCGAGGTCGTCGCCCGGCTGCGCGAGCTGTGAATCCACCCCCGGGACAACAATTCGCCGCAGGTGCCGGACATCGCGCAACACATCGCCCACCGGTGCGCAATGGACGCGCCTTGTCCGCCCGCGACCGCGGATCGTACCGTCGTGGAGACCCCGGAAATGCCCGCAACGTCCACCGCGAAGAGGTTCCATGGCGCCGCTGCGCACCGCGCTGTTCCAAGGCCCCGGCGGCGTCCCGCACTCCCGTGAGGACAGCCTCGCCGCGCTCGACGGGGCCGCCCGCAGGGCCGCCCGCGCCGGCGCAGGCCTGCTGCTCACCTCCGAGCTGTTCCTCACCGGCTACGCCGTCGGCAGTGCCCTGCCCGATCTGGCGGAGACCGCGGAGGGGCCCGGCGCCCGGCGCGTCGCGGAGATCGCCGCCGAGCACGGCCTCGCCATCGCGTACGGCTACCCCGAGCGCGACGGCTGCGCCCTCTACAACTCGGCCCAGCTGATCGGCCCCGACGGCTCCCGCCTGGCGAACTACCGCAAGACCCACCTCTTCGGCGAGTTCGAGACGACCTACTTCACGCCCGGCGACGAGCCCGTCGTCCAGGCCGGCGTGGACGGCGTCCGGGTCGGGCTGCTGATCTGCTACGACGTGGAGTTCCCTGAGACCGTACGGGCCCACGCGCTGGCCGGCACCGAGCTGCTGCTGGTCCCCACCGCGCTCATGCGCCCGTACGAGATCGTCGCCGAGACCGTGCTTCCGGCCCGCGCCTGGGAGAACCAGCTCTACATCGCGTACGCCAACCGCTGCGGCCCCGAAGGGGACTTCGACTTCACCGGGCTGAGCTGCCTCGCCGCGCCCGACGGGACCGCGCGCGCCCGCGCGGGCACCGCCGAGGACCTGGTCGTCGCCGACGCCGATCCCGAGTTCCTCAAGGCCTCCCGCGCCGAGAACACCTACCTCGGCGACCGCAGGCCCGAGCTGTACGGCTCCCTCGTCTGAGCCTCCTCACCCGCCGCACCGCCCGCATGTCCCGCAAGGAGAGCCAAGCCGATGACGTCCGTGCCCACCGCCGTCCATGACGAGCAGCACGCCGAGGCCCAGGAGCAGCCGCCGATCACCATGTTCGGCCCGGACTTCCCCTACGCCTACGACGACTACCTCGCCCACCCGGCCGGGCTCGGCTCGATACCCGCGACCGAGCACGGCACCGAGGTCGCGGTCGTCGGCGGCGGCCTGTCCGGCATCATCGCCGCGTACGAACTGATGAAGATGGGCCTCAAGCCCGTCGTCTACGAGGCCGACAAGATCGGCGGCCGGCTCCGTACGGTCGGCTTCGAGGGCTGCGACGGGGAGCTGACGGCCGAGATGGGCGCCATGCGCTTCCCGCCGTCCTCCACCGCCTTCCAGCACTACATCGACCTGGTCGGCCTGGAGACCACGCCCTTCCCCAACCCGCTGGCGCCCGGCACCCCGTCCACGGTGGTCGACCTCAAGGGCGAGTCGCACTACGCCCGCACGGTCGAGGACCTGCCCGAGGTCTACACCCAGGTCATGAACGCCTGGAACGCCTGTCTGGAGGAGGGCGCCGACTTCTCCGCGATGCAGCGCGCGCTGCGCGAGCGCGACGTCCCGAAGATCCGCGAGATCTGGTCGCAGCTGGTGGAGAAGCTGGACAACCAGACCTTCTACGGCTTCCTGTGCGACTCCCCGGCCTTCAAGTCCTTCCGGCACCGGGAGATCTTCGGTCAGGTCGGCTTCGGCACCGGCGGCTGGGACACCGACTTTCCCAACTCCATCCTGGAGATCCTGCGCGTCGTCTACACCGGCGCGGACGACGACCACCGCGGCATCGTCGGCGGCAGCCAGCAGCTTCCGCTGCGGCTGTGGGAGCGGAAGCCGGAGAAGATCGTGCACTGGGCGCAGGGGACGTCGCTGGCCACGCTGCACGGCGGCGAGCCGCGCCCGGCGGTGACCCGGCTGCACCGCACCGCGGGCAACCGGATCACCGTCACCGACGCGAGCGGCGACATCCGTACGTACCGGGCGGCGGTCTTCACCGCGCAGAGCTGGATGCTGCTCAGCAAGATCGAGTGCGACGACGCGCTGTTCCCCATCGACCACTGGACGGCGATGGAGCGCACGCACTACATGGAGTCGTCCAAGCTGTTCGTGCCGGTCGACCGGCCGTTCTGGCTCGACAAGGACGAGGACACGGGCCGGGACGTGATGAGCATGACGCTCACCGACCGGATGACCCGCGGCACGTACCTCCTGGACAACGGGCCGGACAAGCCCGCCGTCATCTGCCTCTCGTACACGTGGTGCGACGACAGCCTCAAGTGGCTGCCACTGAACGCGAACGAGCGGATGGAGGTCATGCTGAAGTCGCTGTCGGAGATCTATCCGAAGGTCGACATCCGCAAGCACATCATCGGCAACCCGGTCACCGTCTCCTGGGAGAACGAGCCCTACTTCATGGGCGCGTTCAAGGCGAACCTGCCGGGCCACTACCGCTACCAGCGCCGCCTGTTCACGCACTTCATGCAGGACCGGCTGCCCGAGGACAAGCGGGGCATCTTCCTCGCGGGCGACGACATCTCCTGGACCGCGGGCTGGGCGGAGGGCGCGGTGCAGACCGCGCTGAACGCGGTGTGGGGCGTGATGAATCACTTCGGCGGCAGCGCGGACGCGGCCAACCCGGGCCCGGGGGACGTGTACGAGAGCATCGCGCCCGTGGAGCTTCCCGAGGACTGAGCACCCCGGTGCGCCTCGACAGTGCCTTCTACGAGGATCTCAAGCGCGCCTGCGCGCTCAGCCCAGGGGCGTGAGCAGGAAGCGGCCGACCAGGCCGACCCCCTCGTCGATCCGCTCCGCGAACTCCCCGTACAGGTCGTCCGTATGCCGCAGACCCCACAGCACGCGGGACGCCGCCCACGCGGCGCTCCGTGCGCGGTCCAGGCTCCACGACCCCGCGAGGTGCGTGAGCGGATCGGCGACGTCCAGCAGATCGGGCCCCGGCATCAGGTCCTCGCGGATCCGCTCCTCCAGCGCGGCCAGCACATCGCCCACGCGCTCGAAGTCCGTCTCCAGCGAATCGGGGCCGCAGGCGAGGCTGCTGCACGTGTCGACCACGGCCAGCGCGAGATCGTGCCCGACATGGGCGTTGACGCCGGCCAGCGCGAACTGCAGCGGGCGTACGCCCGGGTGGCGGCGCTGCTGGAACAGCGGCCGCCAGCAGGCCGGGGGCCGCTGACCGGCCGCGGCGGCGTCGACGGCGGCGAGGTAGCGGGCGCCGAAGCGCACCGCCAGCTCGGAGGCGGCCTGCGGGTCCTTGAAGAAACCTTCCGACTCACGCCGGGTGATCTCCTCGGTGACGGCCAGGTAGACCCGGTTGAAGACCGCGACGCCGTCCTGCTCGGGCAGCGCGGCGCCGATCGCGCGCATCCGCTCCGCCACGTGGTGCAGGTCCGCCAGCGGAGTCGGGTGCCGAGTCGTCGTCATGCGCTCAGGGTGGCAGGGTACTTCGGAGAAGTACGGGGTGCAGCGCGCCGGATGACCGGAACGGCGTAATCGGATGCGTGGTGAAGCAAGGGGGGCGCGCGGAGCGCGCCCTCAGTCACTGCGGCCGGGACCGCTCCCGTAGGACGGCGCCAGGTCCGTGCCGTGCGCCAGATCCCCGCCGGACGACGTCGCGACGGCGATGGTGAGCGCGACCCCGGCCGCGGAACCGATGTACCGGGCGGTGTTGTTGGCGCCCGAGCCCATCGCGGCACGTTCGGCAGGCACGCTCTCCACAGCGAGGCGGGGGACACGTTCGCGAGCACGCCCGCGGCGGACGGGACGAAGAAAACCGCGGCCAGCGCCACGGCCGCTGCGAACGGCAGCCCCACCGGCGCCCGCAGCAGGACGGCTGACGCGCAATGCCGGGCCCGTGGGTCCGCCCCGTCACAGCGCCCCTGCCGCGCGGGCCGACCACACCGATGGATACAGCGGCCGGAAGCCCAGTTCGTCGGTGATGCGGGTGGTCGCCACCACGCCCTCCCACGGGTCCGCGAGCGGGCGGTCCGCCATACCGTCCGGCACCGGCAGGCCGTTCAGGGCATGCAGTTCGACCGCCGTGACGGGGCGTCGTCGGCGATGTTGTACGCGCGTCCCGCGGACGACACGGTGGCGGGCGCGCGCAGCAGCCGCAGCAGGCCCCGCGTCGCATCCGCGTGGTGCACCATGTGCAGCCGCTGATGCCCGGCCCAGCCGCCCGCCCACCGGATCGCCTGCGCCAGATGCGGACCGCCTTGCGGACATCGGCCTCCTCGCGCAGACCACCCACCACCACCTGCGCGCCCCGCGCCGCGAACGGCTCGCCGCGCGCCGGGTCGCGGACCAGGACGCGTACGGCCTCCTCCCCGCCGAGCCACTGCAGCAGCCGCGGTACGAACCGCTGCCCCACCTGGCCCGTCGCCCCTGTCATCAGCACCGTCATCGCGCTCTCCTCACTCCTGCCCTGCCTCTCGCGCCCAGCCTGCGACCGTGCGGGACCCGGCGGGAGAGACCCGCCGATCCCGGGACCGGCAGTCCCTGGTTGCGCGCCACCCGCCCGGCGATCCTGAAGTCATGGACCGCACCGAACTCGCCGACTTCCTGCGACGCAGCCGCGCCCGCCTCGCCCCGGGCGACGTCGGCCTGGCCGAGGGACCGCGGCGCCGTACGCCCGGACTGCGCCGAGAGGAGGTCGCGCACCTCGCCGGGATGTCCACCGACTACTACACGCGGCTCGAGCAGGGGCGCGGCCCGCGCCCGTCCCGGCAGATGCTGAGCGCCCTGGCCCGCGGCCTGCGGCTCACCGAGGACGAGCGCGACCGCCTCTTCCTGCTGGCGGGGGAGGAGCCCCCGCGAGACCGGCGCGCGGGCGGGCACATACGCCCCGGGCTGCTGCTGGTGCTCGACCGGCTCGACGACACCCCGGCCCAGGTCGTAGGCGACTGCGGGGACGTCCTCGCGCAGAACGCCATGGCGAAGGCGCTGACCGGGGACGTCTCGTCCCGGCCCGCCGCGCGGCGGAACATCGTCCGCCGCTGGTTCACCGAGCCCGGCGCCCGCGAGCTGTTCCCACCGGAGGACCACGACGAGCTCGGCCGCTCGCAGGTGGCGAACCTCCGGTCCGTGCTCGCCGCCCGCCCCGACGACGCGCGGGTGACCGGCCTCGTGCTCGAACTCCGCGCGGCGAGCGAGGAGTTCGCGGCGCTCTGGGACGAGCACGAGGTCGCGGTGCGCCGCTCGGCGGTGAAGCGGTTCCGCCATCCCGTGGTCGGGCTGCTCGAACTGGACTGCGAGGTGCTGCTGAGCAGCGAGCACGACCAGTGGCTGATCATCTACTCCGCTCGCCCCGGCAGCGAGTCGTACGAGCGGCTGCGCCTGCTGCGCGTAGTCGGCCTCCAGGACCTCGGCAGCCCCGCGTCCGCGCAAGAGCACTTCTGAGATCGGTGGGGCACTCGGCGGGCCGCAGACACGAGACGGCGGAAGGGGCCGGGGCGGGGTGGTCCCGGCAGGGGCGTAAAGGGTGATTTGTGGGCCGGCTTGCGACGGACTCGCAGAGGGCGAACAACCGTGCCGGCCCGTAAATCATGCAGCCCCAGAGGGACCACCCCGCCCCGGCCCCGACCCACGCACCGCCGCCGCCGACCAGCCGCTTCGCACCCGGTTTGCGAGCGCCTGCATGTCCCTGGCAATGCGGTGAAGCCGGGCCTACGGTTGATATATGGGCAGTGTTGAGGAGCACGAGGGCTGGAGTTCCGCCAGCTTCACCTGCCCCGTGTGCAAGCAGCCGGTACCGGCGGTGGCGACGAAGCGGCGCAAGGTCTTCGGCGCGTACGTCCCGGTCTGGGAACCGGGGCCGTGCGAGAACCCGGATTGCCCGCTGAACGCCGAACCGCGGAGCCCCGGATCGGACGACGAGCGCGAGGACGACGTCACGGACGGCCCGAAGGAGCCTCAGCGCGGCTAGCACCCCGCCCCGCCACGCCCGCCGACGCGGCGCTCCGCCCCGCCGAGCGCAGCACCCCCGCGCCCACCACAAGACCGAAGGCCAGCACCGTGACCAGGCCGAACGACGCCGTGAGCGAAGTGGCGTCGGCGATCGAGCCGATCGCGGAGGGGGCGATCAGGCCGGAGGTGTACGTGATGGTGGCGACCCCCGCGATCGACTGGCTCGGAGCGGGACCGCTCCGGCCCGCCGCGGCGAAGGCCAGCGGGACGACCACGGAGACGCCGAGACCGATGAGCGCGAAGCCGCCCATGGCCATCACGGGGTGCACGGCCGTCACGACCAGCACGCCGCCCGCCGTCGCGAAGACGCCGCCTGCGCGCACGGTCCGTACCGGCCCGAAGCGCTCCACCACCGCGTCGCCCGCCAGCCGCGCCGCCGCCATCGTGCAGGCGAAGGCGGTGGTGGAAGCGGCGGCCAGGCCCGCGGAGGTGCCGAGGGAGTCGCGCAGATAGACCGCCGACCAGTCCAGGCTCGCGCCCTCCGCGAAGACCGCGCAGAACCCGACCGCGCCGATGACCAGGGCGGACTTCGGCGGCAGCGCGAAGCGGGGCGGCGGGTGCTCGTCTGGGGCGCTGCGCAGGTCGAGCACGCCGTGGCAGGCGATCGCGCCGAGCGCGGTGAGGACGGCCGCCGCGATGGCCAGATGGGCGCGGGCGTCCAGATCGGCGTGGGCCGCGACCGTACCGGCCGCCGAGCCCGCCAGCGCGCCCGCGCTCCACATCCCGTGCAGCCCCGACATGATCGACCGGCCGAGCCGCTCCTCGATCTCGACCCCCAGCGCGTTCATCGCGACGTCCGACATACCGGCCGTGGCGCCGAAGACGAAGAGCGCACCGCACAGCGCGAGGAGGTTGGGGGAGAAGGCGGGCAGGGCGAGCGCGGCCGTCCAGAGCGCGAGCAGCCCGCGGAGCGCGGCCCGCGCGCCGAAGCGGTGGCTGATCCGCCCCGCCAGCGGCATCGCCACGGATGCGCCGATCGCCGGGAAGGCGAGGGCGATGCCGAGCTCGCCTGCGCCGATGCCGGTGTGGTCCTGGATCCAGGGGATGCGGGTGGCGAAGTTGCCGGTGACCGCGCCGTGAACGGCGAAGACGGCGGCCACGGCCACGCGCGCCCGGCGCAGCCGCTGCTCGGAGAAGGCGCTCCGGCCCCCCGCTCCACCCGTGGCGCCCGTGCTCTCCATACAGCCAGTCCTCCCCGACAGCACCCCGGCCCGTCAAAACCTGCAAACTATCAGGGACCCTGCCTGATAGATAGCCGCCCACGGGGCAGCATCTGAAAGGATCCGGGCGTGACACCGACACGCGTGCACCCGGCCGGCCGCACCGCCTCTCCGAGCACGGCCCGGGCCATCAACGACCGGCTGGCCCTGCGGCTGCTTCAGGAGGAGGGCCCGCTGACGGCCGGCCGGCTCAAGGTGCTGACGGGGCTGTCCCGGCCGACCGTCGCCGATCTGGTCGAACGGCTGCAGGGCGCCGGGCTGATCGCGGTGGTGGGCGAGGCGGGCGCGGAGCGCCGCGGCCCCAACGCCCGGCTGTACGGGATCGTCGCCGACCGCGCGTACCTGGCCGGAGTGGACGTCCGTACGCGCGGGGTGGCCGTCTCGGTCGCCGACCTGCTCGGGCGCACGCTCGCCGAGGCGTCCCTGCCGGTCGACCCGGCGGGAGACAAGGCGCTGACGGTCGAGAGCGCGGCCGCCCTGCTGGAACGCACGGCGGCCGAAGCCGGGGCGCCGGAGCTGCACACGGTCGGCGTCGGCGCGCCCGGCCTCGTCGACCCCGCCACCGGAGCCCTCCGCGTCACCGGCACCCTGCCGGCCTGGCACGGCGAGCTCGTCGCAGAACTGCGCCGCCGACTGGGCATCCCCGTGCTGCTGGAGAACGAGGTCAACCTCGCCGCCGTCGCAGAACAGCGGCTCGGTGCCGCCCGCGACCGCGACACCTTCGCGCTGCTGTGGCTGGGCCACGGCGTCGGCGCGGCCGTCGTACTCGACGGCCGCCTGCGCCGGGGTGCCTCGGGCGGCACCGGCGAGATCGGCTTCCTGCCGGTGCCCGGCACGGGCGGTCTGCCGAGCGCGACGGGGTGCGAAGGGGGGTTCCACTCACTGACGGGCAGCGCGGCGGTGTGCGCGCTGGCACGCGAGTACGGGCTGGGGGCGGCCGCGCAGGGAAGCCGCGGGCCCGCCGCCGAGAACGGAGCCGGAGCAACGCCCCTGGCGGGCATGTCAGTTGCGCCCGGTCCGTCCTCCGACGCCGCGGCGGCGGACGTCCCGACCGCGTCTTCGGCGCGCTCTTCCCACGCACCCGCCCTGGAACGGCCGGGTGGCGATGGTGCGGACGACGATGCCTCGGCGGCAGCCGCGACCGTACGGGCCGCGAGGGCCGCGGGGGAGCGCGGCGAGGCTTTTCTCGACGCGCTGGCGGCCCGTATCGCCCTGGGCGCGGCCGCGGTTGCGGCCGTCCTCGACCCGGGCTGCGTGGTCCTCGGCGGCGAGACGGGCCGCGCGGGCGGCGATGACCTCGCGCGGCGGGTGGGTGAGCACCTCGTCCGGCTGTCCCCGCTGCCCACCGAGGTCCGAGCGGGCACGGTCGGCGGGGGCGGGGTCCTCCGCGGCGCGGTCGTGACCGCCATGGACGCGGCCCAGGACGCGCTGTTCACGACGGGCGGCCGGTAACCGCCCAGGCGGGCGGCACCACCCCCTTCGGGAACCTGAACGCCCATGGCGTGGGCGAAGCAGCCGCGGGCCGGGTGGACGCCGCGATGCGCGCCGTGGTCGGGCCACGCGGTCCCTGCGGCCTGAACGGCAGCGGGAGAGACGGGCTACCGCCGAGACGGCCGCGGCGGAGCAGCTCCTCGCCTTCATGGACGCGAGCGGGTTCGATGCGGTGGCGGACCTGTTCCGGCCAGTGCGGGCGAGCCGGGCGGCTCTGTCGCACCGGGCGGCTCTGTCGCACCGGGCGGCTCCGTCGCACCGGGTGACGTCCGGGCTGCGGGCTGTGAGGCAGCCCACAGGCCCCCGCCCGCATGGTCGCCGACCGACCGTGGCAGACTGGACGCGTACCAGTGACGTCAGCGCACTCCGGGGTCGGTGAAACTCCGAACCGGCGGTTAAAGTCCGCGACCCGTCCGCATCCAGCGGCCGGTTGACCAGGTGAAACTCCTGGACCGACGGTTAAAGTCCGGATGGGAGGCAGTGCGCGGCGGGCAAGCACCGGTGCGCCGCCGCCCCGGCGGTCCGTCCGTTACCGCGGACAGTCCGTACGATCCGGCCTCGGCGTCCCCGATGCGCTGTTCCCGCTCATGTCATCTCGACAGCCCCGGAGTCCGTGCCCGAAGAGGCAGGAGGACCCGGTGGCCACCACTACGGCCGAAGCCGACGCGATGCGCCGCGCCGTCGCGCTCGCGGCCCGCGGTCTCGGATCCACCAGCCCCAACCCCGTTGTCGGGTGCGTGATCCTCGACGCCGCCGGACAGATTGCGGGCGAAGGCTGGCACCGGCGCGCCGGAGGCCCGCACGCCGAGATCGAGGCCCTGCGTGACGCGGGGGACCGGGCCCGCGGCGGCACCGCCGTCGTCACCCTCGAACCCTGCAACCACACCGGCCGTACGGGCCCCTGCGCCCAGGCGCTCACCGACGCCGGTATCGCCCGCGTCGTCTACGCCGTCGCCGACCCGCACGCCGTCGCGTCCGGTGGCGCCGCCACGCTCGCCGCGGCCGGGATCGACGTGGAGGGCGGGCTGCTCGCCGACGAGGCCGAGGCGGGCAACATCGCCTGGCTCACCTCCGTACGCCGCGGCCGCCCCTTCGTGCTCTGGAAGTACGCCGCCACCCTCGACGGCCGGATCGCCGCCGCCGACGGCACCAGCCGCTGGATCTCCTCGCGGGAGTCCCGCGCCGATGTGCACCGGCTGCGTGCCCAGGCGGACGCGGTCGTCGTCGGCTCCGGCACCGCCCGCACCGACGACCCCCAACTCGGCGCCCGCGCCCGCGAGTCCGGCCTGCTGGACTCCGAGATCACGCAGCCGCTGCGGGTCGTCGTCGACAGCAACGCCGCCGTCGTCAAGCCGGGCGCCCGCGTCCTCGACGGCACGGCACCGACCCTGATCGCCGTCGCCGAGGACGCCGACGCCACGCCCCTGGAAGGCCTCGCCCCGGTCGTACGGCTGCCGCGCGCGCCCCTCGGACGCCGGGGCCTGAGCATCCCCGCCCTCCTCGATGCCCTGCACGAGCGCGAGGTGCGCTCCGTGCTGCTGGAGGGCGGTCCCACCCTCGCCGGGGCGTTCTTCGCCGTGGGCGCCGTCGACAGGGTCGTCGGCTATATCGCCCCCGCACTGCTCGGCGCGGGTCCGGCCGCGCTCGCCGACGCCGGAATCAGCACGATCGCACAGGCGTTGCGGCTCGACGTGACCGAAACCGCCCGGCTCGGCCCCGACCTGCGTATCACCGCCGTCCCCACCGCCTCCGCCACCGCCCCTTCCTCCGAGGAGAGCTGACGTGTTCACCGGAATCGTCGAAGAACTGGGTGAGGTCGTCGCCATCGACGACCTCGGCGACGCCAGCCGCTTCCGACTGCGCGGCCCGATCGTCACCGAAGGTGCCAAGCACGGCGACTCGATCGCCGTCAACGGCGTCTGCCTCACCGTCGTCGACTTCGGCGGCGGCGAGTTCACCGCCGATGTGATGGCCGAGACCCTGAACCGCTCCAGCCTCGGCGCCCTCGCCCCCGGCTCCCGCGTCAACCTCGAACGCCCCATGGCGCTCGGCGGACGCCTCGGCGGCCACCTCGTCCAGGGCCACGTGGACGGCACCGGCACCATCGTCGAGCGCAAGCGCGCCGAGCACTGGGAGATCGTCAAGATCTCGCTGCCCGACGACCTGACCCGGTACGTCGTCGAGAAGGGCTCCATCACCGTCGACGGCATCAGCCTCACCGTGGTCGACGCCGGGCCCGACTACTTCACCGTCAGCCTGATCCCCACGACGCTCGCCCTCACCACTCTCGGCATCAAGGAGCCCGGCGACCCGGTCAACCTCGAAGTCGACGTGATCGCCAAGTACGTGGAGCGGATGCTCGCCACGGGCGAGGGCCCTGCCGCGAGTGCCACCGCGGAGACCGCCAAGTGAGCGCCCTCGACTGGCTGAACGGACAGGCCTTCGAAGCCTTCGACCAGCGCGTCATCTGGTCCGACATGATCGGCAACACCATCGGCCTGATCGCCCTCGCGCTCGGCTGGCGCCGCTCCATATGGACCTGGCCCACCCAGTTCCTCGCCGGTGTCATCCTCGTCGCCGCCTACGCGTCCGCGCAGCTCAGCGGAGGGGTCGGCAAGCAACTCCTGGTCATCGGCGTCGCGCTCTGGGGCTGGTTCCAGTGGCAGCGCGGCCGCCGCGACCAAGGCGGGGAGATCGCCGTACGGTTCGCCACCTGGCGGGAGCGCGGGGTGCTCGCCGCCGCCACCGCCGCGGGCACGCTGACCGTCGGCGGCCTCTTCACCGCCATCCCCGAACTGTCCTGGAACCCCTGGCCCGACGCGTACATCTTCGTCGGCACCCTCGCCGCGATGGTCGCCCAGGCCCGCGGCCTCGTCGAGTTCTGGTTCGCCTGGATTCTCGTCGACCTCGTGGGCGTACCGCTCGCGTTCAGCAGCGGACTGGCCTTCTCCGGCCTCGTCTACGTCGTCTACTTCGTCCTCGTGCTGTGGGGCATGCGCGCCTGGTGGCTGCGCACGCGCAGCGCGGGGCCCGCCCTGGAAGGAGCAGCGGCATGACCGCACTGCAGAGCTGGTACGACGTCGGGGACGAGGAGGAGCTGCGGCTCGACCCCGTCGAACTCGCGATCGCCGAGATCGCCGCCGGGCGGCCTGTCGTCGTCGTGGACGACGAGAACCGCGAGAACGAGGGCGACCTCATCCTCGCGGCGGAGAAGGCCACCCCCGAGATCGTCGCCTTCATGATGAGCGAGTGCCGCGGCCTGATCTGCGCGCCCATGGAAGGCGACGACCTCGACCGGCTCGACCTGCCGCAGATGGTCGAGGAGAACACCGAGTCGATGCGGACCGCCTTCACCGTCTCCGTCGACGCCTCCGCCGAGCACGGCGTCTCCACCGGCATCTCGGCGGCCGACCGGGCCACCACCCTCCGCCTCCTGGCCGCGGGCACCGGGCCCGAACCCACCAGCGCGCCCGGCGACTTCGTACGCCCCGGCCACATCTTCCCGCTGCGCGCCCGCCCCGGCGGCGTGCTCGTCCGCAACGGCCACACCGAGGCCGGCGTCGACCTCGCCCGCCTCGCGGGCCTGCGCCCCGCCGCCGCGATCGTCGAAATCGCCGCCGAGGACGGCACCATGATGCGGCTGCCCGAGCTGGTCCCCTTCGCTCGCAAGCACGGCCTGGCGATCATCTCCATCGAGGACCTCATCGCGTACCGGAAGGCCGCGGAGCCGACCGTACGGCGCGAGGCCGAGACCCGGCTGCCGACCGAGTTCGGTGACTTCCGGGCGTACGGCTACCGCTCCACCGTCGACGGCGTCGAGCACATCGCCCTCGTCCAGGGCGAGATCGGCGATGGCGAGGACGTCCTGGTCCGGGTCCACTCCGAGTGCCTGACCGGCGACATCTTCCACTCGCTGCGTTGCGACTGCGGTCCGCAGCTGCACGCGTCCCTGGCGCGGGTCACCGCCGAGGGGCGCGGCGTGGTCATCTATCTGCGCGGGCACGAGGGGCGTGGCATCGGCCTGCTGTCCAAGCTGCGCGCGTACGAGCTGCAGGAGCGCGGCCGCGACACCCTCGACGCCAACCTCGAACTCGGCCTGCCCGCCGACGCCCGCGACTACGTGGCGGGCGCCCAGATGCTGGCCGACCTCGGCGTGCGCAGCCTGCGGCTGATGACCAACAACCCGGAGAAGAGCGAGGCCCTGATCCGGCACGGGCTGCGCGTCACGGGACGCGAGCCGATGCCCGTCAAGGCCGGCGAGCACAACCTGCGCTACCTGCGCACCAAGCGGGACCGGATGGGGCACGACCTGCCGTGGCTGGACGCCGAGCGCGTCTCGGCCTGCAGCAACCAGTGAACCCCCCGGCAAGAACCGAACCACCAGCACAGAACAGCACCAAGGAGAGACGTGAGCGGTAAGGGCGCCCCAGAACTGACCGTGAAGAACTGCCGCGACCTGCGCGTGGCCGTGATCGCGGCGCAGTGGCACGAGAAGGTGATGGACGGCCTCGTCGACGGCGCCATGCGCAAGCTGCACGAGCTGGGCATCGACGAGCCGACGCTGCTGCGCGTGCCGGGCAGCTTCGAGCTGCCGGTCGTCGCCAAGGTCCTCGCCGGGCGCGGCTACGACGCGATCGTGGCCCTCGGCGTCGTCATCCGCGGCGGCACCCCGCACTTCGACTACGTCTGCGAGGGCGTCACCCAGGGCCTCACCCAGGTCTCGGTCGACACCGGCGTCCCCGTCGGCTTCGGCGTGCTGACCTGCGACAACGAGCAGCAGGCCCTCGACCGGGCCGGCCTGGAGGGCTCGACGGAGGACAAGGGCGACGAGGCGGCCACCGCCGCCGTCGCCACCGCGGCCCTGCTGCGCTCGGTGTCGGAGCCCTGGCGGTGAGCGCCCGGGCGGAGAGCGGGTCCCGCGACCCCGTAGGCTAGGGCCACCATGGCGAACAAGACTTTCGAGGAGCTCTTCGCCGAGCTCCAGCACAAGGCCGCCACCGGCGACCCCGGCACGTCCCGCACCGCCGAGCTGGTGGGCAAGGGCGTGCACACGATCGGCAAGAAGGTCGTCGAGGAGGCGGCCGAGGTGTGGATGGCCGCAGAGTACGAGGGAGCCGACCGTACCGCCGAGGAGATCTCCCAGCTGCTCTACCACCTTCAGGTGATGATGGTGGCCCGGGGGATCTCGCTCGACGACGTATACGCTCATCTCTGAGCGCCGCAAAGCGCCCAGGCTCGTACCGGAACCACCCCAGCACCCCGTCACCCGTACTGATCCGAAGGAATGTCACCCCATGCTGCGCATCGCCGTCCCCAACAAGGGTTCACTGTCCGAGCCTGCGTCGGCGATGCTGCATGAGGCCGGATACAAGCAGCGCAAGGACCGCCGCGAACTCGTCCTCGTCGACGCGGAGAACGAGGTGGAGTTCTTCTTCCTCCGCCCCCGGGACATCGCCGTCTACGTCGGCTCCGGCCGGCTCGACATCGGCATCACGGGACGCGACCTGCTGCTCGACTCCGGCGCCGACGCCGAGGAGATCCTGCAACTGGGCTTCGCGGGCTCCACCTTCCGGTACGCGACCCGCCCCGGCACCGCCACGGACGTCAAGGAGTTCGGCGGCATGACCGTCGCCACCTCCTTCCCCGGCCTGGTCACCCAGCACCTCGCCGACAACGGCGTGGAGGCCTCCGTCGTCCGCCTGGACGGCGCGGTGGAGACCGCGATCAAGCTCGGCGTCGCCGAGATCATCGCCGATGTCGTCGAGACCGGCACCACCCTGCGCAACGCGGGCCTGGAGATCATCGGCGAGCCGATCCTGGAGTCCGAGGCCGTCGTCATCCGGGGCAACGGCACTGACGTGGACGACCCCAAGATCCAGCAGTTCCTCCGCCGCATGCAGGGCGTCCTGGTCGCCCGGCGGTACGTGATGATGGACTACGACATCCGCGTCGAGCATGTGGAGCGGGCCGTGGCGCTCACCCCGGGCCTGGAGTCACCGACCGTCTCCCCGCTGCACCACGAGGGGTGGGTTGCCGTCCGCTCGATGGTCCCTTCCAAGGACGCCCAGCGGATCATGGACGAGCTCTACGACCTCGGCGCCCGCGCGATCCTCACCACCGGCATCCACGCCTGCCGCCTCTGATGTCCGAGCCCTCGTCCCCGCCCGCCGGTCCCCCCGCCCTGCCCGTCACCTTCCGGCCGACCCGCACCCGGGTCGTCCTGCTGACCACGGGCGCGGCGCTGTTCGCCGTGCTCACGGTCATCGCCGTGCTGCTGCCGTCGCTCAGCGGCGGGGAGCGGGCCAGCTTCGTCCTCACCGGGCTGCTGTTCTTCCTGGTCCTGCTGCTGCTCAGCCGCCCCAAGGTGGTGGCCGACGCGGGCGGCGTCACGGTGGTCAACCTGACCACCAAGCGCCGCCTGGAGTGGGCCGCGGTGCTCCGCGTGAACCTCCGCCCCGGCGACCCCTGGGTCCTCCTCGACCTGGCCGACGGCACCAGCCTCCCCGCCATGGGCATCCAGCCGGGCATCGCCAGGGCACAGGCCGTCAGCGACGCCCGTACGCTCCGTGCCCTCGCCGAGACGTACGGTACGGGGACACCCGCCATGTGAGACGGATCGCCCGCTGCGGGAGCCCGGCGTCGGCCGGGTGTCTTCGCAGAGAAATCTCCAGTGATTACTCTTGTCGCGGCGGCGCCGAAGGCGCCGTCGCCCCGTACCGCGGAGCCGCGCGCAGCGCGGCTCGCGGGGCCACCCTGCTCATCGAGGAGTGACACCCTCCGCACATGGACGGATCGTCCTGTAGTACCTGCGCCGCCCCCTCCCACGAGGCGGCGGCATCATGACCATCCCGCTACTTTTGCTCGGCGCGGCCCTGCTGCTGATCCTCGCCAACGGCTTCTTCGTCGCGGCCGAGTTCGGCCTGGTGACCGTCGAGCGCCCCGAGGCCGAGCGCGCCGCCGCCGAGGGCGACCGCCGCGCCCGCACCGTGGTGAAGTCCCTGCGCGAGCTCTCCTTCCAGCTCTCCGGCACCCAGCTCGGCATCACCATCACCTCGCTGGTGGTCGGCATGCTGGCCGAGCCCGCCCTCGCCCACCTGCTGGCCGGGCCCTTCGCCGCCACCGGACTCCCGGAGGGCGCCGTCCCCGGCGTCGCCGTGGTCGTCGGCATGCTCACCGCGTCCGCCGTCCAGATGGTGATCGGCGAGCTCGTGCCCAAGAACTGGGCGGTCTCCCGGCCGTTCCAGGTCGCCCGCTTCGTCGCGGGACCGCAGCACGCGTTCTCCCGCTTCTTCCGCCCGGTCATCGCGCTGCTCAACGCCGTCGCGAACCGGCTCGTACGGGCCCTCGGCGTCGAGCCCACCGAGGAACTGGCCTCCGCCCGCACCCCCGACGAGCTCGTCTCCCTGGCGCGGCACTCCGCCCGCGCGGGCGCCCTCGAGCCGGACACCGCCGACCTGTTCGTACGCACCCTGTCACTCGGCGAGCTGACCGCGCAGCACGTGATGACCCCGCGGGTGCGGGTCAGCGCCCTGCAGTCCACCGCGACCGCCGAGGACGTCCTCAACCTGACCCGCGCCACAGGCCTGTCCCGCTTCCCCGTCTACCGGGAGCGGCTCGACGAGGTCGTCGGCATGGTCCACCTCAAGGACGCGCTCGCGGTCCCCGCACACGAGCGGCTCCGCACGCCCGTCGGCCGGGTCGCCGTACCCCCGCTGCTGGTTCCGGAGACCCTGCCCGTTCAGCCGCTGCTCGAGCAGCTGCGCAGCGAACAGCCGATAGCCGTGGTCGTCGACGAGTACGGCGGAACGGCCGGGGTCGTCACCCTGGAGGACATCGTCGAGGAGCTCGTCGGCGAGGTGCGCGACGAGCACGACGGCGACGATGTGCCGCAGCTCGCCGCGGCCCACCCGGAGGACGGCCGCCCGGCCTGGGACGCCGACGGCAGCTGCCGGGTCGACGCCCTCCGCCGGATCGGGCTCGAGGCGCCCGAGGGTCCGTACGAGACGGTGGCCGGTCTGGTCGCCGATCTGCTGGGGCGCATCCCGGCGCCCGGCGACACCGCGGAACTGCCGGGCTGGCGGCTGCGGGTCCGGATGGTCGAGCACCACCGCGCCGAGCGGGTCCGTATCGTCCTGGCGGACAGCGCGATGGCGGCCGTCCGATGAGCGCGTTCCAACTCCTCTTCGCCCTCCTCCTGGTGCTGGGCAACGGCCTCTTCGTGGGCGCCGAGTTCGCGCTGGTGTCCGTGCGCCGCAGCCAGATCGAGCCGCTCGCGGCCGAAGGCTCCTCCCGCGCCCGGACCGTCCTCCAGGGCCTGGAGAATCTGCCGCAGATGATGGCGGCCGCCCAGTTCGGCATCACCGTCTGCTCACTGACCCTCGGCGCGGTCGCCGAACCGACCGTCGCGCACCTCCTGGAGCCGGTGTTCCACGCCGCGCACGTGCCCGGCGGGCTGATCCACCCGCTCGGGTACGCCATCGCGCTCGCCGTGGTGGTCTTCCTGCACCTCGTCGTCGGCGAGATGGTGCCGAAGAACCTCGCCATGGCCGCGCCGGAGAGGACCGCGCTGTGGCTCGGCCCGACCCTGGTCGGCTTCGCCCGGCTCTGCCGGCCGGTCACCGCGTTCTTCGGCGCCTGCGCCCGGTTGGTCCTCCGGGTCTTCCGGGTGGAGCCGAAGGACGAGGTGGAGGCGGTGTTCACCAGCGAGCAGCTGACCCACCTGCTGGAGGACTCCCGGCAGGCGGGCCTGCTCGACCCCGGTGAGCAGGAGCGGCTCGCCGACGCCCTCGAGCTGGGCAGCCGCCCGGTCACCGAGGTCCTGCTCGACCGCGCCGGTCTCGTCACCGTCGATGCGACGGTGACCCCGCGGCAGGTCGAGGAACTGACCGTGCGGACCGGCTACTCCCGCTTCCCGGTGGTCGCCTCGGGCGCGTTCATGGGCTATCTGCACGTGAAGGACGTCCTGGACCTGGAGGAGGCGGACCGGGCGGTGCCGCAGCGGGTGTGGCGGCCGATGACGACGCTGCGGGCGGAACTCCCGCTGGACGACGCGCTCACCGTGATGCGGCGGGCGGCCAGTCACCTTGCGCAGGTGGCGGACGCGTCGGGCCGGGTGCTGGGGCTCGTCGCCCTCGAGGACGTGCTGGAGATGCTCGTCGGCGAGGTCCGCGACCCGGCGCATCGCGCCGGACCTGTCCGACCGCGGCAGCCCATGCCCAGTGCCCCGGCGCAGCCGCCGGAGTCGGTCCCGATGCCGGTGAACTAGTCGCCCTGTTGTGGGCATTCGTTCCCAAGCTGTGGGCAGTCGTTCCGCTGGGGCGGAAAGGGTGGGCACAGCGACCCGCACCCGGCAACGGTGCGCCACTCGCCGCCGGGGGTTGCCGTCTCGTACGCGGCTGCACGCCGGTGGCCCCGTTGTGCCCCCCGTTCCGCCCCGCGGAACGCATGCCCACAACGCGTGCTAAAGCGGGGGGTCCTGGTGGGGGCCGGGGTCCTTGGGGCCGCGGCCCGAGAGGACCTCCCCGTACGCCTGCATCAGATCCGGCAGCCGCAGCGTCGCGAGGTCCTCCCGGTTCGGCGTCCCCGCGTACCCGGACAGCCGCAGATCCCGGTACGCACAGCTCTTCTCGTACAGCGTCCGCAGAAAGCGCCCGTTGCCCAGCTCGTCGATCCACCCCTGGTCCACTACGTGCCCGCTGATGCTGCGCAGCTCGTCGACCGCCTCCTCGTCCCAGCAGTCGCCGTTCTCCGCCGCCAGCACCTCCCCGATCTTCGTCAGCTCCAGCGGGCGGTAGCTGGGGAAGTCGACCCGGGTGGTGAAGCGGGAGCTCAGTCCCGGATTGGTGGCGAGCAGCCGGTCCATGCCCTCGGGGTAGCCGGCGAGGATGACCACCAGCCGGTCACGGTTGTCCTCGGCCCGCTTCAGCAGCACCTGCAGCGCCTCGTCGCCGTACGCGTCGCCCTTGCTGTAACCGGTGTTGGAGAGGCTGTACGCCTCATCCACGAACAGCACCCCGCCGAGCGCCGAGTCGATCAGTTCGTTGGCCTTCACCGCGGTCTGGCCGAGGAACTCGCCGACCAGGTCCGCGCGCTGCGCCTCGACCAGGTGGTCCCCGCCGAGCAGCCCGAGCGCGTAGAACACCCGGCCCAGGATCCGGGCCACCGTGGTCTTGCCCGTGCCCGAGGGGCCCGAGAAGACGAAGTGCCGCTTCGGCGGCTGCACCGGCAGGCCCTGCGAGGCGCGCAGCCGCGCCATCCGCAGCTGCGCCGACAGCGCCTTCACCTGGCGCTTCACCGGCTCGAGCCCGACCATCCGCTCCAGCTCCGCCAGCGCCTGCTGCAGCAGCACGGGGTCGGAGGGGCCCGCGGGCAGCGGGGGCTGCGAGGGCTGGACCGGGATGACGGCCTTCTCGCGTACGGCGCTGTCGGCGTCCACCGGGGCCGTACCGGGCAGCAGTTCGTCCGGGTCCCCGGGAATGGCGGGAAGCTCCCGGCCGTCGCCCGCACCGTCGGGCGAGAGCAGGTCGGGATCTGCCGTCGCGTCCAGCATGTCCTGCCCGATCCCGGCGATGGACACGGCGGCCAGGCCGCCCGGCTCGTCCAGGCCGTCCCCCTCGGAGATCGCCGCGAGCCGGGCCGCGGTGTCCATGAAGGCCGGGTCGACCCGGTGCACGGCGCGGTAGAGCGGCAGCGCGGCGGCGCTCCGGCCGGTGCCCTCGTGGGCGCGGGCGAGCCAGTAGCGCAGCTCCTTGCGCTGCGGCTGCTCGCTGCGGCAGCGCATCAGGGCGGCCGAGAGCAGCGGTTCCGCCTGCCCGTACATCTCCAGGCGCACCCTGGCCATCCCGCCGAACAGGCCCGCCTCGATGCCCAGCAGCGGGTCGTTGAGCAGCGGCTCGGTGTGCCGTACGAGCTGCTCCCAGTCCTTGACGAGATAGGCGCGGCAGGAGTGCAGGAAGCGGACCTGCGGGTCGGTGTCCACGGGCGGGCAGCCGGCCAGCGCCCGGTCCAGCTCGGGCACGTGCCGGCCGTCGAGCCAGTGCGAGGCGTGCGCGAGCAGCAGATCGCGCGAGCTCTCCAGGACGGGCTGGACCCACCAGCCCAGCCAGTACCAGGAGTTGAGCGCGCGGCGGTGGCGGGCGCGCTGCTCGCCGAAGCGGTCCCGGTGGCGGTACATCCGCAGCAGCGCGGTCGTGGTGTCCACGCGCAGCGCGTGCAGGCCGAGCCATCCGTCGGCCATGCCCGGGTCGAGCCGGACCGCGGTCCTGAACTCCTCCTCGGCCTGCGCGTACGCGCCCATGGTGTAGGCGTCGACGGCGCGCAGCCAGGCGAGATCGGCAGGGGCTTCCGAGCCCTGAGAGCCGATGTCCATCACGTCCCCCACCCACCCGTGCCCCCGTGACGCCGGGCGTCTGCCGGGCGGCGGCCATCCGGAACCGCCGCATTCTGGACGGGAGTTGCCGCGCCGCGCCTCCCGCAACGCATCGTACCTGCGACATCGCCGGTCGCCGAGGTGCGGCGCGCTGACGATCGTTGAAGGAGACGCTATCCGGTCAGCCACGAGCGGGGGAACGAAGGCGCGGAAAGGGGCGGTGACCGAGGGTGAGTGAGCCTCCGTGCCAAGCGCCCGAAATGGGCTTCCTGTGCGGATCCCGGCCGGGTCCCGGCAGTACGAAGCCCCCGATCACGGGGGAACAACCGGGGGCTTCGCATCTATGGGGCGGCCTTCGAAGACCGCACATTGAGAACGTAAGACCTGTACGGCCCCCAGGTCAAGCCGAGTTGAGTGAGGTGCCCGGCGCGCCGGACAGGCGGCTCGGCGGGCTTTGCGGGCCATGCTCACCCAGGGTGAGGAATTGGGGCCCTCACGCGGTCGCAACAGGGCCCGTGAGCATCACGTAACCCTCATTTCTCTGCTGTACCAGGAGATTGGCGTACGGTCGCGAAGGGTCGGCGGCGAAATGCAGCCGTTCCGCTTCGGTCCAGCCGTCCCAGAATCCGGTGAGGTCCGCTCCGTCGCGCCGGCGGCCGCGTTCCCACGACGTGTGCTCCGGCACCTCCAGCCACAGCAGGCAGGCCAGGTGCGGACGCAGGGCGCGGCGTCCGGCACCGACACCCTCGACGAGGACGACCGGGGCGGGCCGGAGTTCCTCCTGGCGGGCGAAGCGGCGCCGCACCCAGTCGTACGTGCGGTAGCGGGCGGTACGGCCGAGGGAGAGCGGGGTCAGGACCTGCTCGTGGAACCGGTCGGTCCACGCGAACATCTCGTCGTGCGTCGCCAGATCGTCCAGGTGCACCACCGGCGCGCCGCCGAGCGCGGCGGACAGGCGCCCGGCGAAGGTGCTCTTGCCGGAGCCCGCGTGGCCGTCGACGGCGACCAGCCGCACCGGTCCGCACGACGGCGGCAGGGCGCGCAGCCGGCGGGCGAGCGCGTCGAGCGAGGCCGGGGGAGGGGCGGAGAGAGGTGTCGGCGTCGCAGGGTCCACACGGCTCACCCTACGGTCCCTTCGGCGGACGCCGCGGGGCGCGTCCCTGGTCACGTCAGTGGTCTCCACCAATATTGGTTCGGCGACGCGCGGACTATCTCTGGCCGAAGCGCATCCGGACCGGAGATAGTTGAGCATCTGTCGTGCAACTGTCCCACTTGATGACGATGGGGGACCTTCCGTCATGACCAGACCCACCCCACGGCGCACCGTGCTGGCCGCCGCGCTGGCGGCCGCGGCGGGCACCGCGTCCGCGTCGTCCGCGCACGCCGGCCCGCCTGCCGCCACCGGCTCCGGCACCGCTTCGGACTCCGGCACCGCTTCCGGTTCCGGAGGCTCCGGAAGTGCCGGAAGCACCGGATCGGGAAAGGGGGGCGCCCGCGTGGACTACCACGGCTGGACCACGTACACCGACTGGCGCTGCGGCACCGCCCGCGGCACCCGCGCCGAGGCGGGCTCCCGGGCCGGCCTCGTCATCGGGACCCCGGCCGGCCGTACCGACTACGCCGACCCCCACACCGGCAAGACCAAAACCTGGGAGTACGCGACCTGGACCGCCCCGGTCCGCAAGCTCGGCACGCCTGCGAGCGAGCTCGTCGCCTCCTGGAACGCCCGCACCCCGGCCGGCACCTGGCTCCAGGTCGAACTCCTCGGCACGTACACGGACGGCAAGGACACGCCGGCGTATGTGCTCGGCCGCTGGGCCGCTGGCGACGCGGACATCAAGCGCACCTCGGTCGACGACCAGACCGACGGCAAGAGCACCATGTGGACCGACACGTTCTCCATCGACGACACCGCGAGCGGCCTGCGCCTCGCCTCGTACCGGCTGCGGCTCACGCTCTACCGCAAGCCCGGCAGCGACCTGACGCCCACGGTGTGGCGGCTCGGCGCCATGGCCTCCGACATCCCGGACCGCTTCGAGGTGCCCGCCTCGAAGCCGGGTGAGGGCGCTGGGCGCGAGCTGAAGGTCCCGCGCTACTCGCAGAACACCCACGTCGGCCAGTACCCGGAGTACGACAACGGCGGCGAGGCCTGGTGCAGCCCCACCTCCTCGCAGATGGTCATCGAGTACTGGGGCCGCAAGCCCACGAAGGAGGATCTGGCCTGGGTCAACCCGGACTTCGCCGACCCACAGGTCTGCCACGCGGCCCGCTTCACGTACGACTACCAGTACGAGGGCTGCGGCAACTGGCCCTTCAACTCCGCGTACGCCGCGACGTACAAGGACCTCCAGGGCATCATCACGCGGCTGGGGTCGCTGGACGACGCCGAGAAGCTGATCGCCGCCGGAATCCCGGTGATAACGTCCCAGTCCTTCCTGGAGTCCGAACTCGACGGCGCGGGCTACGGCACGGCGGGTCACCTGATGTGCGTCATCGGCTTTACGGCGGACGGCGACGTCATCGCCAACGACCCGGCGAGCGCCAACAACGACGCGGTCCGCCGTGTCTACAAGCGACGGCAGTTCGAGAACATCTGGCTGCGGACCAAGCGCTACGACGCGAACGGGAAGGTGAGGAGCGGCACGGGCGGTGTCGCGTACCTGTACTGGCCGGCGAAGCCGACGCCGGGGCAGGCAAGGGTGCTGCGGGAGCTGGGGATTCGCTGAGCATCTGCGCCCCGAAGGTCGCGTCGACGAACGGGCGGCAACGCTCACTGCCGTCGAGGGTGAGGTGACCGCAGCGGTCCACCGTGATCTTGATGGAGCTGTGCCCCATCCAGCGGGACACCTCGTGGATGGGAACGCCGTTACTCAAGGTCACGGTGGCCCATGTGTGGCGCAGATCGTGCGGGGTGCGTCAAAGCCTGGAAGGCTCCGTTCATCCACCCGCATCACTGGGTTGTCGGGCCGACAGCGCAGGCTGCTTTCGCTGCCCGTCGCGCCGCACGTGTTGCTGACGCCGGCCGTACCGAGTCATGCCCCGCGGCTTGAACACCGACAGGGTCGCGGCAACGACCAGCACCAGGAGGGCGGCGCCGGCGTCAGCCACGAGTTGGATCCTCATCCCAGTCAGATCGGCGCTGGACAGGGCATTCCCGGCGGCGGCGCCTGCTACGTGGCTGACCACCTGCATGTGCACCAGCAGGAGGACGGTCGCGACGACGTTGATCAGCAGTTTGAACAGGATCCAGTAGTGCCGGAACAAGCCCCACGTGGTGCCCAGCGCCTGGATGAGCCCGGTGAGCAGGGAGGCGAAGCTCAGCGGGACGAGAACGAACCAGCCGGTCACCTCCATCGCGACATATGCGCCACGGACCTTCTGAGGATCCTGGCCGGCCAGGCCGGCGATGGCGAGGGCGAGGAAAGCGGCGACCGCGCCGAGCCAGCCGACCGAGGAGGTGACATGCGCCGTGAGCGCGACCTTGCGGAGAGGGGGTGTCATGGTCATCGCGGTCAGTGGCCGCCCATGTCGCCGCCGATGGTGTGCATGAGAACGAACGCCACGATCAGGGCTGCGATGAAGGCGGCCCCGAACGCCTTCACCCAGCGCGGTGCGCCGGTGGTCGATACGCGGTTCGGCCCCACGCCGGTGCCGTCGTCGGTCGCGCCCTTGGGCTCCGGGTGGGGAGGTGGGACATCCATGTGAGTGATCTCCTCTGCCGCGCGCGGTTGCCGAGCTCTCTTGAAGGCCAGTGTTTGCGAGACACTCTGTCTCTGTCAAGTCACACTGTCGTGCCCCCGTCGCCACGTATAGTGGTGTGGTGCCGAAACTGTGGAACGAGACGATCGAGGCGCACCGTAACGCCGTGCGCGACGCGATCATGGAGACGACTTGGGCCCTGGTGACCGAGCACGGGCTCACATCGGTGACGATGTCGCAGATCGCCGAGAAGGCCGGTATCGGACGAGCGACGTTGTACAAGTACTTCCCGGACGTCGAATCGATCCTGGACGCCTGGCACCAACGCCACGTCACCGGCCACCTCGAGCAACTCGCCCAGATCCGGGACCAACCCGGCGCCGCCGCCGAGCGGCTCCAAGGCGTGCTCGAGGCCTACGCGCTGATCTCCTACCACCGTGAGCACCACGGCGCAGAACTCTCGGCGCTCCTGCATCGAGGCGAGAACGTCGTCCGAGCCCAGCAGCAACTCCTCGAATTGATCAGGGACTTGCTGGCCGAGGTCGCAGAGACCGGTGAACTCCGGGACGACGTCGCGCCTGAAGAACTCGCGAGCTACTGCCTCCACGCCCTTACGGCAGCCGGCAGTCTGCGGTCCAAGGCCGCGGTCCAGCGGCTCGTCGCGGTCACTCTGGCCGGGTTGCGACCCGAGCGCTGACTCGTTCCGATGGCGTCGGCGCCCGAGGCTCGTCAACACTTCGTTGATCTGCGGGTCGGGCTCGTGGCCGGTGCTCGGCAGTGCCGCGCTCATGAGGGCGGGCATCGCATTCGCGGCCAATCGCGGGCTGCCGATGCCATCGTGGCCGCACTGCCTCCCGCCAAGCAGGGCGTGGGGACAGCGTGTTCCACGGAGATCGGCGCGCTGGACAGCGTGCTCTCCGTCGAGGTCGACGTGGACGCGGCCCGCGTCACCGTGACCACCACCGACGAGCCCGACGACGCGCTGTTCGCCAAGGTCGCGCACCTGTCGTCACCTACGTGGGTTGGCCCTTCCACAAAGCCGCCCACGCCGGCGCCCGGCACGGCGCCGGCACCATGGACACCCTGATCCCGGTCGGCACCTGGGCCGTCGTGATCGCCCTCGCGCTCGGTACGCTCGGCTTCCAGCTGGGCATCACCAGGAGCGCGGCCGCCGCAGTGGCATCGGGCCCGCGGGCACGATGCCACTGCGGGGGCGGCGCTGATCAGAGCCGGTCGAGGATCTTGTTGAACTGCTTAACCTCGGCCGACTGACCCTTGATCACGGCGGCGGCGAGCTTTTCGGCGTCGGCGTTACGGCCGTTCCTCTGCTCTGCCTTGGCCATCTCGATGGCGCCGTTGTGGTGGGCGACCATCATGCGGGCGAACTCGCGGTCGAAGTCCCCGCCCTTCGCGGCCTCGAGCTTCTTCATGTCATCGTCGGACATCATGTCGGCCGTGTCGCCGCCGTGGTCCATGTCACCGTGGTCCATGCCGGTCGAGCCGGGCGACTCCGGCTTGCCCCACGACTTGAGCCAGCCTTGCATGGTCTTGATGGTCACGGCTTGACCGCGCTGGCAGCGAAGATCGGGACGGCCAGGAACAACCGTCCCGCCCGGGACCGCTGTTGCTGCTCGGCGACCCAGGCGTCGGCCTCTTCCCGGTTGATGGCGCCCGCGGAGCAGGCAGCCTCGGCGAGGCCGGACAGCATGGGGAGCCACATCGCGTCGGTGAACACTCCGGTGTGCATCTCAACGGCGACGTGATGGAATCCGGCCTCGGCGAGCAGAATGCGATAGCGGCGGGCTGCGCGAGGGCCGGGAAGCATGCCGGCGCGGGCGTGCACCATCGTGCGGGTGAGTGCAGGGTCATCGGCGTCGATGACGAACGTTCCTCAACCGTGTGGGCGTGCCGGTACCGCTGCTCGTAGCGGCGCGGCTTTCAGAGCATGGCTCTGGGTGCCGCCGTCCTCGCCGATCGGTCCCACGAGCCGACCCGCACCGAAGGCCGCCAGGAACGCTGCGGCGAGTGCAGCCGCGCAAAGTCCCAGCCTGAGCGCAGTGTTCATCGCTCGTCCCGGCTGACGAGCTCGTAACCCGCCTCGTCCACGGCGGCCGCCATCGTGTCGTAGTCAAGGCGCTCCTCGCTGGTCACAGTCACCCGGCCCGAGGCGAGATCCACCTCGACTTCCCTCACGCCATCGAGGCCACTGACCTCGGACTGCATGCGCTCACGCAGTGGTCGCAGGTCATGCCCTTCACGGTGTAGATCTCCTGTGTCGGCACGGCTTCTCCCATGATCGTTGTGTTGCATCGGGCAAGCATCGGTGGAGGGCGCTCGGAGCCCTTCGCAGTACGCCCACCCCGTAGATCGACGACTGCCTCACTTCGATACCTGGGTCATACGTGTGCCCCGTGCAGGCGAGCTCAGCGGCCCCTGAACCCCTCTCGGCAGCCACAGCTGGTTCATACGGCCAGGGGGTATGTTCAAAGTGGGCCAAGAGCAGCGTGAACGGTCACGCAAGGGGAAGGGCGTACAGAGTCATGTCGGGTCACAAGAAGCACAAGGACGATGTCGTCGTGCGATTGCGCCGTATCGAGGGCCAGGTTCGGGGCTTGCAGCGGATGGTGGAGGAGGACACGTACTGCATCGATGTCCTCACTCAGGTGTCGGCGGTTACCCGGGCGCTGCAGTCGTTTGCCCTGCAGATGCTGGACGAGCACATGGCCACCTGCGTGAGCGACGCGGTTGCCGAGGGCGGGGAGGAGAAGGAGCAGAAGCTGAAAGAAGCGTCTGATGCGATCGCACGGCTCGTGCGCTCCTGAAAGTAGCCCCGCCCGGGTTGGGAAGGCCGCCGTGATCCGCCCTGGTTCCCGCGGACCCTGCCAGCGCGGGATCGAGATTTCACGGCGGTGGCGTCAGCGGCCGGCTTCCGCGGTCCCCGGAATGGTCGTGAAGTGGCCGCTCCAGGTCAGGACCGGCGCCCCGGGGACTTCGGAGAAGGTGCCCGTACGCTTCCAGGTGGCGCCCTTGTTCTGGCTGACGTGCAGTTGTCCCGTCTGGGAATCGAACGCGTACAGCTTCCGCCCCGCCGGGGCGGATGCGTGGAAGTCGGCCTCGCCGCCGAGCGAGCACAGCACCGACGGCGGACGCACCTTCCGCGCGTCGCACTCATGCCGACGGCCGCGTGGCCAAGCAGCCGGGACGCTCGACATGGACCGAGCACGGCCCCGCCTGCCTGAGGCGGTGATCCCACCGTGCTCACCGCCGGGACCACGCAGCTGCTGCTGGCCGCCGACAGCCGACACCGTCTACCAATCCACCGACGCCGGCGCACCTGGACCGTCCTCCATCGCCCGTCCGCAGGCGCCGACCCTCTCTGGCGGAATACCCCACCAGGGTATAGTGTTCTCCGTGTGAGTTCGGAGACAGGCCCACCCTTGACAGGGGGATGAAGGTCATGGACCACAGTGCTCACCACACCGGCACCGCGCACGACCACGCCACCCACGACGGTCATGAAGGTCATGAAGGTCATGCCGACCACGGCGGGCACGCGCACGGGGGAGCCTCCTGGGGCACGGCTGCGAAGGCGACGTTGCACTGCCTGACCGGGTGCGCCATCGGCGAGATCCTTGGCATGGTGATCGGTACCGCCCTGCTGTGGGGCAACGTGCCGACCATGGTCCTGGCCATCGCGCTCGCGTTCCTGTTCGGCTACTCGTTCACGCTGTTCGCGGTCCGCCGGGCCGGCCTGGACGTCAAGACCGCGATCAAGGTCGCGCTGGCCGCCGACACCGTTTCGATCGCCGTGATGGAGCTGGTCGACAACGCCATCATCGCCCTCACCCCGGGCGCGATGGACGCCCACCTCTCCGACGGGCTGTTCTGGTCGGCACTCCTGGGCGGGTTCGCGGTTGCCTTCCTGATCACCACGCCCCTGAACAAGTGGATGATCGAGCGCGGCAAGGGCCACGCCGTCGTCCACGCCTACCACTGACGCCGAACGGGCGCACGTCCGGGCGCCCCCTTGCGTACCGCCTGCGCCGACGCCTGTCTGCGGCGGGCGCGAGAAGCGCTCTACCGCCGCCCGAGGCGCGCGCCTCCGCGACGCCTCGACGGTCAGGCCCGGGAGGGGTGAGCAGCCTGGGTCGCGGCGGCAGAGGCGTGGGCGATCCTGCCCCGGTTGCCCAACGCCCGACTCGGCGAAGGCGCGGGGAACGCCGGCGACGCCAGTTCATCCGCGCGTCGGCGGAGCCAACCCGGTCTCGGAAGTCGGTCGGTGCTGTCATGCCGCCATCATGATCAGCATGGTGGCCATGCACCCGCCCATGCCCACCTGGCCGGCGAGGGCCGCATTCGGCGCGGAGAGTCCGCGGCTCCGGCGGGGGCGGCGGTGACGAGCGGCTGGACTGGTCACCGCGGACATCGGCTGCCGGGCGCCTAGCAGCCGGGCCCGCACGGACAAGGCCACGGCTATCAGGAAGTACAGGGCCAGCGCGCCGAAAGCGAGGCGCCATACGGTGGGGGAACCCGAGGATGCCGCGGCTCCCGCCATGGAGTGGGCGTGCATGCCTTCCATCCCCGCTGTGCCGTGCATCGAATCCGTGCCGTGCATCGACTCCATGCCGTGCATGCCATGAACTCCTCCGTGGGAGGCGCCCAAGGCGAGGACGGGCCCCGAGGAGGCCCCAGGCATGGCGAGTGTCATCAGCACCATTGCGACGCCGCCCACCACATGGTGAGCCCAGTGATGGGAGTGCCGCCAGCCGCGCCGGATCGCATCGCGCACGGACATCGTCAGAGCGCCCAGGCCGACGGCGGCGAACACTGCGGCCCACCACACCGCCTGATCCCCGAACGCGCCGGCTGTGGGTGGTGCGGACATGACTGCCATGCCGCCGGCCATCACCGTCTCGGCCGCGGCCGCATGCCGCGCCGAACCGTCGACCAGGGCCATCCGGACCAGGCTCCCGACAGCGACCGCGGTGGCTGTCACAGCCAGCGACCAGCCCAGCACCAGACCCGACATCCTGCCACCCTTCGCTCCGACTGGGCGGGGATGCGTACCGCGCCGACCACGGTCGGCTCGTCGACCACGGGTCGGCTCGCACCGCGGGCACACCCAGTCCATCTGCCTCGTCGATCCCCGAAGCCGCTGGATGTCGCATCTCAGCCTGAGACGCAATGCAGCCAGTAGCGCCGGGCTTTGGCGTCGGCAGGATGCGAGTCGTGCCGACACCTACTGAGCCCTAGTACGCGGCGCGCGGTGAAACTGCTCAGGGTGGGAACGACGAGCAGCGTGCCCGAACTCCAGCGCAGGCCAGTTCGCTGACGGTGTCCTCGGTGAGTGCGGACAGGAGTCCGCGGTGCCGTCGCCTGGTGCGGCCACGGCGTGCGAAGCCTGGTCGGCGTCGTGCACATGTCGTATGGCACCAGACGGATCCGCACCGATCAGACGCGTGCCAGGAGCAGGTGGTCGGCGTGACCGCGGCAGTCGGTCCCATTGCGGCGCTGCCCGCTTTCGGCCAGAGCCGCCTGACCCGGGTCGGTGACCGCCAGGCCCTGTGTCATATTCCCGCCTGCCCCGCGAGCCAGCTCGCGCGGGAGCACACCCACGATGCCGCGGGCCGCCCTTCGGGCGGACGACGGGAATATGACAACAGGACCTGGCCCCGGACCGGACGAGGCGGGCGCCTACGGCGCCGTGACCCTCACCGGTTCGGTGTCGGCCGCGCTGTGCCGCTCGGCCCAGTTCTCCAGCGCCGTGCGGCAGGCGTGGTCCAAGTGGTGCAGCCCGGACAGGTCCAGCTCTACCGGCCGGTCCTGGGGCAGCGCCTCCAGGCTGTCGAGGATCTTCGGCAGCCGCAGGAAGGTCGCGTTGCCCGACAGGTACGCCTGGACGGGACCGGCGCCCTTGTCGATGATCTCCAACTTGACGTGCGAGGCTTCCCAGGCGGTCTTGGCGACCGACAGCGCCAGACCGATCAGCACGCCCTCGAACATGTTGACTGCGACGATCGCCACGGCCGTGACCACCAGGATCAGCGCCTCACCGCGGTGCTCCCGCCACAGCGACACGATCGGCCGGAACGGAATCAGTTTCCAGCCCGCGTGCACGAGGATGCCGGCGAGGGCGGGCAGCGGGATCAGCGCCAGGGCGGACGGCAGCAGTGCCGCGAACAGCAGCAGCCACACGCCGTGCAGCACGCGGGAGGCCTTGGTCTTCGCGCCCGCCTGGACGTTGGCCGAGCTGCGCACGATCACGGCGGTCATCGGCAGTGCGCCGAGCAGCCCGCACACGGCATTGCCCGCGCCCTGAGCCATGAGCTCCTTGTCGTAAGCGGTGCGCGGGCCGTCGTGCAGCCGGTCCACGGCCGCCGCGCTGAACAGGCTCTCGGCGGAGGCGATCAGTGCGAACGCGAGGATCGTCCCGAAGATGGCCGGGTCGGTCAGCTCGCCGAAGGCGTCGGCACCGGGCGGCTGGATCGCGCCGAGCAGTCCCTGCACCTCGACGGTGGCGACCGGCAGACTGAACGCCAGCGAGGCGAGCGTGGCCAGCGCCACCGCCGCGAGCGCGCCCGGCACGGCCCGGGCCCGTTTCGGCATCCGCTTCCACAGCACCATCACGGCGATGGTGCCCGCGCCGACCCCGAGCGAGGCCAGGGCCTCGGTGCTGCCGAGGGCGCGGGCGAGCGCCTCCGGCAGCCCCGCGATCTTGTCGATGCCGGACGCCGGGGCTTTCAGGCCCGCCGCCGCGTACAGCTGGCCCGCGATGATCACGAGCCCGATGCCGGCCAGCATGCCCTCGACCACCGAGACCGAGATGGCCCTGAACCAGCGGCCCAGCTTCAGTGCGCCCGTGACGAGTTGGAGCAGCCCGGCGGCCAGCACGATCACGCCGAGCGCGGGCAGCCCGAACTCGCGGACAGCCTCGAAGACGAGCACGGTCAGACCCGCGGCCGGCCCGGACACCTGGAGGCTGCTGCCGGGCATCAGCCCCGTGAGGATGCCGCCCACGATGCCGGTGACCAGGCCGAGCTCTGCCGGGACGCCGGAGGCGACGGCCACGCCGACGCACAGCGGCAGCGCGACCAGGAAGACGACGAGGGAGGCGGCGAAGTCCTGCTTGAGGTAAGGGAACTTGGTCATAGCAGTCATGGCGCCGCTCACAGGGCCGCGAAGGTGTCGGTGTCCGCGCGGTGTTCGCGTACGGTCCCGGTGTGTACCTCGTAGTACCAGCCGCGCACCCGCAGCCGCCCCTCGGCCAACCCCTTTTCCACACAGGGGTAGGAGCGCAGGCGGTGCAGCTGAGCGAGCACATGGTGCTGCACGGCCGCGGCGACGGCCGGGTCGCCCGGGTCGGCCGGCCCCGGTTTGTCCGCGGCGTGCGCGAGCCAGTCGCGTACGGCGGGGACGGCGTCGAGGTCGTCGCCGCGCACCAGCGCGCCGACGGCACCGCAGTGCGAGTGGCCGCAGACGACGATGTCCTTAACCCCGAGCACCTCCACCGCGTACTCGATGGTGGCGGCCTCGGAGGTGGGGTGCGCGGAGGCGTACGGGGGGACGATGTTGCCCGCGGTGCGCAGCTCGAAGAGCTCGCCGGGGCGGGCTCCCGTGATCAGGGCCGGTACGACCCGGGAGTCGGAGCAGGTGATGAAGAGGACCTGCGGGGACTGGTCCTCGGCGAGCTTGGCGAACTCCTCAGGGCGTTGTCCGAACGTGCGGGCGTTGTCGATGAGGGGCTGCATGCGTGCTGATTCCTCCTGGCGCGCCGTGGGGGCGCGTCGGACGGGCAGGACAAACGTGGGGGGTGGGACTACTCCGCTGTCAGCAGCGGAAGACCTGGAGTGCGGCCGGGAAGTGGGCTGTTGAGGATCCCGACGGACGATGGGGCCCGGCGCTGGGCGCGACCGGTTCGTCAGCGGCCGCCGGATCCAGCGCCGGCAGGGTGCGCTCGGGCGGCTGGGGCGCGGAGTCGGCGGCGCAGTGCCGGTCGAGGGTGCGCAGGGGGCCTGCCGGGCCGCCGAGGTAGCCGGCGTCGTGACAGGTGACGGTCTCGTCGGGCAGCGCAATCCCAGAGGACTTGATTCCGGACGGGGCTTTGGCCTCAGCATGATGGGCCGTGTGCGCGGGTGCGAACGGCGCTGCGGGTGCCAGGAACGGGAGGGCGAGCAGCACGGCGGCGAGGACCGCAAGCACGGTCCGGGCCGTCGTACCTCGAAACATGCCGCCCCTCCAGTAAGTTCGCACCTTTTGTGTGTGCCAAGTGTTAGTCAACGACTGGTCAAGAAACACGTTAACCCGGCGAAGTTGTTTGCGCGGTTAACTCAACGTTTCGAGCTGGAGAGAGCCCGAAAAGTGGAGGGTTGGTTGGCGTGAACTGCCCCTTGACGTCGTGGAGTTGATGAGCTAGGAGGCTCGACGAGCCGCCTCGCGTACCCGGAAGTGCTCTTCCGGTATCCGCCCTCCGGCGTCTCAGCTCTGATCAGCTCGTCGAAGGGCAAGTACGAGGTCAGGACGGACACTCCACGGTCGCAGAGCCGGTCCGCGAGCACGACGAGCCGCAGAACCTCGGCTGGGCCGGCACCGGGCGACGCTGGTGCTCCCCGGCATGGTTGCGGCCCGGCCGATCCTCAGCGTGTTGCGGTCCCGTTCTCGCACTCCGGCCAGCGGCACGCCGATCGTCACGATGTCCCGGTGCCCGACAGCAGACTGCTGCGTTGCACGCCCCGTGCGACGCTCCGGCGGTTCGGCCTCCGCACCAGCGAGGAGCCCGGGTCACGAAGACGGTCACCGCCATTGAGCCGAGGGGCCCCGCTCGGTGAACACCCTCGGCGCCGCGGATGGTGCGTGCCGCTCTCTGCCTCCAGCAGTGAGGTGAGGGTTGCCCCGCCGTCATCGGGTCCGTGGATACCGCTGGCCGCACGACGGCCTTGGTGTCGCCGGTCCAGCCTCGGAGGCCACGCGGTGGGCGCGGGCGAGAGAGGCGTACAGCGGGTCTCGGCGGGCCACGGTGGTGGCGTGTTGCGGCTGCGGCGGCGGCCAGGGCGTCGGAGGGCACGGGGACGATCGACGTAGCCGTGCACCGTGCGCATTCGGGCGTGGACGTGGACTGAATCACGCTGACGCGCCATGGCAAGTATTAACATGCCGGACGTCTCGCGTTCCCCGTGTTCTGTATCAATGACCTGCGTGCGAGGGAGAAGCGCATGACCGAGACACAGTCCGCAAGGAATGGGAAAACCACGACCGGGTCGGCGAGCGCCCCGCACCGATTGCCTCGTCATCATTCCGGGGCCACGGCTGACCTTCGGCGTACCGGGATCAATCCGAATTTCTGGTACCCGGTCGCTGTATCGGGGAGCGTACCGAAGACCAAGACGTTCGCTGCCACGTTCGCGGGTGAGCGGATCGCGTTGTATCGCGGTGAGAGCGGCACGGTCTACGCATTGGAGGACCGGTGTGCCCACCGCCAGGTACCGCTGAGTATGGGCGTCGTGGAAGGTGAGGCGCTCCGCTGTTGCTATCACGCCTGGGCCTACCGCGGGAACGGCCGCATCTCGCAGATCCCATATCTCCCCAAGGGCGCCGACCGGCCGCCGCGCGGTGTGCGCGCCTATCCGATCCGCGAAGCCTACGGACTGGTGTTCGTCTTCCCGGGCGACCCGGAGAAGGCGGCCACGACACCGCTGCCCGAGTTGCCGGAGTTCGATTCCGTCAGGCACAAAACCATGACGTTTTCGCGCACCGTGCACTGCCACTACTCATTCATGCACGAGAATTTGCTCGATATGAACCACCAGTTCCTGCACCGGGGCATCCTCGGCAGGATCCAGCCCAAGCTCCTCGGGTACGACACCGGTCCGCAATCCGTAGAGGCCCGGTATCTGTTCACCCACGTCGGCGGGAAAAAGAACCGCGGCGCTGGTCTGCTCGCCGCCGGTGGTACCGGGGGCGGCAAAACGCCCGACCTCGTCACCATCCGTACCGAGTACCCCTACCAGACCCTCCAACTGGTCCCCGAAGACGCCGAACTCCCGGCGTTCTCCCTCTGGGCGGCCTACGTACCGGAGGACGTCGAGCAGCGCACCAATCACGCCTACGGTCTGCTCATGATTGAGAAGCCGCCGATCCCCGGCGCCCTGCACCTCGCCTGGCCGTTCATCCGGCGCTTCACCGAGCGGGTGTTCGCCGAGGACCGGATGGCGGTTGAAGCCGAGCAGCTGGCCTGGGACGAGCAGGGCGAGGACTGGAACCAAGAGGTCTTCCCACTGATCGTCGATGTCCGCGATGTGTTGCGCACCAACGGCGTCCCCATCCGCCCGGAATCCGCCCTGTGCGGCGCCGCCGCGTTCTGCAGCAACTCACCGCCGGCCGGCGCGGCACCACAGGTCGAACCGAACCAGCCGGGCTGACCCGGCTGCACCACCGCCACCCTGCGATCCAGCCGGCTCACCGTACGATCCGTGGTCCGCTTCGGGGACCGCGACTCCGATCGAGCATGACGCGCGCCCAGCCGCTCGGCGGCCACCCGGCAGCCCTGGGAGCGTTGAACTGCATGCGCTGCACAGTGGGCCGTCGAGGCAGACACGGCCACCCTTCCCCTGCGTCAGACGTGCTTAGCGCAGCTTCATTGATGCTTCCTGGCAGCCAGTTACGTGACCTTGGAGATTCCCCGTACACTTAGGCTCACCTAAGTTCGCGATCACCACGATCTCCGTCACGTCGGAATGGATGCGATGTCAGCTGCCACAATCAGCAGCCCAAGAGGTGCTCTGATCAGCCGCCGCATCGGCTGGACGGTCGCGGCCGTCGTCGCGCTGCTGCTGGCGGTGCTGCTCAGCCTTGCTGTCGGTGCGCGCCAGATCGCCCCGAGCGAAGTCTTCGAGGCCTTGCTGTACGGCGGTACGAGCGAGGCTGCCGAGGTCGTGCGGTCCCTGCGGGTGCCCCGGACCCTTATCGGCCTGATAGTCGGTGCGGCGCTCGCCCTGGCGGGCACGGTGATGCAGGGCATCACCCGCAACCCCATCGCCGACCCCGGTGTCCTCGGCATCAGCCAGGGCGCGGCGGCGGGCGTGGTGCTGGCGATCGCGTTCGCCGGGGTGCACACCCTCACCGGCTACGTGTGGTTCGCCTTCGTTGGAGCCGGAGTTGCGTCGGTGGCCGTCTATGCCGTCGCCTCCAGCGGGCGCGGCGGGGCGACCCCGGTGAAACTGGCCCTGGCCGGTGCCGCCATCAACGCACTGCTCATCTCGGTCATCCAGGGAATGTTGACGACGGACGCCGCCACGCTTGACGAGTTCCGCTTCTGGCAGGTCGGCTCGATCGCCGGGCGGGACGCGGTGGTTGCCGGTCAGATCTGGCCGTTCCTCGTCGTGGGTGCGGTACTGGTGCTGTCGGTGGCGCGAGGGCTGGACGCCCTGGCGCTGGGCGAGGACGTCGCCAAGGGGCTCGGGCAGAAGGTGGCGAACGTACGGATCGTGGGCGGCATCGGCGCGACGGTACTCACCGGCGTCGGGGTCTCGGCCGCCGGGCCGATCGCGTTCGTGGGCCTCGCGGTACCGCACATCGCGCGCGCAGTCGTGGGCACCGATCACCGCTGGGTGCTGCCGATGGCGGCACTGCTCGGCCCCGTCATGCTGCTCGTGTCGGATGTCATCGGCCGGGTCGTCTTCCCGCCGAGCGAGGTTCCGGCGGGCGTGATGACGGCCCTGATCGGGGTGCCGTTCCTTATCGCCATGGTCCGCCGCAAGGCGGTGAGCGCATGACGGCCTCTCTTGTCGGGCGCCCAGCGGCAGTACGCCCCGCCGGATACGGGCTCGTCAGGCGCGGACGTGGATCCTTCCTCGTCCATCGGCGCGCGGCAGTCGCCGCGGGTGCCCTCGCCGTGCTGACGGCGGCCGTGTCCTTCGCGTACCTGTGCCTCGGCGAGACCTCCGTCGCGCCGGGCGAGGTCGTGAACGTGCTGGCCGGCCGGCCCTCGTGGGGCGAATTCCTCGTGAGCGAGCTCCGGCTGCCGCGGCTCGTCCTCGGGTTGATGGTCGGTGCCGCCTTCGGCGTCGGCGGCGCGCTGATCCAGACCGTCGCCCGCAACCCGCTCGCCAGCCCCGACATCATCGGCGTCTCCCAGGGCGCGAGCGCCCTGACCATCGGTGCGCTGACTTTCGGCATCGGCTCGTTCAGCATCCTGCCGTACTTCTCGGTCGCGGGCGGGGTGGCCGCCGCCACGCTCGTCTACCTCTTCGCCTGGCGCAGCGGGCTGCATGCGGCGCGGTTCGTACTCATCGGCATCGGCATCGCCATCGCACTGCGGTCCGTCACCCACCTTTTCATCACCAAGGGCGAGTATCTGGTCGCCCATCAGGCGCAGGTGTGGCTGACCGGCTCACTCAACGGGCGTGGCTGGGACGAGGCCGCACCGCTCGGCTGGACGCTGCTCGCCCTGGTGCCCTGCGTGGTGTGGGCCGCGCGGGCGCAGCGCAGCGTCTCCTTCGACGACGACACCGCCACCGCGCTGGGCGTACCGCTGCAGCGAACCCGGTTCGGGCTGGCGCTGCTGGGCGTCTTCCTCGCGTCGGTGGCGACGGGCGCGGCCGGTCCGGTGGACTTCGTGGCGCTGCTCGCCCCGCAGATCGCCCGTCGGTTGACAGGCACGGCGCAGATCCCGCTGCTGTGCTCGGCGCTGCTCGGTGCGCTGATCGTGGTGGCCGCCGACTTGCCGGCGCGCCTGCTGTTCGCGCCGGTCGAGCTGCCCGTGGGAGTGCTGACCGCCGTTATCGGTGCCCCGTATCTGATCTGGCTGATTGTCCGCGGCCGTACTGGAGGAAGAGCGTGACCGAGAGCAGGCTCACAGCCCGCGACCTGACCCTGGCCTATGAGGAGCGCACGGTCGTGGAGGACCTCGACCTGGAGGTCCCGCACGGCCGGGTCAGCGTCATCGTCGGCCCGAACGCCTGCGGTAAATCAACGCTGTTGCGGGCGCTCGGACGGCTGCTCAGGCCCCGGCGCGGCTCGGTGCTGCTCGACGGTACGGAGTTGGGCCGCATACCCACCCGCACGATCGCGCAGTCCATCGGACTGCTTCCGCAAACCCCGGTCGCGCCGGAGGCGATCACGGTCGCCGATCTCGTCTCGCGCGGCCGCCAGCCGCACCAGCGCTGGTGGCAGCAGTGGTCGGAGGAGGACGAGCGGGCGGTCACCGACGCCATGGACCGCACCGATGTGACGGCGCTCGCCGAGCGGCCGGTTGACGAGCTGTCCGGCGGTCAGCGGCAGCGCGTGTGGATCGCCATGGCGCTCGCCCAGGAGACCGACCTGCTGCTCCTCGACGAGCCCACCACCTATCTGGACATCTCCCATCAAGTGGAGGTGCTGGACCTGGTGCGGCAGCTCAATCGCGAGCGCGGCCGGACGGTCGTCGCGGTGCTGCACGACCTCAACCAGGCGGCGCGTTACGCCGACCATCTGGTGGCGATGAAGGCGGGACGGATCGTTGCGCAGGGACGCCCCTCGCAGATCGTCACGGTGGATCTGGTACGCGACGTCTTCGGTCTCGAATCGGTCGTGGTGCCGGACCCGGTGACCGGCAGCCCGCTTGTCGTCCCCGGTAGCCCGTGGCAGGCGGACGCCCCTGCCCCTGCCGTCGCGGCCTCGGCAGAGGTCGGCTGAACTCTTCGGACGCCGGCCGTCGGTCCGGCACCGGTCTCCGCCAGGTCACCGCCGCCGGTGCCGCTCGGTGAGGACGACGGGGCGGGCTGGGCCGGCCGCGCCGTCCGACGGTCGGCCGGTTCCTTGCAGGGCGTCCTGGTGACGTACGAGGAGGCTTTCTCGCCTGCCTCGTCGGACGGCTCTGTTCCGCCGTCGCCCAGTCCGAGTTGTGATCCGCACAGGACTTGCCCCCACCCCCACATAAGGTTAGCTTTACCTAAGTTCACCCCCCGCGCTGAACTGTGCTCCCGTCAGGAAAGGCCTTCCACTCATGTCCCCATCCCTCAATCGCCGCGCCGGAGTCGTTGCCGTCGTTGCCGCCCTCGCCATCACGGCCACCGCATGCGGGTCCGGCAAGGACGACGCGAAGTCGTCCGCTGAGGGGGGCAAGCACACCGTCCAGACGGCCATGGGCAAGGTCAATGTCTTCGACAGCCCCAAGCGCGTGGTCGTCCTGGACACCGACGCCCTCGACTCGGCCATCACCCTCGGCGTCAAGCCGGTCGGTGCTGTCACGGCCGAGGCGGGCGCGCCGATGTCCACCTACCTCCCCAAGGACCAGATCAAGGGCATCAAGAACGTCGGCCTCATCATGGAGCCCAACCTCGAAGCGATCAGTGGGCTGAAGCCGGACCTGATTCTCAGCAGCAAGGAGCGCGACGAGAAGAGCTACAAGGAGCTGTCGAAGATCGCGCCGACCGTCTTCACCGAGACGACCGGTCCCGCATGGCGGGAGAACTTCGAGCTGCACGCCGACGCGCTCGGAAAGAAGGACGAGGCCAAGAAGGTCGTCGCCGACTACGAGAAGCACGTGGCCGAGGTGACCGACGCGCTCGGTGGCGCGGAGAAGGCAGAGAAGACCAAGGTCGGTTTCGTGCGCTTCGTCGAGGGCGCGGACACCCGCCTGTACATGAACGACACCTTCGTCGGCAGCATTCTCAAGGACCTGAAGGTCGGCCGCCCCGCCAACGTCGACAAGACCGGCTTCTCCCTCGACGTCAGCCCGGAGCGGATCGACGAGGGCGACTCCGATGTCATCTTCTACTCCACCTACGGTGACCCGAAGAAGGCCAAGGAGACCAGCATCACCGGCGGCAGCCTGTGGAAGAAGCTGGACGCCGTGAAGAACGGCAAGGCGTTCAAGGTCGACGACAACCTGTGGATGCTCGGCATCGGCTACACCGGAGCCGACCAGATCCTCGACGAGATGGACAAGCACCTCAAGTAACAGCGGTGCGAGACCGTACAACTGCGGCCCCGGTCACGGAACATCCGTGGCCGGGGCCGCAGTTGTATCGGTTGGTCCTGCGCATCGCAGGAGGACCTCAGGATGTCACAGGCGTTCGAAGCCGCGGACCCGCTCCCAGTCCGTGACCGCCGTCTCGAAAGCGGCCAGTTCGGTACGGGCGGCCTGCGCGTAGTGCCCGACGACCGCCTCGCCGAACACCTTGGCCGCGATCTCACTGTTCTCCCAGCGGTGCAGGGCCTCGGTGAGTGTGGTGGGCAGCCGCGGCACTGACGGATCGGCCAGGGCGTTGGCAGCGTGCGGCTCCGGCAGCGGCAGTCGGTTCTCGATGCCGTGCAGTCCGGCGGCCACCGCGGCCGCGACGGCGAGGTACGGATTGGCGTCGCCGCCGGGCACCCGGTGCTCGATGCGCAGCGAATGCCCCGAACCCACGACGCGCACCGGGCAGGTGCGATTGTCCCGGCCCCAGGTAATACCGGTGGGCGCGAACGAACCCGGCTGGAGGCGCTTGTACGAGTTGATGTTCGGCGCCATCAGCAGCGCGAAGTCGGCGAGGCAGGCGAGCTGGCCTGCCACGAAGTGCCGCATGAGTTCCGACATGCCGTCGCCGGCCGCCGGATCGGCCAGCACCGCCGAGCCGTCGGTGCCGCGCAGCGACAGGTGGATGTGGCAGGAGTTGCCTTCGCCCTCGTCGTACTTGGGCATGAAGGTGAGTGCGACGCCCTCCTGCGCGGCGATCTGCTTGGCGCCGTTCTTGAAGACGACGTGATTGTCGCAGGTGGCCATCGCCTCGTCGTAGCGGAAGACGATCTCGTACTGCCCGGCGTGGCACTCGCCTCGGGCGGTCTCCATGGTGAGCCCGGCGCGCACCATCTCGCGGCGGATGCGGCGTACCACCGGCTCGATCTCGGCAAGCCCCTGGAGGGAGTAGTCGACGTTGTAGGCGGTGCCCGTTTCCAGGCCGTGGTAGCGGCGGTCCCATGCCTGACGGTACGACCCGCGGAAGATCAGGAACTCCAGCTCGGTGCCGGCGAACGCGGTCAGTCCGCGCTCGGCCAGCCGGTCGAGCTGGCCGCGCAGCACCTGGCGCGGGGCCACCTCGACGGGATCGCCGCCGGGCCATACGGCGTCGGCGAGGACCAGCGCGGTTCCCGGGTCCCAGGGGAGCGTGCGCAGCGTGGTCGCGTCGGGGCGCAGCTCGAAGTCGCCGAAGCCAATGTTCCAGGCGTCGATGGCATAGCCGGGTCCTGTGCCCATCTCGACGTCGGAGGCAAGGAGGTAGACGCAGGCGCCGAAACCGCCCCCTGACTCCGTCGGGGGGATCCCCAGCCCCACCACCTCGTCCAGGAAGTACGGCACGGACAGCCGACTGCCCTGGAGCCGCCCCTGGAGGTCCGGGACGCTGACGATCACTTCCTCGACGCGTCCGGCGCCGGCCTCGGCGCGCAGCCGTTCATACGGCGAGGTGTCCGGTGACGTGGTCACATCTGCTCCTGCGGAATGGCGGCGGTGGCGAGAGGATTGGAGAGGGTGCCGTGGACGACGTCGAAGCCCTCGTCCTTCTCGGCGCGGTCGTGGAAGCCCCCGCCGAGCAGCTGTTCACGGTTGAGCGCCACCCGGTCGAACTCCGGGGCGAGCAGGCCGAAGTCCTCGAAGCGCTGTGCCAGTTCTGGGAAGCGGGCGTGGTAGCGCTCGATCTCGGCCCGGACCATAGCCCAGAACTCCTCCTCCGGTACATCGAGGTGCTCGGCGACCAGAGGGGCGAAGAACCGGAAGTGGCCCGCAAAGATGGCGCTGAGCAGCGAGTGGGCCAGCTCGCCGGCGGGCCAGCGCAGCAGCAGTGCGTCGGCACGCTCGGAGAGGGCGACGTACTCGGGGTGGCTGCCGGGCAGCAGGTTCACGTCCTCGGCGAAGTCCTTGACGGCAATGCCGATGGGGATGTCGGCGGCGTCGTAGAGGACGACAGTGTTCTCGCCGTGCGGGCAGTAGGCCACGCCGTACCGGTAGAGGTAGTGCAGCAGGCCGGGCAGCAGTGCGCGGAAGAAACGATCCAGCCAGGCGCGGGGTTCGAGCCCGGACCTGTCGGCCAGCTCCCTGACCAGAGCGCGGCCGTCCGAGCCGACCTTGAGAAGCGCGGCCATGGTGCGGGCCTGCTCACCGTCCCGCAGCAGTGCTGCGACCGGCTCGCGCCAGACTGCGCCGAGGAGTTCGTGGTAGCGGTACGGGGCGTCCTTCACGGACTCGTACAGCGGGTGGTGCACAGCCACGCCCGCCACCTCGCCGAGCGGGTGGAAGCGCAACGCGTCGCGGAGGTACGGATCCGCGTCGCGGACGGCGTGCAGCCAGGCACTCACATCCGGGGCGGCCTCGGTCGGCTCGGTGGACAGGCCGCGCCAGACGAGGGTGTTGCGGATGAACAGCGGCACCTTCACATTGCGGCGGTGCGGATGGTCCAGGTTGGCCAGGGTGCGGATGGACTGCAGCGGCCGGTAGCGGTCCGGGCCCTCGCCGAGCAGCACGATCCGGCCGTCGGCGAGATAGGGGGCGAAGAGCGTCGCGACGGCCTCGTCCCAGTGAAAGGGGTGCACCGGCAGCCAGCGGAAGTCGGCCGTGTCGTAGCCGGTTTCGGCGCACGTCTCCTGGAGGGCGGCCGCGAACTGCTTGCGGGTGTCCTCGTCCAGCTCCTCGGCCAGGAGCGTGTCGGCGTCCAGGCCGGGAACGCCGGAGTAGGAGGCGAGGGTGGAGTGGACAGCGGCCCAGAGCAGGTGCACCGAACCGGCCGCCTCGGGGGCGTAGGCGGCGGCGTCGGAGGCGGAGAAGCCCAGCCGTCCCTTGTTGAGCAGCATGCAGGGGTGGCCGTCCTGATGGGCCTCGAGGTCGAGGTGGTCCAGGTCGGCGAGGTCGGCGGCGGGCAGGCTGCGGGCGATGACCTCCGCCTCGGCCCTTCGGGTGGCGGTGAGTTCGCGCAGGACCTCGGCCGTGGTGGGTCCGTCCCAGCCGAGAGCCGGGCGGGCGTCGAGCAGCAGTTGCTCGGGCCCGGCCTCGTCGCCGTCTCCGGAGGCGGGGTGCCGCCGCAGGGTGCCGGGTACGAGCCGCCAGGTGCCGAACGTGCCGCGCGTGGCCCGGAAGGTCCAGTGGACCCCGTCGGCGAGGTCCAGCCGGTACGCGTCCGGGGCACCGGCCGACAGGTCGGGCCCGGGGACGAGCAGCTCCTCGTAGGCGAACTCCTCGACAGCCTTGACCAGCAGGCGTCGGCCCGCCTGCGCCCAGGCGTCACGTGTGGTGCGGTTCATCGGTGGTTCTCCTCGGAGTACGCGGGGGAGCCATGGGAGGCGTGGGCTGCCAGGGCGGGCGCGGAAGACCGCGTTTCCGATGGCGTCGGAGCGGGTGCCGCGGGCGTCGCCGCTCCGGCCCCCGGCTCCGGCACGTCGGCACTCCGGTCAACCGACGCTCCCGGGGCGGCCGCACCCGGCCCGGCCTGCCTCGGGATGGCCGACGCGCTCACCCCGGGTTCCGGGGCGGCGGAACCGGGCGCGCCGGATGCCGGGACTGTGCTCCGTGTCCACTTCAGGGACAGGACGGCGGCGCAGACCTGTACGGCCGCGGCGACGGCCAGCGGCAGCGCCAGGTCGACGGAGACCGCGGCCGTGGCGGCCAGCGGCGCGGCGAGCAGACCGGCGGAGCGGGCGGTCTCCACAGCGGTGAACGCCGGGCCCTTCGTGCCGGTCGCGCGGAACATCCGCAGCTCGACGGCGACCTGGCCGAGTCCGAGGCCGACGCCGTAGAGCAGTCGGCTGCCCACCAGTCCGGGCAGGGTATCGGCCAGCCAGGTCCAGGCCAGCCCGGCCGTGCCCACGGTCAGGGCCAGTGGCAGCAGCCGGTCTCCGAGCAGGTCGTAGAAGCGGCGCACCGCGGGCAGTACGGCCAGCGCGGAGACGCTCGGCAGAAAGAAGAGCACCGCGGACCCGACTGAGCCGCTGCCGAGGCTGTCGGAGAACTCGGTGAAGAAGGGCCGCGCCACGTTGACCGAGAAGTCGAACGCGACCCCGATCAGGGCGGCGTAGGCGAGCATCATGAACCATGAGGCGCGGCTCGAAGAACCCGCACCCGGGGCGGTGGCCGCGCCGGGCTCGGGAGGCGAGGGGGCCGATGCGCCATCGGCGACCAGGGTGTCGTCGTCAGCGGAGCCTTCGGGCTTCATGTCCGCGCGTCGGCCCAGGATGCGGTACGTGAGCACGGCCAGGGCCGTGTCAAGCACCGCGAACGCCGAAATACCGATGCGCGGCTCCGGCAGGGCAAGCACCCCGGCTCCCACCATCGTCGAGACCACGACCGACAGGTGGAAGACGATCACGAGGGAGCAGATTCCGGCCAGTCGCCCCTGCACACCCTCCGATTCATCGCCGTGCTCGGCGATGAACGCCGGATAGGCCAGCAGCAGTGCGCTGTTGGTCGCCACGATGAGGGTCGACAGCACCGTGTATGCGGCATAGCTGGGTGCCAGCCCGAGGAGCAGGTCGAGGACGGCGGACCCGCACAGCCCGGCCAGCACCAGCTTGTGGAGTGACCAGCGCCGGGCCGCCAGCCCCCACAGCGGGAGGGCGGCGAGCCCGACGATGCGGCAGATCCATATGTACAGCCCTGTCGCCTCCGGATCCTCGATCCCGTACAGCCGCTCGAACAGCTGGGGGAGGAACGGCGTCAGAGCGGTTTCGGCGACGAGGTGGAGGCCGATGACGGATATCAGCACCGACTTGGCGTGCCGCGCCGACCCGCCCGCGGCCGATGCGCCGGCCTTCTCCGTGACCGTCATCGCGGCGTCCCCGCCCGGGCGGTGACAGCTGCGGACGGGACGGCCGACGCGGGCTCGGTGGACTCCGGCGCCTGCGGTGCTCCGAAGGTCGTAAAGGCCTGCCGCGGAGCGACGGGCAGTACGGTGCGTCCGGCGACGGCGTTGAGGATGGTCGCTGCGCGCCAGGCGCCGAGGGTGAGGTCGGGGGCGCCGACGCCGTGCGTGTGCATCTCGGCGTTCTGGACGTAGAGCGTGCCGGAGACCCGGGGGTCCAGCGCGACGCGGTAGTCCCCGTCGATCTGATAGCGGCCCCTGTCGTCCCAGTCGACCAGGTCGTCCATCGTGTCCAGGAAGGCGGGGCGGGAGGCCGCGTAGCCGGTGGCGGCGACGACGGCGGAGGTACGGATCTCGAAGACTGACTCCTGCTGCTGATGCCGGCAGGTGAGCAGGTAGCCGTCGCCGTCGGCCGCCGCCGCGACGATCTCCACACCCGGCTGCAGGGCGGCGCGCGGCTCGCCACCGCCGATGGTGCGCTCGTACAGCTCGTCGTGGATCTCGCCCAGCGTCTCTTCGCTCACGCCCTTGTAGAGCTGCCACTGCTCGCGCACCAGCCGCTCGCGCGTGGCCTCCGGGAGGTGGCGGAAGTAGCGGATGTAGTCCGGGGTGAAGTGCTCCAGGCCGATCTTCGAGTACTCCATCGGCGCGAAGGCCGTGGTACGGGCCAGCCAGCGGACGTACGGACCGCCCTCGCCGTCGCCGTCCTGGTGGCGGAGCAGGTCGAGCACGACCTCGGCGCCGGACTGCCCCGAGCCGATGACCGTGACGTCACCGGCGGCGGCGAGCCGCGCGCGGTGGCTGCGGTAGTCGGCGCTGTGCAGCACGCGGCCTGCGTGGGTGTCGGTCAGCAACGGGCGCAGCGGCTCGGGAATGACCGGGTTGGTGCCCACACCGAGCACGATCTGGCGGGCCAGCACGCGTGTCCGGGCGCCCGCCGAGGAGCGGTACACGACGGCGAAGGCGCCCGCGCCCTCGTCCCACTCCAGCGCGGTGACCTCGGCGTCGAAGCGGCAGGACGCCAGCCGCTCGGCGACCCAGCGGCAGTAGTGGTCGTACTCACGGCGCGGGATGTGGAAGCGCTCGGAGAAGAAGAACTTGAACATCCGCTCGTGGGAGCGGAGGTAGTTCAGGTACGACCACGGGCTGGTCGGGTCGGCCATCGTGACCAGGTCGGCGAGGAACGGCACCTGAAGCGTCGTTCCCTCCATCAGCAGGCCGGGGTGCCAGGAGAAGGCCGGCTTGGCGTCGAGGAAGAGGGAACGGAAGCCGGGGACGCCGTCGGCCAGCGCGGCCAGGGACAGGTTGAACGGGCCGATTCCGACGCCGACCAGATCGTAGGGGAGGTTCTGGTCAGGGGAAGTCGAGGGGGCGGTCACCGCTGTGCCTCCGTGAGTGGGTTGGACAGATTGACGTAGACGGACTGGGTGTGGACGTCACCGACAAGTTCGTCGAGACCGTCCACGCAGGTCAGGTAGTTCCCCTTGCAGCGCAGCACGGGCGCGTCGAGCAGCAGGTCCAGCAGGCCTTTGCCCGCGGGCTCGGCCGTGCGCAGCCGCTCCAGCGCGCTGCGCAGCACGCGCAGCAGACCGCCCTCGTCGGCGAGTCCGAGTGCGCCGAAGGCGCCGACCAGGCCGAGCAGGTTGTTGATACCGAGGTAGTAGGCGACCCGCTCGTCGACGAAGGTGTCGTCGAAGACCAGCTCGACGCCTTCGGTCGCGCCGGGTAGCAGCCGCTCGATGTCGGCGGTGCGGGAAGCGGCCAGGTAGTAGCCCTGGCTGTCGCGGTACCAGCCCGCGCAGGGCAGTCCGTCACCATCCAGCGCGACCAGGGTGTTCTGGTGGTGCGGCTCCAGGGCGATGCCGTACCGGGCCTGAAGCCGGATCAGGGGAACGGCCAGCACGTCCAGATAGCGGGTCAGCCAGCGCTCCGACGCGTCGGCGGTGGACACACCGAGAGCGCGGGCGGCGCGCTCGACGGCCGCGCACAGCAGGGCGCGGTGCCGGGGCGGGGTGTCGTCGCCGGGGCCGGTGCGCTCGGCCAGCAGACCGGCCACGCACAGGCCCTGGAGCCCCTCACGGCGGAACGGATTGTCGCGGATCGCTGTCTCCAGGCCGGTCTCCGGCCCATCGGTGCCGACCGACACCCAGGCGAAGTCGCGCAGGATGCCGAACTCGGGGTGCTCGGCCCGGAGCCAGTCCCCGGGGCCCGCGGCCAGCAGTTGTGCGGCCCGTACGCCGAGGCGCATCTCGCTGCGCAGGTTGTTCCGTCGGGAGTTGGTGATCCGCATGCCCAGGGACAACTTCAGCATCACCTCGGCGTCCGGCCGTTGCACGGTCCGTACGGAGGAGGTGGGATACCAGGCCGGTCCGGCCGCGCCGAGCGGACGCAAGCGCCCGGCGTCGACGAGCGCGGCGACCTGGGGCCGGGACAGGACGTCGCGGGCCTGCCAGGGGTGGGCAGGCACCGGAACCATGCCGTCCGGCAGGTCGAGCCCGGCGGCGAGCGGGCGCAGCAGTTCGGCCGGGGTGCGGCCGTCCGCGCTCTCGCCGACGACGACGTCGGGGTGCGCGGCGAACCAGTGCAGCGGGAAGGAGCCGCGCAGCTCGGGTGAGTACGCGTCCAGTTCGGCGTCGGACGCCTCCTCGCGGCTCTTGGGCGCGGGATGGAAAGGGTGCCCCAGCAGCAGCGCCTGCTCGCTGTCCAGGAACGGCGTCGGGCCCTGGGCATCCTCGCCTTCGGCGCGCCGCCGGGCGATGTGCGTGGTGGTACGCCGGGCGGAGTTCAGCACCCGGGCGGCGGCGTCACCGCCGTGGTGCGGGAGCACCCCGCGGCCGAGTGTCGTCTCCCGGATCAGCGCCGCCGCCACCAGTGCCGCGTCGGCCGGGAGGCTGCCACCGTCCCCGGCGGTGACCAGGCGGGGGCCGTCGAAGCGGTGCCAGCCGGTGGCCGACCGGTACCGCACAGGCACCAGCAAGGTCAGTTGACTGGCCGACAGATTCAACAGGAGCGCCTGGCCGGTCGCCGGGACCTCCGTGCCGGTCTCGCGTACGTACGCGCGCAGCAGCGTCTCCATCGCCGCGGCGTCGCCCGCGCGGAGCGCGTCCGGGTCGTCGAGCGGATCCGGACCGCTGATGGGTGCCTGCGGCGCGGCCACGTCGGCGCCCTCGCGGGCGGCGAGGTCCGTGGCGGGGCGTTCGGCCGGCGGCAGTGCCACCTCCGTCAGCCGGTGATCGGAGGGCAGGTTCACCATGCGTCCTCCTCGGCCTGGCCCGCTGCGGCCACCGCGTGCAGCAGCCGCTCGACCTCGGCGAGGGTGGTATGCGGGTTGAGCAGCGTGAGCTTGAGGCGGACCCGGCCCGGGCCCTCGCCCGGGAGTTCGGTGCGGCCGACGACCGCCCGACCCTCGCGCAGCAGTCGGCGCCGCAGCGCCGCGTTCACCCGGTCGGTGTGCGCAGGGTCGGCGTCCTTTGGCAGGTACCGGAAGAGGAAGGCCGTCAGGACAGGGTCGGCGTGCAGCTCCAGGCGGGGATGCGCTCGTACCGCCTCGGCGCCGTCGCGCGCCAGGACGTGGCAGGCGTTGACGAGCCGGCCGAGGCCCTCGCGGCCCAGCGTGCGCAGCGTTACGGCGATCTTGAATGCGTCTGCGCGGCGCGTGGTGCGCAACGAGAGGCCCAGCAGGCTGGGGTAGCCCGCCTCCTCGTCGTCCTGGGGGTTGAGGTACACCGCCCGCCGGGCGAGGGAGGCGTACGTCTCCGCCCGCCGGACGAGGAAGATGCCCGCGGCGACCGGCTGCCAGCCCAGTTTGTGCCAGTCCAGGGATATGGAGTCGGCCAGCGCGATGCCGTCCACCAGGTGGGCGAGTTCGTCGGAGAGCAGCGCGCCGCCGCCGTAGGCGGCGTCCACGTGCAGCCAGGCGCCGTATTCGGCGGCCAGCGCCGCGCAGGTGCGCAGCGGGTCGACCGCACCGGTGTCGGTGGTGCCGGCGGTGGCCACGACGGCCACCGGCCGCTCACCGCGCTCGACGCAGTCCCGCAGAGCGGTGGCCAGGGCATCCGGCTTCATCCGCAGCTCGTGGTCGACCGGGACGGGGATGACCGCGTCCTCACCGAGACCGAGGAGGGCCGCCGACCGCTGCACCGAGAAGTGGGCGGTGGCGGAGGCGAAGATCCGCGGGCGTGGCCCGGCGCCTGGTACACCGCTCAGCTCGACCTGACGCCCCGCCGTCCGGCCGAGCACGCGGTCGCGGGCGAGCATCAGCCCCATGAGGTTGGACTCGGTGCCGCCGGAGGTGAGCACTCCGGCTGCCTCGGCCGGGTCGTATCCCACCAGCTGCGCCAACTCCTGCAGCAGCAGGGTCTCCAGGGCAGTCGCGGCCGGCGCCTGGTCCCAGGAGTCCTGGGAAGGGTTGAGTGCGGAAACGGCCAGGTCGGCGGCGACGGCGACGGCCAGCGGCGGGCAGTGCAGATGGGCGGCGCAGGACGGGTCGGCGGGGTCGGCGCTGCCATGGGCCAGCAGTTCGGTCAGATGGTGCAGGGCGTCGTCACCGTCCGCCTCGGCGAACACCCGCGTGACCTCCGTGGCCAGCTCCTCGGGCGTCCCGGCGGGAAGCGGACCGCCCCGCCGCACAGCGCCCTTGGCAAGCGCCTCCAGCACGGCGTGCAGCAGCGGCTCGAGTGCGCCGGGTCCTCCGGGCCCGCCGGACAGCGCGGTCTTCCGGTTGCCGACCTCTGATGATGCGGCCCTGCACAGTAGTCCGGCCATCTCCTCATCGAGGGGATCCGGACCCGCGGAAGCGTGCTCCGGAGCGAGGCGCGTTCCGTGCCCGGCACGAGTGCCGTCGGCATCCGTGTCGTACATATCGAGCGCAGCGCCGGAGCCGTCCGACGCAGGAGCGCTCGCGCCGCCGGTCACCGCGGACACACCGGTGGCCGGCCGCAGTTCGTGGATCTTGCCCCTCATACCTGCACTCCCGTGAACTGCGATGCCGTCACCGCGGCGATGGCGTCGGTCAGCCGGTCCAGCACCGCTTCGACCTGCTCGTCGGTGATGACCAGCGGCGGCAGCAGCCGGACGGTCGAGTCGAAACGGCCGCCCAACTCCACGATGAGGCCGCGGTCGAGGCAGGCAGCCCGCACCTGCGCGGCCAGCTGCGGGGCGGCCGGCCGGGCGCCGCACGCGTCCGGCGCGGCTCCGGGGTCGACCAGTTCGACCCCGATCATCAGGCCGCGGCCGCGGACGTCGCCGATCGCGGGCAGTTCGGCACGCAGGCTCTCCAGCCGCGCCGTCATCCGGGCGCCGACGGAGGCTGCCCGCTCGGCCAGGCCCTCGCGTGCGACGTACCGCAGGGTGGCGGTGCCGGTCGCCATGGCCAGGGTGTTGCCGCGGAACGTCCCCGTGTGGGCGCCGGGCAGCCAGCCGTCGTAGTCCTCGTGGTAGACAAGCACCGCCAGCGGCAGGCTGCCGCCGATCGCCTTCGACATCACCATCGCGTCCGGCACGACCCCGCTGTGCTCCACGGCCCAGAAGGCGCCGGTGCGCCCAACGCCGGTCTGCACCTCGTCGACGATCAGCGGTATCTCCCGCTCCGCCGTGATCCGCCGCATCTCGCGCATCCAGGCGTCCGGGGCCGGTACGGCGCCGCCCTCGCCCTGCACCGCCTCGAGGATCATCGCGGCGGGCGGCACGACACCGCCGTTGGGGTCGTCGAGCAGCCGCTCGGCGTACGACGCGGACAGCTCCGCGCCGCGCTCCCCACCGATCCCGAACGGGCAGCGGTACGCGTACGGGTACGGCAGCCGGGTCACGTCCGCGGCGATGCCGGGCACCGGCTCCTTGGCGGCTACCCCACCCGATGCCGCCAGGGCGCCCGCGGTCATGCCGTGGTAGGCGCCGGTGAAGGCCAGCAGGCCCCTTCTCCCGGTGGCGGTCTGCATCAGCTTGAAGGCGGCTTCCACCGCGTCCGTCCCAGCGGGCCCGCAGAAGTGGATGCGGGCCCTGTCGGCGAAGCCGCTGGGCAGCGTGGCGAACAGGGCGTCGGTGAACTCGTCCTTCTCCGGGGTCGCGAGATCCAGGACGTGCAGCGGCGCCCCGCTGCTGACAGTCCGCTGGATGGCCTCCAGCACCACGGGGTGGTTGTGGCCGAGGGCCAGGGTGCCCGCGCCGGAAAGGCAGTCGAGGTAGTGGCGGCCGTCCGTGCCCTCGACCGTCATGCCTTGGGCACGGGCCGGGACGATCGGGAACGAGCGGGCGTACGTACGGGCCGAGGACTCCCGGGCGCGCTGACGCTCCAGTATGGCGTCCGCCTTCCCCGCGATGTGATCGAGGCCAGGGAGGGCAGTGGGGTGCACAGTCATGACTTACGGCTCCAGGGAGGGGAGGGGCACGAGGGCCGACGACGGGCAGGGAGGAGTCGGTGCGGCCCGGGCGCGGTGCGGCTCATGGGCCTTGCGCTTCAGAGCAGGACGCGGTCGGCGACGGGGTGGCCGAGGAAGTGGTGCATGGCGAACTCCCAGCCGTAGGAGCCCGCGTACGGGAAGACGACGAGGTCCCCGGCGCGAACCTGGTCCACCAGGACATCGCGCAGCAGGGTGTCCTCGGGCGTGCACAGCTCGCCGACGACCGTCACGCGCACCCGCCGGGCGGCGGGGCGAGGACAGCCCTCGGGCCAGTCCTCGACGGGCAGTACCGCGACGTTGTGCACGATGTCCCAGGACGTGGGGAGTTGGAAGTGGTTGATGCCGCCGCGCAGCACCACGAACCACTCGCCGTATGACGCCTTCACGTCCGTCACCTCGGCGGCGTACCAGCCGCAGTCGGCGACCAGGAAACGGCCCGGCTCCAGCACGACCTTGACGCCTTCCGGGGGCTCGACCTGTGCGGCCAGTTCTCCGAAGCGGGCGATGTCGAAGGGCTTCTCGCCCTCGAAGGCGACGCCGATGCCGCCTCCGATGTCGACGTGCCGCAGGTTGATCCCGTTCTCCCGGGCGGTTCGCACGCTCCACTCCACGCACCAGCGCAGATATGCGGCATGTGCCTCGGCGTCGAGGTTGTTGGAAGCGGCGTGGATGTGGAAGCCGACCAGGTCCAGGCCGGGTAGCCGCAGAGCGTCACGCAGCACGCCGGGGACATCGGGCTCAGCGACCCCGAACTGGGAGGGGACACCGCCCATGTGCAGCGATCCGGTGACCGGGATGGACGCGGGGTTGACGCGGAGGGCGACCCGGGCCCTCACGCCCTCGGCGACCGCGATCCGGCTGATGCGGTGGAGCTCGAGCAGGCTCTCCGCGTTGATCGCCTCGACTCCGGCCCGGACCAGGGCGGTCAGGACGGGGACGGACTTCGCGGGGCCGGCGGCGACCACCGGGGCCGGAGTGTCTCCGGCCGGCGGTTTGGCCGAAACGGCGAGTTCGAGCTCCGAGCGGGAGGCGACCTCGAACCCGTCGACGTGCGGGGCCAGAGCCTCGACGATTCTCCGGAAGGAGTTCGCCTTCACGGCGTAGTACACGGCCGCCCACTCCGGGAGCGCACTGCGCAGTTCGCGTGCGCGCTCGGCGGCGACCGCACCGTCGTACACGTAGGCCGACACCGGCGCCTCGGCCGGCGCCAGCTCCAGAAGGCGGCGGCGGACCGCCTCGGGGAGCACGTCCACGGGGTAGGCGGATCGCGGGGCTGCGGACGGCGGCAACTGAATGGACACGGCTCTGCCTCGGGTCGGGGTGGTAGGGGGAAAAGGATGCTCAGCTGTGACCGAGGTTGCGCACGATCATCACGTGGGGCCGCCACCCGGGGCCCGGCTCCATCCGGCCGATGGGGCTGAACCCGAGCGCCGCCACTGCGGGCGCACCAGCAAGTCGCACACGGCGACAGTGCGTTCCGGGTATTCGCGGGTGAACTCGGCCTCGGGCGCGGGCGTGGGATCCTCCCACCACGGCGAGTCGGCAGGCAGCGTGTAGCCGTGGACCAATCCGTAGACGTCCTCGTGGGCCCGCGCCCACCGCTTCGGATGCGCAGAGACAGCGGCTCCGTCGTTATGCTCGATCAGGAGTCCGGTCGGCGACGCAGTTGACGTCGGCGCGACTGCAGTGTTCGAACGAGACACGGCTTCCCCAGAGTACAGACGGACTGGCGGCTCACCCGGCCCGACCAGCAGCTTAGGTGAGGCTAACCTAAGACTCTGCTGTTTCCAAGTGCGCCTGACTGTCTGTTCGGTCCTTTCAGGCCACAGTGTGGTCATGCCAATTGACGCGCTCTGAGCAGCAGCAGGTGGAGTCGGACCCTCGCCGCAGGGCCGGGCATCCAGTCACCGCCGGGCGCCCCCGACCTCATCGCTCCAGGCCGCACCGACCGGATCACACTGCCGGTCCCGCGCGAGTTCCTCCTGCAAGCGCCGACTACGGCGGCCAAAGAGCGGTGTCTCGCTACTGGCCGCAGTTGACGGCGAGACCGATGCGCACTGGTCCACGCGCTCATCGCCGCCGGGCTGGTCGATGAGTACCGGTTGTTCGTGTATCCGGTCGTTCTCGGCCACGGCACGTGCTTGTTCACAGAAACGGTCGACGGCATGGGAATGCTGCGCATGGTCGAGACCAGGCTCTTCAACTCGGGCGTCGTGCTGCTCCGTTACCGGGTCGTGTAGCTCCGACCAACGGGCCGACCGTCAGAGACCGTGGCGTAGGGGGCTGTATGCGATGTGTATGGACCCTGCTCGGTCTCCTGGCCGGCGGCGCTCGACCTGGTACGCGGTCCACGCCAGGTTGCCCAGGGTTGCCCTGGCGCGTTATCCGGCCGGGCATTCCGGTGCAGTGCAGAACTCGGCGTACGTCAGGTATGGCTCCGCCAGGCGTCGGCGTCGCTCGGCGCGGGGCCAACGACGTCGTCCAGGACAAATTGCCAAGGACTTCCTTCGGAATGTCTTGGAGTCGGTGGTGGCGCGACCGTGGCTGTCGAGGCACACCGTGCCGGCCTTCCTCAGCTCCATCCCGCGCGTCGCAGCATCCGGTGGCGTCGTGCGACCCGTTCGAGTGAGTGGCGAGTGGCGCGGCGGTAATGGGATCGCTGGCGATATCCGGCGCAGTACGGTGGCCGCTTCCGACGAGGTGGGAACCGGCTGCAGGATTTGCAGGCCGGCATGAGCTGCATCTGGAGATCCTCGTACGTCGACTGATGAATTCGAGAGGACTGGGTCTACTCATGAGTCCAGACATCGACTCCCGAGAGTCGGAGACGGCCGGCTCGGGAGGCAGTCAGTTGAGGATCGCAGGCGGGCTCATGGTCGTGGGCCTCCTTCTGAATGTCGTTTTGACGGTGATTCATCCGTCGGGAGAGGAAGACGACCACCAGGCGATCTTTACCGAGTACGCCGACAGTGGCGCCTGGGTTGCAATTCATCTTGGCCAGTTCGTTGGCGTCCTCCTCGCGCTGGGTGGTCTACTTGTTCTTTACCGCGCCATGGGCGGTGCCGGCAGGGCTCCTCTGCCGGCGCATCTCGCGGCCGCGGCGACCGTTGCGACCGCTGCAATCTGGGCTGTTCTGCAGGGCCTCGACGGCGTAGGGCTGAAAGAGGCCGTCGAGGCCTGGGACAGCGCGTCCGGGGCGGAGAAACCGATCCGCTTTGCCAATGCCGAGACTGTGCGCTGGATCGAATGGGGGTTCCAGAGCTATTTCCGCGTCCTGCTCGGGTTGACCTTCGCGCTTTTTGGGGCTGCGATTCTCGTTGGTCATCTGGTCGCTGGCTGGCTGGGCTGGGCGGCCGTTCTCGCGGGCCTCTTCTATGTGGCGACTGGGGTGGACGTGGGCTACAACGGTCTGGCGAGCGGGCTTCAGGATGCCCTGGGAATCGCCTCCTTGGTCGTCGTCTTGACCTTCGCCTTCGGGGTGCTCGCCACAGGAATGCGCGAGCGCGGCCGGCACCCAGCTTGAATCTGTCCAAGCGCCGGTGGTCGCTCGTGCACCTCATGGCGACCGTGCGCTCGACACTGGAGGAACGAGCGGCTCGACTCCAGGTCCGTGGCGAGGTCCGGTAACCCGATGTGTTGCCCGATGAACTCCCGTCCTCGGTCCATGTGGGTCAGGAACTCCTCGGCCCGCCACGGCTCGAGCGGGCGCAGCTCCGCCCCGTCGTCGACCAGGGATATCGCGTACATCGTTGCCCTCCACCGTCGAAACCGGCACACACTGCGACGGGATTTTCCCACCGCGGGTCACGGGCGTCTGCGGCGGGATGGCAGACGCCTCATGGCGGTAGGGCCTCTGAGCGCTCCTGAGGAGACGCGCTTGCGGATCGTGCGGTGTCTCGGCAGTAAGCGGGGATTCGACGATGTCGCCAGGCCCGTGATTGATCAGCTCCCACGCTTCACCCGCCCTCGGATCGCGAGTACTGCAAGGCCCAAGAGCACCGGCTCCGAGAGCCGTGACGCCATCTCGATGTATGTGCCCGCTGTCGTCAGGTCCTGGCCACTGGAGCGGAACACCACCGAATTGAGCGTGACATTGAGGGCCTTCTCGAAACGCTTGCTGGTGAAGCGGTCGCCAGTCGGGTTTTCCGGGTCGGGTTTATCAATAACGGTCCTCCACTCGCTGTCGATCTTCTCCCGGGTGATCTCCTGCTTCGGGGGCTCGTCGGGCAGGCCGTAGCCCGCCATCAGCAGGATCGTGCTCATCATGGCGAGGGCCAGCCAGATGAGTGCCCGTGACGCCCGCAGACCGTAGCCTGACAAAAGCCAGTAGGCCTGTAATAGCCAGCGTTCGGCTCGGCACCAACCGTTGCTATGGCGGCGCATCTCCATCTCGCCGTAGTAGAAGTCCGCTGCTCCTGGCTCGTCCTTAGCGTCTTCGCGTGCCTTGCGTAGTTGTCGGTAGGTCGTTGTGAGGGTGGCGAGCCCCGGAACCTGATGATGGTCCTGGGGAGGTTCTCCCCATCCAGCGCGGAGTGTTCGAGGACGGCTGGGAAGGGCTCGCCACTGACGTTCCTCTGCGATGACTTGGCGTTGAGTCCACCGGAATGCGATTCCGCTGCCCCAGGTACTCCTGGGTGGTGTGGCAAATTCCCATTTTCCCTCGAAACGCAGCTGGTCCAAGTGGAATGCTTGGGAAAATTTGCACTCCGTCAGATTCATGTCGGTCAATGTCACCATTGCGCAGTCAACGCCACGTATTGAGGACAGCCTTGCCCCCGGAGTCCCTGTCGAGAGGGTGGATTCATCGACGGGCCAATTCAGGGAACTGAAGGGGGAAGGATAGGACGTGATCGCCAGAGGCTGGACGATGACTGCATCCGTGAGATCCATTGTGGCGTAGCGCAGGCGCAGTGCGGCAGTCGCTTCCCAACGGGTTCTGTTGCAGAGGATTCGAGTGGCAGCTATCTCGGCAACTGTGGGCGCGGCAAATGTGCTCGTCGACAGATTTACAGTTCCGGCGCAGACTAGTGGGCCTATGGTGGCCGTGGGGCCGAAGTGGGTTCCCTCGAAAGTGACATCGTCGTCGAATGTCACAGACTCCAATTCAATGCCGGTCGCGAATTGGCAATCTCGGAAACTCGCGTCCCGGGCGAAGGTGGCGCCGTTGAACGCCGCCCGTTCGGCGAAAGTGCCTTCTTCGAAAGCTGTGTTCTGGTAAAACTCCGCCAGGGCGAACTCGGCTTCCGCTTGGAACTCCGCAAACGAGAAATCGACGAACTGTCTGAATTTTGTACCGATGAAATTGGCCTCACCCTCGAAGGTCGCTCCGATGAAGTCGGCCGAGCCGTCGATGATCGCTTCGCAGAGATTCGCGTACCCGAATCGAGAGCTTTCTCCTTCGGATAGGGCGCCGAGGATTCTGTTGAGTAATTCCTTGGTGAGTGTGGTGCCGGGCAGTATGATGTGTGAGCCCGGTCGGAGTGCTGACAGATAGGCTGTTCTGACGACTTCATCAGCGTGGGTCAGGCACCTGCCGCTTTCACCGATTCTTATTCCTCGACAGCCGACACGGTCGGAGCCGGGATCGACCCCTAGCCCACAGTACGGCCAGTCCGGAGCGCTGGGCATGGTCATCCAGGGATGCCATCAGAGTCTGGCTGCGTTGTCAGCCGCACGTCAGTTTGCGGGACCCTGCATCCAGGGATCGGGGCCGGGGTCGCCGCCTTCGGCTCGTACGGTGAGCCGGTCCATGTAGTGGTTCCAGCCCTCCGCGTGGGGGGCGCGCGCCTGCGGAGGAAGGTCGCGGTGGACCAGGCGCAGCAGGGTGCCGTCGCCGTCGGGCTCCAGGTTGATCTCGACGATGGTCGAGCCGGGCGGAACGGCCATGCCGCCGCCCTCCCAACCCCAGGTGAAGACCACGCGCTTGGGCGGGTCGATCTCGAGGAAGCGGCCGGAGGCGTGGTTGTCACCGGTCACGTGCGTCCGGTAGGGGCCGCCCGGCTCGAAGGTGAACTCGCCGTCCGCGCCCATCCAGGACAGCCAGCGGTCGCGATCGGTGAAGAAGGAGAACACCGTCTCGGGGCGGGCGGCGATCCGCCGCTCGACCGTCACCACGTCTGCACTCACGAGGCCGTTCCCTTCCGCTGCTCGGCTTGCCCGGCCTGTTCGGACTTCTCACCGTGCCCGCCCTGTTCTTGCTCGGCGGTCTCGGCGGTCTCGGCGGTCTCGGCATGTTCGGCCAGGTCGGCGAGGACGTCGAGCTTGCTGGTCCACATCGCCTGGAGGTAGTCCGCGAGCGGGCCCATTCCGTCGCGGTCCGCCCGGTAGAACCGCTTCCTGCCCTCCTGGCGGAGCGTAACCAGCCCGGCATCCCTGAGCACCTTCAAGTGCTGCGAGACCGCACCGAAGGTGACGTCGAACCGTTCGGCGATCTCGCCCGCGGACAGCTCGGCCTCCCAGACCAGCCGCAGGATCTCGCGCCGTCTGGGCTCGGCGACCACTTGCACCGCTTCCATGCTCTCATTTTAGTCACCACTTGAGCTTGCCTTCTGGGGGCTCGATATTTTAGTCTTGACTTAAGCAACTGAGAGCCAGGGCGAGGGGGCACCGACATGGCGGACATCGCGATGCAGCTGCACATCGAGGCCGACGCGGACACCGTGTACGCAGCGATCTCGACCACCGAGGGCATCGAGGGCTGGTTGACCACGACGGCTACCGCGGGAGAGGGCGTGGACGGGCTCCGTCGGCTGCAGTTCCCGGACGCGCCGGAGCCGTGGCGGCTGCGCACCACCGAGGCCGGACCCGGCAAGCGGCTCGACCTGGAGGGCGAGAACAGCCTCTGGACGGGCGCCCAACAGGCGTACGAGGTGCTGTCCCGGCCGATGGGACGTCATCGTGCGGTTCACCCACAGCGGCTTCCCTTCCGAAGACGACGCCTACCGCGACTTCACCTACGGCTGGGCGACGAAGTTCCTGCAGCTCAAGGCCTACGCCGAGACCGGCAGGCCCGCTCCGTTCTTCACCGGCTGTTGCCATTGGGAGAAGCGAACTCATGAACACCCCGCACAGCACTCTGCACACCGCCATCCGGGAATGCGCCGACGCGGTCGCCGCGACCGCCTCGGGTATCCGTGCCGATCAACTCGGCGACCGCACCCCGTGCGAGAAGTTCACCGTCGCCGAGCTCCTCGACCACTTCGGCGAGACGCTGGTTTCCTCCGCTCGTGCCGCGCGGAAGGAGCCGCAGCCCGCCGGGCCCGCTGCCTCGGGCACGTCCCCGGCGGCCGTCGCCGAGTCCGCGAACAGAGCCGCGGAGGCCTGGAGCAACCCGGCCGCGTTCGAGGGCAGCACTGAGTTCGGCCCGGGAGAGATGCCCGCCGGTTTGGCCGCCGCGATCACCCTTGAGGAACTCGCCATGCACGGCTGGGATCTGGCCCGCGCCACCGGCCGGACCTTCGCCATCAGCGAGGATGCCGCACGGGTCGCGCTCGGCGCGGTCGGAGAGATCGCGGAGGGCGCCCGGGTCTCCGGGCTCTACGGCCCGCCCATACCCGTATCCACCGATGCGCCCGCGTTCCACAGGGCGCTCGCAGCCAGCGGCAGGAATCCTGAATGGAGCGCCTGACCGCCTCAACGGGAAGCTCGGGAGGCGCCGTCGGGGAAGACGAGGCACCGGATGACGATCGACGAGACGGCAGAACGCCTCATCCCGCTTCCACCCGAGCTGGTGGCGGGCTACGCGATGGACTGGCGCAACGACGCCGAGTGGACCCAGGGCATCCGCACGGCGGAACTGACCCGGGAAGCGGACGGGGGCGGGTTCGGAGTCGGCGCCGAGGTCACCCGCACCGCGTACTTCCTCGGCAAACGCATCGACTACGTGCTGCGCGTGGCCGACTACGAACGCTCACGGCTGCTGGACATGGTCTCCGTGGCGGGCCCCATGCCCATGCACGTCACGTACACCTTCACCCCGCACCCGCGGGGTACGCTCGCGCGCATCCGCGTCCGGGGCGGCACAGGCGGCTACTACCGACTGGCCGCGCCGATCATGGCCCGCAAGGTCCGCTCATCCATCGCCAAGGACCTGCGCGACCTCGAGCACAGGCTGAGGGCACCGCGGTGAGACATGAGGAATGAGGTCTGTCATGGCATTCGACGAAGGACTGGCCGAGCGGATTCGCGATCGCCTGGGTGCCGATCCTGCCATCACCGAGAAGCGCATGTTCGGCGGTCTCGCCTTCCTCTGCCGCGGCAACATGGCCGTGGGCGTGCACGGCGGTGAACTCATCGTTCGCGTGGGGCCCGACGGCGCCGACGCGGCCCTGGCCCGGCCCGGTGCGCGCGTCTTCGACATGACGAGTCGGCCGATGCGCGACTGGATCATGGTGGACTCGTCGGCCCTCGCCGAGGACGCCGTGCTCAGCGACTGGATCGAGGAAGGTCATGCCTTCGCCGCGAGCCTGCCACCCAAGTGAGGCCGTGCCCCACCGCCATCCCGGATGCCGGGCGACTGACCTCGTCTCACGCGCCACGCGCCGCCGTCGGCTGCCGAGTTCTGGCCGAGGGCGCGGGCGGGCGCCGTTCGACTGGCGCTCCTGCCGGACGACGGCCCCACCGGCGAATTCTCATCGGCCCGCCACGGCCGGGCTAAGGTCAGCAGATGTCCGGACCACCATCAACGGCGCGTCAGGTGCTGCGATGGTCGCGCCGGATGGTCGCCGTTGTGGTCAGCATCTGCGCGCTGGTGGGTGCGGTGCGGCTGGTCTGCCCTGCCACCACGCGTACGACCGGTGAGCCGGCCGGGGTCCAGCGCCAGCTGGCCTTCATACGCCCGGCGTTGGACGGTGGAGCCGGCGAGGAAGCGCAACAGCAGCCAATGCGCGCAGGCTTAGAGCTGCCCCACGTCCGTGACGCGGACGACCGCGCGGCCCTCCTCGTCGGAGGCCGCGAGGTCGATCTCCGCGCTGATGCCCCAGTCGTGGTCGCCGCCCGGGTCGGCGAAGGTCTGCCGGACCCGCCACAGGCCGTGTTCCGGCTGCTCCTCGATCCGCAGCAGTTTCGGCCCGCGGGCGTCCGGTCCGGTGCCCAGGTCGTCGTACTCGTCCCAGTACGCGTCCATGGCATCCGCCCATGCGTCCTCGTCCCACCCGGATTCGGCGTCCATCTCGCCCAGTTCGCGGACCTTGTCGAGAGCCGCCAGCTCCACCCGCCGGAACATCGCGTTCCGTACCAGCACCCGGAAGGCACGGGCATTCGCGGTGACCGGCCTGACCTGGTCCGCCCGGTCCTGGGCCTCTTCCGCGGACTCCTCCTCCGGGTTGGCGAGCTGCTCCCACTCGTCGAGCAGGCTGGAGTCGACCTGGCGGACCATCTCGCCTAGCCAGGCGATCAGATCCTGGAAGTCGTCGGACTTCAGATCGTCGGGAACGGTGTGCTCCAGGGCCTTGTAGGCGCTCGCCAGATAGCGCAGCACGATGCCCTCGACCCGGGCGAGCTCGTAGAAGGAGACGAACTCGCTGAAGCTCATGGCGCGTTCGTACATGTCGCGGATGACCGACTTGGGCGAGAGCGGGTGGTCGCCGACCCACGGGTGGCTCTTGCGGTAGACGCCGTACGCGTGGAAGAGCAGCTCCTCCAGCGGCTGAGGATACGTCACGTCCTGCAGCCGCTCCATCCGCTCCTCGTACTCGACGCCCTCCGCCTTCATCGCGGCGACCGCCTCGCCCCGCGCCTTGTTCTGCTGTGCCGCGAGGATCTGCCGCGGGTCGTCGAGCGTGGACTCCACGACCGACACCATGTCCAGGGCGTACGACGGCGACTCGGGGTCCAGCAGCTCGAAGGCGGCGAGCGCGAAGGTCGACAGCGGCTGGTTGAGCGCGAAGTCCTGCTGCAGATCCACCGTCAGCCGTACGATCCGGCCTTCCGCGTCGGCCTCGTCCAGCCTCTCCACTACCCCGCCGTCCAGCAGCGAGCGGTAGATCGCGATGGCCCGCCGGATGTGCCGGAGCTGCGAGCGCCGGTCCTCATGGTTGTCCTCCAGCAGCCGCCGCATCGCGTCGAAGGCGTTGCCCGGCCGGGCGATCACCGACAGCAGCATCGCGTGCGTGACGCGGAAGCGGGAGGTCAGCGGCTCGGGGTCGGAGGCGATCAGCTTCTCGAAGGTGTTCTGGCCCCAGTTCACGAAGCCCTCGGGCGCCTTCTTCCTGACCACCTTCCGGCGCTTCTTCGGGTCGTCGCCGGCCTTGGCGAGCGCCTTCTCGTTCTCGATGACGTGCTCGGGCGCCTGGGCCACGACGAAGCCCGCCGTGTCGAATCCCGCGCGCCCGGCACGGCCCGCGATCTGGTGGAACTCCCGGGCCCGCAGCGTCCGCACCCGGTTCCCGTCGTACTTCGTCAGCGCCGTGAACAGCACTGTGCGGATGGGCACGTTGACACCGACGCCGAGGGTGTCCGTGCCGCAGATGACCTTCAGCAGACCGGCCTGGGCGAGCCGCTCGACCAGCCGCCGGTACTTCGGCAGCATCCCGGCGTGGTGCACCCCGATGCCGTGCCGGACGTAACGCGAGAGATTCCGGCCGAACTTGGTGGTGAAGCGGAAGTTCCCGATCAGCGCGGCGATCTCGTCCTTCTCCTCACGCGAGCACATGTTGATGCTCATCAGCGCCTGCGCCCGCTCCACCGCCGCGGCCTGGGTGAAGTGCACGATGTAGACCGGCGCTTGGTGTGTCTGCAGCAGCTCGGTCAGGGTCTCGGTGAGCGGCGTCGTCCGGTACTCGTACGACAGGGGTACGGGCCGGGTGGCGGACCGTACGACCGCGGTGGGGCGGCCGGTCCGGCGCGTGAGGTCCTTCTCGAACCGCGTCACGTCGCCGAGCGTCGCGGACATCAGGATGAACTGCGCCTGGGGCAGCTCCAGCAGCGGAATCTGCCAGGCCCAGCCGCGGTCCGGTTCGGCGTAGAAGTGGAACTCGTCCATCACGACCTGGCCGATGTCGGCGTCCCTGCCGTCCCGCAGCGCGATGGACGCCAGCACCTCGGCCGTGCAGCAGATCACGGGAGCGTCCGCGTTGACCGACGCGTCGCCGGTCAGCATGCCGACGTTCTCGGTGCCGAAGAGCTTGCACAGGTCGAAGAACTTCTCCGAAACCAGCGCCTTGATCGGTGCGGTGTAGAAGGTCACCTGGTCGTTCGCGAGGGCGGTGAAGTGGGCGCCGGCCGCGACCAGGCTCTTGCCGGAGCCCGTCGGAGTCGACAGGACGACGTTCGCCCCGGAGACCACCTCGATCAGCGCCTCCTCCTGGGCAGGGTAGAGGGCGATGCCCCGCTCCTCGGCCCACGTCGAGAACGCTTCGAAGAGGGCATCGGGATCGGCGTCGTTCGGCAGATGATCGATGAGGGTCACGCCCTCCATACTGCCTGCCTCCTGCCCCGATCCGGGAACCGGCCGCTCAAGCGAAGATCGCGGGGCGGTACGCTGTGCCGCCAACTCGGCGTCACCGCACGACAATCGCACAACAACAAGGGGTGGGGAACGACCATGATGGGACCGGCGCACTCGCTGTCCGGGGCGGCGGCCTGGCTGGGGGTGGGCGCGGCGGCTGCCGCGGCCGGCCGTCCGATGCCCTGGCCCGTTCTCGTCGTCGGCGCCCTGATCTGCGCGGGCGCGGCGCTCGCCCCCGACCTCGATCACAAGTCGGCGACGATATCCCGTGCCTTCGGCCCCTTCTCGCGCGGCCTGTGCGAGGTGATCGACAAGATCTCGTACGCCGTCTACAAGGCAACCAAGATGCAGGGCGACCCGCGGCGTTCGGGGGGGCACCGCACGCTCACCCACACCTGGTTGTGGGCCGTGCTCATCGGCGCGGGGACGGCGGTGCTGGCGATGACGGGCGGCCGCTGGGCGGTGCTCGCCATCCTCTTCGTGCATATGGTGCTGGCGGTCGAGGGCCTGCTGTGGCGGGCGGCCCGGGTCTCCAGCGACGTCCTCGTCTGGCTGCTCGGCGCGACCAGCGCCTGGATCCTCGCGGACATTCTGCACAAAGCGGGCAATGGCTCGGACTGGCTCTTCACCGCGCCGGGCCAGGAGTACCTGTGGCTCGGCCTGCCGATCGTGCTGGGCGCGATCGTGCACGACATCGGGGACGCCCTGACCGTCTCCGGCTGCCCGGTCCTGTGGCCGATCCCGATCGGCCGCAAGCGCTGGTACCCGGTCGGCCCGCCCAAGGCGATGCGCTTCAGGGCGGGGAGCTGGGTGGAGCTGAAGGTCCTGATGCCGGTCTTCATGCTGCTCGGCGGGGCCGGCTGCCTGGGGGCGCTCGGCATCATCTGAAGCGCCGGATCCACACCTGCGGAGAGGGCCGGGAACGACAGCCGTTCCCGGCCCTCCGCGGTGTCTGTGGGGTTTGTCCTGCGCAAACCGTTGACGCCATACCGCCCGGTCGGTACGTTCACTCGCACCTTACCCCGGGTTCCCCGCTCACCTTGTCGGCCGACAGCTTCATCCGTCCCCACGTCCCTTCCGAAGGGCGGCACCATGGACACATCCCCGACCACCGTTACCGCAGCCCCAACCTCCGCCGAGATCTCTCGCCGCCGGCGCACCGCCGGCGCGGCCGCCCTGGCCGCGGCCGTCGAGTGGTACGACTACTTCATCTTCGGCATCGCGGCCGCCCTGGTCCTCGGTGACCAGTTCTTCCCCTCCGCGAGCCCCGTCGCGGGCGTGCTGGCGGCCTTCGCGACGTTCGCCGTCGGCTTCATCGCCCGCCCCTTCGGCGGTGTCATCGCCGGCCACTTCGGTGACAAGCACGGCCGCAAGCCCATGCTCGTCCTCGCCCTCACGGTCATGGGCCTGGCCACCACCGCGATCGGCCTGCTGCCCTCGTACCAGACGATCGGCATCCTCGCGCCGGTCCTGCTGGTCCTCCTCCGCATCCTGCAGGGCATCGCCGTCGGCGCGCAGTGGGGCGGCGCGATGCTGATGGCCACCGAGTACGCTCCGCCGGGCAAGCGCGGTCTCTATGGCAGTCTCGTCCAGCTCGGCGTCCCCATCGGAGTCGTGACCGCCAACTTGGCCTTCCTCGTCTCCGGGTCCGCCGCGGGCGGGGCCTTCGCCTCGTGGGGCTGGCGGCTGCCGTTCCTCGTCGGTGTCCTCGTCATGCTCCTCGCCTGGTACATCCACGCCCGCGTCGAGGAGACCCCGGAGTTCCGGGAGGCGGAAGAGCGGCTGGCCGCGCAGGAGAAGGCACAGCAGACCGGGCGTTCCCCGCTGCGTGAGATCCTCCGCAACCACCGGCGGACCGTGCTGCTCGCGGGCGGATCCTTCACCGTCAACACCGCGGCCTTCTACATCATGATCACCGGGGTGCTCGACTACACGACCCGCGAACTCGGCATGAACCGCAGCTCTGTGCTGGGTGTTTCCCTGCTGGTCAGCTGTTTCCAGCTGCTGATGATCCCTGCCGCCGCCGCGCTGTCGGACAAGATCGGGCGCATCAGGGTCTACGAGATCGGCGCAGTGGGCCTGCTGGTGTGGGCAGTCCCGATGTTCCTGCTCATCGACACCGGCTCGCTCCTCGGGCTGGCCGTCGCAACCTTCGTCTGCAGCGTCTTCCTCAGCATCATGTACGGGCCGCAAGCGGCGCTGTTCGCCGAGCTGTTCTCGGCGGAGATGCGCTACACCGGCGCCTCGCTGGGCTACCAGCTCGCCGCTGTCCTCGGTGGCGGCCTCGCGCCGTTCGTGATGGTGCTCCTGCTGGAGGGCACCGGCACCTCGATGTCGGTCTCCGGCTACATCATCGCCCTCGCGCTGATCGCCCTCGCATCGATCGCCGTCCTCAAGCGCCGCGCGAAGGAGGAAGCGGACGCGTCAGGATGAGAAGCCCGGCGTACGGGTTCGGGCCCCATGGGGGGAGCCTGGACCCGTACGCCGTCCCCCCGCATCACCCGTGCCAGGAGCGCCAGAGCGCGGCGTACGCCCCGTCCGCTGCGACCAGCGCGTCATGGCTGCCGGACTCGCTGATCCGCCCGTCCTCCACGACCGCGATCACATCCGCGTCATGCGCGGTGTGCAGCCGGTGCGCGATCGCCACGACCGTACGGCCGTCCAGGACCCGGGCGAGCGACCGCTCCAGGTGCCGGGCCGCGCGCGGGTCGAGCAGCGAGGTCGCCTCGTCCAGCACCAGCGTGTGCGGGTCGGCCAGCACCAGGCGGGCCAGCGCGATCTGCTGCGCCTGCGCCGGCGTGAGCGCGAGGCCGCCCGAGCCGACCTCCGTGTCCAGGCCGTCGTCCAGCGATCGCGCCCAGCCGTCCGCGTCGACCGCGGTCAGCGCCGCCCACAGCTCGGTGTCCTGCGCGCCCGTGCGAGCCAGCAGAAGGTTGTCCCGCAGCGAGCCCACGAAGACATGGTGCTCCTGGTTGACCAGCGCCACATGCTCGCGCACTCGCTCCGCGGGCATCCGGGCCAGCTCCGCGCCGCCGAGGGTGACCTCGCCCGCCCGCGCCGCGTAGATACCCGCCAGCAGCCGGCCCAGGGTGGACTTGCCCGCGCCCGAGGGGCCCACCAGCGCCAGCCGCGTGCCCGGCCGGACATCGAGCGACACGCCGTGCAGGACGTCGGCGCCCGTGCGGTAGCCGAACCGCACCTCGTCGGCCCGGACGTGCCGGCCGTCGGGCGAGACCCGGCCGTCGGTGTCCCCGGCCTCGATCTCGCGCACCCCTACCAGGCGGGCCAGCGACACCTGTGCCACCTGGAGTTCGTCGTACCAGCGCAGGATCATCCCGACCGGCTCGACCAGCATCTGCGCGAGCAGGGCGCCCGTCGTCAGATCTCCGACCGTCATCCAGCCCTGCAGCACGAACGCTCCGCCGATCATCAGCACCGAGCCGAGGATCAGCACGTGGGCGGCGTTGATCACCGGGAAGAGGACCGTGCGCAGCCACAGCGTGTAACGCTCCCAGGCCGTCCACTCGCGGATCCTGCGCTCCGACAAGGCGGTCCGGCGCCTGCCGAGCCGGTGCGCCTCGATGGTGCGCCCGGCGTCCACGGTCTCGGTGAGCGCCGCGGCCACCGCCGCGTAGCCCGCCGCCTCGGAGCGGTACGCGGCGGGGGCCCTGCGGAAGTACCAGCGGCAGCCGACGAGCAGCACCGGCACCGCGACCAGCACGGCCGGCGCGAGCGGCGGCGCCGCCACCCCGAGCGCGCCGAGCAGCAGCCCGGCCCACACCACGCCGATGGCCAGCTGCGGTACGGCCTCCCGCATCGCGTTCGCCAGCCGGTCGATGTCGGTGGTGATCCGCGACAGCAGGTCGCCGGTCCCGGCCCGCTCCAGCACGCCGGGCGGCAGCCCCACGGACCGTACGAGGAAGTCCTCGCGCAGATCCGCGAGCATCTCCTCGCCGAGCATCGCGCCGCGCAGCCGCACCAGCCGCACGAAGGCGGTCTGGACCGCGAGCGCCACCGCGAACAGCGCGACGGTGCGCTCCAGACGGAGGTCCCGGGCTCCGTCCGCCAGGCGCTCCACGAGGCCGCCGAGCAGGTACGGGCCGACCATGGACGCGATGACCGCGACCGCGTTCACCGTCACCAGCAGCGTGAAGGCACGCCGGTGCCGCCGCAGCAGCTCGCCCACGTAACGGCGCACCGTCGCGGGCGAGCCGACCGGCAGCGTCGCCGCCGTCTCCGGTGCCGCGGGGTCGTACGCCGGTGGCGCTACGCCGATCATGCCGACTCCTCGATTCCTGCCATGGGTGTCACGCCGGTCAATCCGGCCCGGCCGGTCTCCCGTTCGCGCTGTTCCTCGTCCGTCTCCCGGGTGACGACAGCCCGGTAGGCGGCGTTGCCGCGCAGCAGCTCGCGGTGCAGGCCGACCGCGGCCACCTCGCTCTCGGGCACGAACGCCACCCGCTCGGCCCGGCCGAGCAGCAGCGGACTCGACGCGAACACGACGGTCGTACGGCCCGCGCGGATGCGGTGCAGCCCGTCCGCGATCCGCGCCTCGGTGTGTGCGTCGACGGCGCTCGTCGGCTCGTCGAGCACCAGCACCTCCGGGTCGGCGACCAGCGAGCGCGCCAGCGCGAGACGCTGCCGCTGACCGCCGGACAGCGACCTCCCGCGCTCGGTGATCCGCGTCCGCATCGGGTCGCCCCCCTCTTCACGATCGTCTGCGGCACCGGCGGAGGACTGCACGAGCGCGTCCAGCACGTCGCCGCACTGGGCCGCGGCCAGCGCCTCGTCGCGCGACACCGCGCCGGACGACGGGATGTCGAGCAGCTCGGCCAAGGTCCCCGAGAGCAGCACCGGGTCCTTGTCCTGGACGAGCACCGCGGCCCGCGCCGCCTCCAGCGGCACCTCGTCGAGCGCCACGCCGCCGAGCAGAGCCGAGGGCGCGCTCTCGCCGTCCGCCGGCAGCGGGGCGTGGCCGCCGAGCCGGTCGGCCAGCCGCCCGGCCGCGTCCGGATCGCCGCACACCACGACCGTCAGCCGTCCCGCGGGGGCCAGCAGCCCGCTCTCGGGGTCGTACAGGTCGCCGGTCAGCGGCTCCTGCGCACAGCCGGCCTTCTCGGTCGTGGTGCGCCGCAGGCCCAGCACCCGCGCGGCCCGCTTCGCCGAGGGCCGGGAGAAGGAGTACGCCATCGCGATCTCCTCGAAGTGCCGCAACGGGAACAGCAGAAAGGTGACTGCCCCGTAGACGGTGACCAGTTCGCCGACCGCGATCCGGCCGTCCAGGGCGAGCCCGGCGCCGTACCGGACCACGGCGATCAGCAGCAGACCGGGCAGCACCACCTGGACGGCGCTGATCAGCGACCACATCCTGGCGCTGCGCACCGCCGCCCTCCGCACCTCCTGCGAGGCCCGGCGGTAGCGGCTCAGAAACAGCTCCTCGCCGCCGATGCCGCGCAGCACGCGCAGCCCCGCGACCGTGTCCGAGGCGAGCTCGGTGGCCCGGCCGGCCTTCGCCCGCTGCTCGTCGGCGCGGCGCGTGGCGCGCGGCAGCAACGGCAGTACGGCCAGGGCGAGCACCGGCACGCCGATGGCCACGACACCGCCCAGCGCGGGCTCGTACACCACCAGGGCCACGCAGACGGCCATGGTCGTGACGGCGGCCGCGGCGAAGCGCGAGAGGGCCTCGACGAACCAGCCGATCCTCTCCACGTCGCCCGTCGACACCGCGGTGATCTCGCCTGCCGCGACCCGCCGGGTCAACGCGGCGCCCATCTCGGCCGTTTTGCGGGCGAGCAGCTGCTGTACGCGGGCCGCGGCGGTGATCCAGTTGGTGACGGCGCTGCGGTGCAGCATGGTGTCGCCGAGGGCGATCAGCGTGCCCAGCACGGCGATCAGCCCGCCGGCCAGTGCGAGTCGCGCGCCGGAGCCGTCGACGACGGCCTGCACCGCGATGCCCACCGCGGCGGGGAGCAGGGCGACACCGGACATGTGCAGCGTTCCCCACAGCAGAGCTTTGAGCTGGCCGCCCAGCTGCTGCCTGCCCAGCCACACCAGAAAACGCGGGCCGGACCGGGCGTCCGGAACGCCTGGATCGGGATACGGAAGATCACGAATCTGCATGACGTCCCAGGGACCGTTCTTGTCGATTTCGTCGTATTCCTTGCTGAGCCGTGCAAGGTTCGCGCCGGTCGACCGTCCGAATCAACCGATTTTTCTGGCCCACCGTCACCGCGGCGTAACGGGATGGGACCATGGGGTCCATGCACATTTCGGGGACTTTGCGGGCAGTGGCCGTTGCCGCGGCGGGCATCGCGCTCCTCGCGGGCTGCGGCGGATCGGGCGGCGGCAGCGGCGGCGGGGAAGCGCGGCACGACGACGCGGGCACGCGGCACGGCGCCCGGGGCGCACGACCCACTCCAGGCGCCGCGCCCGCCTCCGGCCTGAAGCGCATCCCGGACGTGGGGGAGCGGCTCCGCTCGCGGATCCCGGCGGCGTCGCGGCAGGTCCTCGCCGTGTACGGCCGGGGCGCCGACTCCGCGGAGTCCACCGTCGTGCTGTGGACCCGGCGTGGCAACACCTGGGACGGTACGCACAGTTGGGCCGCGCACAACGGCAAGCGCGGCTGGACCACGGACCACCGCGAGGGCGACAAGCGCAGCCCCGTCGGCGTCTTCACGCTCTCGGACGCGGGCGGCGTCCTGCCGGACCCGGAGCCCGGCGCCGGGCTGCCGTACGACCAGTCGCCCGGATACGCGGCGCCGCACTACTGGCCCAGGACCCACTGGCACGACTTCGACTACGTCATCGCCATCGACTACAACCGCGTGAAGGGCACGTCGCCGAACGACCCGACCCGCCCGCAGGGCCAGTCCAAGGGCGGCAGCATCTGGCTGCACATGGACCACGGCAGCGGCACCTCGGGCTGCGTGAGCCTCCCCAAGTCCGCGATGGAGTACCTGCTCCGGACGCTGGAACCGGCCCAGCACCCGGTCGTGGTCATGGGCGACACGGCCCACCTCGGGGCCTGAACCGCGCCAGCCCGCGGGCCCGAAGCGCCTGGCTGCCGGCGCCTGAAACGCTCGGCCGCGGGCCCTGCGGCCCGCCGCGCCTGTCTCCCCGGGCGACGGCGCTCAGCGGGTGTCCGGCGCGCCCACCAGGTCCGCGAGGAGCTCGCCGAGCACCTTGCGCTGATCCGCTGTCAGGGGGGCCAGAATGTCCTCCGCGGCGGCCCGGCGCGCCGCGCGCAGCGCCTTGAGCGCTCCCCGTCCCTCGTCGGTCAGCTCGATGCGCACCACCCGGCGGTTGACCGGATCGGGCACGCGGCGCACGGATCCGTTCGCCTCCAGCGCGTCCACCAGCGTCGTGACGGCCCGCGGCACGACCTCGAGCCGCTGGGCCAGATCGGCCATCCGCGGCGGCTCCGGGAAGTGGGTCACGGTGCGCAGCAGCCGGGACTGGGCGGGGGTCAGCCCGAGCGGCTCCAGATGCCGCTTCTGCGCGCGGTGCATCCGCCGGGTGAGCCGCAGCAGCTGCTCGGCGAGCGGACCGTCGGTGTCGGGCCCGGACCTGTCGGGCCCGGACCTGTCTGGGCCGGACAGGTCGTGGCCGGAGCCGTCGTGGCCGGAACTGTCGTGGGAGGAGCGCATGTCCGCGAGAATAGCAGGACAGAGTTCATTGTGAATATAGGTAACAATGAGCTAGGCTCTCTTCGTCACTGCCGAACCAAGACGAATCCGCCCGTAGGAGCCCATGCATCCCGACGGACCCGACTGGACCCCACCGCCCCCCGACCCCGAACAGCCCGCCCAGGTGCGGCGGATCCTCCGGCTCTTCCGCCCCTACCGCGGCCGCCTCGCCGTCGTGGGGCTGCTGGTCGCCGCCTCCTCGCTGGTCACCGTGGCCTCGCCGTTCATGCTGCGCGAGGTGCTCGACACCGCCATCCCCCAGGGCCGTACGGGGCTGCTGAGCCTGCTCGCCCTCGGCATGATCGCCGCCGCGGTCGTGAGCAGCATCTTCGGCGTCCTGCAGACCCTGATCTCGACCACCGTCGGCCAGCGCGTGATGCACGATCTGCGCACCGCGGTCTACGCCCGCCTGCAGCGCATGCCGCTGGCCTTCTTCACCCGCACCCGCACCGGCGAGGTGCAGTCCCGCATCGCCAACGACATCGGCGGCATGCAGGCCACCGTGACCTCCACCGCCACCTCGCTGGTCTCGAACCTCACCAGCGTGGTCGCCACCGTCGTCGCGATGCTCGCCCTGGACTGGCGGCTGACCGCCGTCTCGCTGGCCCTGCTGCCGCTGTTCGTCTGGATCAGCCGCAGGGTCGGCCGCGAGCGCAAGAAGATCACCTCGCAGCGGCAGAAGCAGATGGCCGCGATGGCCGCCATCGTCACCGAGTCGCTGTCCGTGAGCGGCATCCTGCTGGGCCGGACCATGGGCCGGGCCGAATCCCTGACCAAGGCATTCGCCGACGAGTCCGAGCGCCTCGTCGACCTCGAGGTGCGCTCCAACATGGCGGGGCGCTGGCGGATGTCCGTCATCGGCATCGTGATGGCCGCCATGCCCGCCGTCATCTACTGGGCCGCGGGGGTGGCGCTGCAACTGGGCGGCCCCGCCGTCTCGCTGGGCACCCTGGTCGCCTTCGTCTCCCTCCAGCAGGGCCTGTTCCGGCCCACGGTCAGTCTGCTGTCCACGGGCGTGCAGGTGCAGACCTCGCTCGCGCTCTTCCAGCGCATCTTCGAATACCTCGACCTCCGGGTGGACATCACCGAGCCCACCGAGCCGGTGCGGCTGGAGAAGGTGCGCGGCGACGTCCGCTTCGAGGATGTGCACTTCTCCTACGACGCCGGTGCCGAGGCCCACGCGGGCGGTGCCGCGACGCTCGGCGGCATCGACCTCGCCCTGCCCGCCGGCGGAAGTCTCGCCGTCGTCGGGACCACCGGTTCCGGGAAGACCACGCTCAGCTATCTGGTGCCCCGGCTCTACGATGTGACGAGCGGTCATGTCCGGCTGGATGGAGTGGACGTGCGGGACCTGGACTTCGACACCCTCGCCCGCGCGGTCGGCGTCGTCTCCCAGGAGACGTATCTCTTCCACGCCTCCGTCGCCGACAACCTCCGCTTCGCCAAGCCCGATGCGACCGACGGCGAGATCGAGGCGGCGGCGAAGGCCGCGCAGATCCATGACCACATCGCGGGCCTGCCCGACGGGTACGACACGCTGGTCGGCGAGCGCGGCTACCGCTTCTCCGGCGGCGAGAAGCAGCGCCTGGCGATCGCCCGCACCATCCTGCGCGACCCGCCGGTCCTCATTCTCGACGAGGCCACCAGCGCCCTCGATACCCGTACCGAGCAGGCGGTGCAGCAGGCCATCGACGCCCTGTCCGAGGGCCGGACGACGATCACCATCGCCCACCGGCTCTCCACGGTCCGCGGGGCGGACCAGATCGTCGTGCTCGACGGCGGGCGCATCGCCGAGCGCGGGACGCACGAGGAACTGCTCGCCCTGGACGGCCATTACGCGGCGCTCGTCCGCCGCGACGCGGAACTAGCCGACCAGGCGGGGGAACGGGAGCCCCTTCCGGAGCGCGACCCGGTGGGTGTCCTCGGCCAATGAGGTCCAGCGCGATGGCCTGGAATGCCGAGTGTCACGCGGACACGGCAAGCGAGCCAGGCAAGGGAGGCACGTCAGGCACCGCAGTCCGCTCGTCGTGCTCGAGCAATGCCTGGATCTCGCGGACCGCGGCGCGCCCGAAGCGGTTGGCGCCGATGGTGCTTGCCGACGGACCGTAGCCCACCAGGTGGACGCGCGGATCACGGACCGCCCGCGTGCCCTCGACGCGGATGCCGCCGCCCGGCTCGCGCAGCCGCAGCGGCGCCAGATGGCCGACCGCCGCCCGGAACCCGGTGGCCCACAGGATCGCGTCCGCCGCGACCGTACGGCCGTCCGCCCAGACCGCCCCCTCCGGAGTGATCCGCTCGAACATCGGCAGCCGGTCCAGCACACCGCGCTCCCGGGCCTGCCGCATCGCCTCGGTCATGGGCAGCCCGGTCACCGACACCACGCTCTGCGGCGGCAGTCCGCTCCGCACCCGCTCGTCGACCAGCGCGACGGCAGCCCGCCCGCGGTCCTCGTCGAACGGGCCCTCGCGGAAGGCCGGCGGGCGCCGAGTCACCCACGTGGTCTCCGCCGCCACCTCCGCGATCTCCATGAGGTGCTGTACGGCCGAGGTGCCGCCGCCGACGACGATCACACGCAGGCCCGCGAAGTCCTGCGGCCCCCGGTACTGGGCGGTGTGCAACTGCCGCCCGCGGAAGGTCTCCTGGCCGGAGTAGCGGGGCCAGAAGGGCCGGTCCCAGGTGCCCGTGGCATTGATCAGCGCGCGCGTGGCCCAGGATCCGGCCGAGGTCTCGACCAGCAGCCTGCCGCCCCCGCGCTCCCGTACCGCCCTCACGTCCACCGGTCTGCGCACCCGCAGACCGAAGGTGCGCTCGTACGAGTCGAAGTACGTGCCGATGACCTCCGCCGAGGGCCGGGTGTCGTCGGCCCCGGTCAGCTCCATGCCCGGTAGGGCGTGCATGCCGTGCACCCTGCCGTAGGTGAGCGTCGGCCAGCGGAATTGCCAGGCGCCGCCGGGCCGCGGCGAGTGGTCCAGAACCACGAAGTCCCGGTCCGGCTCGTAGCCGGTCCGCCGCAGGTGATACGCGCTGGACAGCCCCGCCTGCCCAGCCCCTATGACCACGACCTCGACGTTTCGCACCCCGCTGTCCTTCACGCCTCTGCCAACTCGCCGGGAAGCGGGAATCTTCCCGTCCGCCCCTGGGAGCCTTCAGCGCCCCCCGCCACCAGCAGCGGCCCCCCCCACGCACGGTCAACGGCGTCCCGACACGCGGACGCGTATCCCGTGCCTGGGCCAGGATGGAGGTATGTCCGATGCCTTCACCACCCGCATGATCGACGTCGCCACCGGATCCTCCGAGACAGTGCACGACCTGACCGCGGTCTGCGCGGACTTCCTGCGCGAGGCGGCGGGCGGCCGCGACGGGCTGCTCAACGTTTTCGTACCGCACGCAACCGCCGGCGTCGCCCTGATCGAGACCGGCGCGGGCAGCGACGACGACCTGCTGACTGCGCTGCACCAACTGCTGCCCGCCGACGACCGCTGGCAGCACCGGCACGGCAGTCCGGGGCACGGGCGGGACCACGTCCTGCCCGCGATCGTGCCGCCGCACGCGACGCTGCCGGTCGTCGGCGGACGGTTGCAGCTCGGCACCTGGCAGTCCGTATGCCTCGTGGACACCAACATCTCTAATGTCAACCGTCAGGTTCGACTGAGCTTCCTGGGTTGATCAAGATCGTCCTGGGTGCGGCCGCCAATTCTCCTTACGCTGCGTGCGAAACAGGAGAAGGCGTTGCGCGGTACGGACCCGAACATAATCGAACGACCCTACGACGGATGCGGGAGGTGCCTGCTCGGCGTGCGGCGGCTGTCCCGCATGAAGGCAGCCACTACCTCTCCGGAGCGCCAGCGCGGGGACGTTCTGACGGCCGCCGCAGCGGTTGACGGGCATATCATCGGCTGGGCTGACGACTGGGAGGTCTCAGGGGCGACGGACCCGATGACCCGGCCGAAGCTGGGCCCGTGGCTCCGCGATGAGAAGGGCCCGTACGACGGTCTCGTTGCCGCGGCTGTCGACCGACTCGGCCGCAACGTCGTTGACTGCCTGAACACGGGCTACAAGATGCGCGACGAGGGCAAGCTGCTCGTCACGTACGGTCACGACGGCCCGTGGAATCTGGACGACCAGACCGACGAGAACCGCTTCACGATGGAGGCGTGGGGCGCGCAAATGGAGCTGCGTGCCATCCAGCGTCGGAACCGCCATGCCACTGTCAAGACACGGGCGGCTGGTCGGCCGAAGGGGAAGCCCTCCTACGGGTTCCGGTACGTGCGTGTCGCGATGGGTGGCAAGATTGATCACGTAGAGCTACACCCGCACGCCTCGACCGTGATCAGGCTGGTCGCTCGCCGGATCCTGGCTGACCCCGAACGCGTCACCCCCAGCAGCGAGGCTGCCCGCCTGACCCGCGCTGGGGAACTGTCGCCAGCTGATCACTTGGCTGTCATGTACGGCAAGCCGACACGTGGTCGACCGTGGCAGCCGACGAGTCTGAAGGACATCCTTTTGTCTGAAGCGGCTCTGGGCTACCTGATGCATCAGGGCAAGCCCGTCATCGATCAAGAGGGAAACCCCGTACGTCTCTGCGAGGGCTTGTGGGACCGGGCAACCCATGAGGCCCTGAAGCGGGCCCTCGCTCCCCGCAAAACGCCATGGGTCGGCCGCCGAACGAACCGCGACTACATGCTCACAGAGGTGGCGCTGTGCGGGCAGTGCCACAACCGGCTATACACACAGACCTCCTCCAACGCGCCGCCGCGGTATGTCTGCACCGTCCGGAACAAGGGATGGGTGAGCGCCAAGGACTGCCGTCCCGCGCCGCTCATCCGGGCCCATATTTTGGATGCACGAGTAGAGGAATGGTTTCTGCAAACGTTCGGTGACGGCATGATTTTCGAGACGGTCTACGACCCGGGAAATGGAGTGCCAGAGCGCATGGCTGAAATCCGAGCGAACCGGGAGAGGCTTAGGGCTGACCGAGAGGCTGGGTTGTACGACGCGCCCGACGATGCCGCTTGGTTTCGGGAGCGCTACGCCGCGATGGGGCAGGAGCTGGCGGCGCTTGAAGTCGAGCCGCAGCGCTCACCGGGCATGGTCCGTCGGCCGACCGGCGAGACCGTTGCGGACCGCTGGGAGAAAGCGCCGGACGTCCAGGCTCGCAAGGAGATCCTTCTGGACTTCGGTGTGAGGGTGACTCTCTTTCCCACTAACGCAGCCGTGCGCTGGGTGGCCGGCGTAATTCATGGTCCCGAACGAGACCCGGCGGGGATCTCATAAGGATACGCACCGCCATGGCCGCCGCTTGTCCTGCGATCATGCTGTATTGATCACCGGCGTCGGTCTGCAGCAGTAGGTGCGAGGCTGACCGCGGTGCACTGCGCGAGAATCGATGGTTGAGGTGCCGGCCATGCAGATTCGCTCGCACCAGCACCCTGTTCGCTGGTCAAACGGTTTCGAGACGCAGTATCTGACCTTTGATGCGCCCTCTACACGAGAATCCCGGCACGGCCAAACGCGAGATTCCGACGATCCTGAGAAGATCTGTCTCTTGAGCGTGGGAGCGCTGGTATGGCTGAAGATCACGGATGGGGTGAACCCGTCGGTCAATTGAGGGCGGAAGAAGTAAGCAACGGGCGATCGGTGGCGCTACCTGCGTGGTTGCTGACCACCAGGAGCAGGGAAGTCGCCGAAATTCTTGCTCAGTTGTATGCGGGAAAGGCTCGGGACTGCCGGCGGCAGGGGGTGATCTTTGAGATCTTGCTCCATAAGGACAGCATCGTGGTGAATGTTGATAGCAACGCATTCATGACGAATCGTATGGTTTTGAGGGATGGGCAAGACTGCATACATGTCTGCGATGGATCAAAGTATCTTGAGCCGATGCCAGAGGTGGGTGCTCCCTGCGGATGCTCCGCTGATATCTTCGAACGGAAGGCGGCAGCAAGGTCGGGAAGCGGGCCAAAGCCGGATGCTCGCCTCACCTTTCGCCTAGCAGCCGTCCCGGAGGTCGGTGCTTTGTCATTTGCTTCATCATCCTGGGAGTTCTCCGAATCGTTGGGGCTGGTGTCTCGAGAGATGGAACGAGTCGGCGGACCGGTGCAGTTGATGCTGAGCCTTCAGGAGAAACGACTTGCAACGAGGTCTGGATTGGATGTCACCTTTACTCGTCCAGCGGTGACGGTCGTACGAAAATTCCCAGCAGTGAAAGGTGGCGTGTGCCTCGCTGCCTGATGCAGGATGGAGGCTTTCCCTCTGGATCGACGTTCCCGAAACCATGCTGTTGCATATCCGATCATGCGTCGGCCACATTGCAAAGATCCCTCGAGGGATTTTCGCGGCGGAGGGCGATAGACCCCGGCGTACAGCTCGACTCGTCTGCTGCCACCTGCGCATTTGCCTAGGAAAGGGCCTCTGACTTGCGTCGGAGGCCCTTCCTGACCTTTCAGAGGCTTGCCGCGTCAGGCCGCGAAAGTCCCTCGGAAGTCCCTCAGACAGCGCTGAAAGTCCCTGAAAAGTCCCAGGAGCAGAGGGGCGGGCGAGGCCTCCGAGCTGGTTCGGATCATTGGGCACATGGCGCTGTTGCCCTATGCGTGGCACTGCAACTGCCGCGAGGCTGGACGTGGTCTGTGGTGGAGTAGAACTGCAGGCCAAGGCAGACGAGTAGCCGTAACCGCGGGGGGAGAGTGTGCAGGATCAGGCGCCCGAATCGAGGCAGGGCCGCTCGTGGAGCGAAAGGGAGGACGCCCTGCTTGTTGACGGTGTACGGGAGGGGCTCGCTCTGCAGGAGCTCGCCGAGAGGCATGGTCGCTCGACGGGTGCCATCCGCGCTCGCGTGACACGTCTCGTTCCCCAGCCGGGCCCGGCCGATGATGAGGCGCTGGAGTGGCTGAGGGCTCAGCTAGCCGTGGATCCCGCGTACCCGTGGCAGAGCGTGTTGGACGAACGCCGCCGTGAGCGGCGCGAGCGCGGGGAGCGTGACCACCGCATTCCCACCTCCGGTACGCCAGCGAGTCCCGGCGCGGTCGCCGAAGTGCTGGCCGACTGGCAGGAGGTGACCGGTCACGTGCTGCGTCCTGAGCGCCGCGAGGTCTTCGTCGCCCGGCAGGTGGTGAATGACCTGGCGACCGTGACCGCTCCTGTGCGGCAGGCTGCCGCTCGGCGTCTGTGGCAGGACAGCGCGCGGCTGCTGCTGGACGACTGGCTGCTGGAGTGCCTGTGCCCGGGCGCTGTGGGCCTGACAGGTGACTGGACTCTCATTGCTGAGCGCGACGCCGACACGGTACTCGTATTGCGCGAGCTCGCTGCCGTGGCGGTGGGAGAGATTCCCGTCGAGCGGGACCGGGAGATCATGTCCCGTCGGCTCGGCCTGCACGATCAGCCGGCCCAGCCGCAGGAGAAGGTGGCAGAGGCTCTCGGCGTCTCCCGCGAACGGATTCGGCAACTGCAGACGAGGGCGCTCCGCGGCATGGTGAACACAACCGCTCCGGCCTCGCGGAAACTCCTCAAGCTGCTGACCGATCTGAGCTGCGTGGACAACGTGCCGCCAGATTCAGGACCTTCGCCTGATGAACGTCTGCTCGACCTGGCAGAGGTCTTACTGCCCTCGGTAGCGCCGAGGCAGGCGGTGCCGCTGCTCGCCCGCCTGGCTGGCGCCCACAAGGTGCGGGCGGACAACCTGGCGGCCGAGGCCATGACGCTACGCACCCTGCGCTACGACGCCTTCCGCCGCGAGGCCGCGCGACAGGGCCGTATCGAGCGCGCTACCCAACGCTGGGCGGCACTGGCGGCCGAAGTCACATGGTTCGGGGCGCCCGAACCGGCCCCACCGCGCGAGGAACTGGAAGCGCTCCGCGAGATGGACGCCGACGATGGGCGCTCCGGGGTGTGGCACTGTCCGAAGCTGGGCCGGGACGTGGCATACGAGTCGGACACCGAGCTGCGGGTGATCCAGCTGCTCAGTTTCGCCGAGCAGATCGCGTACTACCAGGAGCAGCCCTTCGCCGTCAGCTACCAGTTCGCCGGGCAACAGCGCACCTACTACCCGGATCTGCTTGTGGCCACCACCGACGGACGCTGCATCCTCATCGAAGTCAAACCCGTCTACGAAATGGCCATCGCCATCAACGTCGCCAAGTACTGTGCCATGGAGAAGTTCTGCCGCGACCGGGGCTGGGGCCTCGTCGCCACGGACGGCAACCGCACTCGCAGCCTCCTTGAGAACCAATCGGTCGATCCGCGTCTGGACGCCGCGCTCAGTGCCGCCCTCGACGAGCATGGAGAACTGACGTGGCCCCAGGTAGGCGCCGCTGCCGGATCCATGCCACTGGACTCCATGGACCTCGCAGCCCTGATCCTCAGGCGCGGTTGGGTGTGGCACACTCGCCCCTACCGGCTCCGCGCCGGCACGCAGACCAACACCTCCAGCAGTCTGTCGGAGTCTGCCGCGCCCATGCTCCCCGTCCCTGCACTGAACCCTGGTCCAGGTCCTGTCTCGTCGTGCACTACGGGCAGCGTGATCCCCTCTCCGGATGACATCGAGGTTGCCCGCACTCCCGCAGGCGGCTGGCCCCGGGACCAACTTGCTGTCTGGGGCGTTCCCTGGCCCCCGCCCAAGGGCTGGAAAAAGAAACTCATCGACCAGTGGAAGGCCGAGCAGCGACATAAGCGGCCAGGCTGATCACTCCTACCGCCCCGACGGGAACTTCGTAGCAGTCGGCAGCGAGTCCCCGAGCCGGCAGAGAGGATCGCTCTACGGCGCGCTGTGGGCGCTGTACCGCTGAGCAGCGTGTTCTAGGAGTTTGAGGCAGACCGTAGCCAGGAATTCAAGTTGTTCGTCGTCGACCACAAAGCCGATCAAGTAGCCGTCGGCCGTGGGGGTAGCGCTGCGGGGCTCGGAAGCGCGGAGGTTGGGCCACATGCGGCCGTGGGCGAAGCCAGAGGCTACGCGCCACGCTGCCCGCGTCCGCTCAGGATCGAGTCCGGCAGTCGAAGCTGCGGCAAAGATGATGTCGCCAGTGCTCGGCCTGGGCAGCTTGGGGAGCCCTAGGTTGCTGGCGAGTTGCTTGATCTCTTCATACCGCTGACGACCGGTCTTCTCCCTGGGACCTGTAACGACGTGCTTGACATCGGCCTCATGCTGGGCGCGGTTACGAAAGTCTTCGGCCCACAAGGTGAGCGCACGATGCTGGCGCTCGGCTCGGTCCTTGCCGTCCAGCAGCCACACAGCCGTGGCGAAGTTCTCCTGGACAGCGCGCAGTAGGGTCCACGGACTATACGGATCGATCTGCCGCGCAACGACCACAAGCTTGGTCAGGGCTTCCACATGCATCAGCCCTGCTGAGAATGAGGAACGGATGAACTTGGTGGCGCCCCACGACGTCAGCTGTCGGTCGTCTGCCGCCAGGCTGCTGCGTGCCGCCGGCTCAGGCAACAGCATGAAGTGCTCCTCGGCCCTATACGCCGCCACGGCGTTGAAGAGTGGGGCCAGGTAGGAGACATCCTCGTGCCCCGTCTCGGAAGTGCCCAAGCCTGTGGGTCATCGCCGCCTGAGCTTGGGGATCAGGTCGTCTACTGGAAGGTAGTGCAGGGCGACGGACGGGGTCGTTGAGTGCACGGCGCGATCATGATCGGTCATCATGAACCTGGCATGTATGTTTGAACGCTGACAAAGTTCGGAGCGGTACGTGATTCCGATGCGCACCCGCCCCCGACCGCTCTTCAGCGGCCTTCGACGCTTCGCCGGACGAGGCCACCGGCAGCCGCGAAGTCTTCTGGGAGCGAATCCACAGCTCCAGATGGCCGGTACCCAGATAGCCGATCTTGCGTACGTCACGGGCGAAGCCTCGGCCAGCTCTACCGTGTCGGGGTCGTCGACCGCAAGCCGGACCACGAGGGTGTGGCTGCGCGGCTGGAAACGGGCGGTGGCGACGTTCTTGATCCGCTGGTAGGCGACGTAATGCAGCTGGAACTCCTTCGGGTGCGGCTCTTGTGACGGAAAGGGTTGAGCTGGGAGAGCGCTGATCCGGGTGTGTGCGGGTCCCGTTCGTCTCTACCGTGACGGTGGAGGAGGTGGCGGATGGGCTCATTATTCGAGGAGTTGGAGGCTCGCGAGGTAGCCGCCCGGGTACGGGTGGAGAAGCTGGAAGCCGAGCTCGCCGAGTTGGTGCTTGCCGAGATGACGCCAGAGGACGTCCCTGCGCTGTAGGCGGCGGAGGTTGTGAAGCCTTCCGGTTGCTTGTAGGGCGCGTCCGAGGAGTCACCAGTGCCGCGCGTGGCGGAATCACATACTTCGCTGGGCTCCGGTCGGGAGGATGGGAGAACCGTTTGACTACGCGATCGGGACCTCTATGAGTCTGTCGGGACAGATACTTCCGCTGGTGGGCGTTGCGCTGGGAGCTGTCACGTCGTTCCTGGTGAGCAACTTGAACGACCGGGCACGGTGGCGGCGTGAGCAGTCCGTGCGCTGGGACGAGCGGCGCCTGGACGCCTATGCTGAGTACATCCACGCGGTCAAAGAGCTCGCTGGCCGCTATCAGAGCATCGCTGCGGGCCGCGGGCTGGTGACCGGTCCCGCGCCGCTGGAGCTCACCGCGGAGGTGCACGCCGAGCTCGGTGCGGCTGAGGCCCGCCGTTCCGCGCTGTCGGAGACCTGCGCGCTGTTGGGAGACACTGACACGAACACTGCGTCCAAGACGCTGAACCATTGCCTGTGGCGGTTGGAGCACCTGGCGCGGGGCGTGCCCACGGAAGCCGAACAGAGCTGGGAAAATGCGTACTTGGAGTTCAGAGACGCACAGCGCCAGTATATCGAGTACGCACGGGCCAGTCTGGGTGTGACCGGTCCTGCCAACCGGGACGTCACCTGGCCCTCGGCCTGGCGCCCACGAGTCGATCGTCCCAGGCCGAGTGATGAGTCCGGACCCGATTCGCGGCGGGAGCCATAGGCCGAATGCGCCCTGCGCGAGCACCCCAGCCTGGGGCGCTGGCTCAAGCAGCTCCCCGCGAGCGGCCGACTCTCGATCGACCGGGCGAAAGTCAGGGCCGAGGCCAACCTGGATGGCAAGTACCTGCTGGCCACCTCGGACCCGGATCTGACCCCTGGAGACGTCGCGCTCGGCTACAAGTACCTGCTGGAGAACTCGCCTTCCGCACCATGAAGAAACACCCTCAACCTGCGTCCCGTCTATCACCGTGTCGATGAGCGCATCCGCGCACGTGCTGTGTGCTGGCTGGCCATGCTGCTGGTCCGCCTCACCGAACGCAGCACCGGTCAGACCTGGCGCATCGTCAGGAACGAGCTCGCCCGCCTACACTGGGTCAACCTCACCGGCCCCGCCGGTCAGGGAGCGTGGCACACGCCCCTTCACCTGCGCACTGCCCGAAACCCAGCTCAACCCGTGATCACGGACACTTACATACCACCAGCTGCCGAATTCGGGTGCCTGCCCGACGGCCACCCGCCCAGCCCTAACTTCGCAGCAAATTGATGTGTCGGTGAGCTCGAAGAGCGCATCCGCGGTGTTGAGACACTCGTAGAACTCGATCCGAAAGCGGGACAACACGCCCAACGACTCGACGACGGCGGCATCCACCGGAAGACTCAGCACAGCGGCCGTTCTGTGAGTGTCGACGGTCCCTGGTCATCGACGTACTGCCTGTACTCCAGCGCACCGCAATCGCTCGTCGGCGGCGCTTCCCCGCCGTTCCTCCGATCCTCCGACCTCACACCGTCACGACATCAACTCCGAAGTGCCTTTCTAGGACTCCAGGTCCGGTGACGTCTCGTCCACCGGTTCCAAGTCCCAGATCCGGATCTCGATCTTGTGCGTGAGCTTCTCGATGTCGTCGGCAGCCTGCATGATCTGCGCGATGTCGTCCGTAGCGGTCCACAGCACGACATCCGTTCCGAGTTCGTCGTCGCGCCAGGCGTACCTCAGTCCCGCCAGGACGTCAGCGGCGTCGTCCTCACGTACGTACCGGAAGACCCGCACCCCCTCACCGAGTTCCTCCGTCCGGTGCGTCTCGACGACCGGAGGCTCAACCGCGTCCGGATCATCCGCCCGGACCAGAGCACGCAGCGTCTCATCGCGCTCGCCCTGCGACGGTTCGACGGAGGCGAAGAGCGGCAGCGGCATGCTCAGCGGGTCTCGCACGTACAGTAGCCCTCGCGTGGCGAAGTCCTCCGGTGCGAAGGAATCGGCACAGCGCCGCAATGTACCGGCGAGGAACGGGACTCCGGACCGGCCCGGATCCTTACCGTGCGAGCTCCACAGCAGCGTGGCGGACTCGTGCGCCCAGGCGTCGATGTCCTGCCAGGTCTCCGTCTCCCACCGTGGAGGGATCTCCAGCCACAGGGTCGGGTCGTAGTCGATGTCGAGGTCGAACTCGTGGTCCAGTTCTACCCGGTTGTCGGTCATGCCCAGCTCCAACGGAAAGTCGTCATCAGCGCGTCGAACCACTCGACCAGGGCGTCGGCAAGATCGTCGCGCGGGTCCCCGGCCCCGATGGTGGAGAAGGCTGCCACGAACCAGCGTCCGGGGTCGCCGGGCACGGACACGAAGTAGTCGACTCTGCGGCTGGCCAGCTCGGCCCCGCGGTCCGCCGCCGGAGGCGCGACGCGTTCCCGGCGGACCGCCAAGGCGCCGTCGACCTCACCGCTGCTCACATCCATGTCGGCGGCTCTGTCGCCGGAGACCAACTGCAGGGCGGTCTCCGCCGGATCGGACACGTGGGTGGTGGTGCCGTTCGAATCTGTGCGCGTGGGGAGCAACGCCTCGGAAACGATGATCGACGCACCGAGATTCGTCTCTCCCGACAGCCGTATCGGCAGGTACATCTCCAGCGCCTTAGCCTTCCGTGCGTCGGCTACGGCTGCCCGCAGTCTGCGCTCAAGCTCGAGTCGGAGCGGAGTCAGCTTGTCGCGCGGTACATCCGCCGGTATGCGGGTGAAGGCCGAGGTGACGATGGAGCGTACGGCCTCCTCTGGTTCTCCCTGCCGCAGCGGGACCTGCACCCAGTCCGACGGCAGGAGCAGACGATAGCCGGTGGGGGAAGAAGTCGGCTCAACCACGGGTGCGGGCCCGCCTGTTTGTGTACCAGATGCCCGCGAAGACAGCGACGCTGAAGACCAGGGCAGGCAAGAGCAACCAGATGCCCTCGATCGCGGCGCCAACGACAGCCATGAAGAGGTAGAGGCCGCTGAGGATCTTCAGGTCGGACTCCAGCGTCGCGCCCCTGCCTCTGATCTCCGGATCCCAGAATCGGAACAGCACTAGCAGGGGTGTGGATGCCGCGATGTCGGTCCACCAGGTGGGCACGGGAACCTCCCACCCCCACAACGTCGCGTCTCTCAGCGCGGGCAGGAACCACAGAAGGGTGAGCGCAACCACGGTGACGAGCGCGTAGCGCATCCTCGCCGCAAGTTTGAAGATCTTCTCGTCCACCTGACCGACCGCTGTTCGATCGGCACCGACGGCACCTGGAACACCGCTCGTCTCTGCCGCACCAGGAGACCGTCTGGACAGACGAGGGTGATGGGATCCTGATGCGCGGACACGCCCCCGCGCCTGGCGTGCCTTCTGGGCCCGAGCGCTGTCGGTGTCTCCCGACCCGTGCTTGACCGCCTTGAACCTCACCATTGTGACCCCACTACACCCGCTCCGGGCGCTGTCATGTGCCCCTTGGCATTCACGTACGTGTTCGAGAACTCGTCGCCGACCCTGCCGCCGAGGTCAAGCACGGTACTCCCTCCCCAGGATGCCCGGGCAACTCCCAGGTGACGACCCGCTTCGGTGGCCGCAGTGCCCAGCCGCGGGTTGTCGGGGTACTGGTTTCGCCAGCGGCGAATGTCCTTCACGTGCTTGGATGTACCCCTGTCGCCAAGGGCGAGGAGCTTTTCCTTCCTCGTCAGCTGCGGCAGGGGCTCATCGCGTACTTGCCTGCCGGCGGCACGTCCCGTCGCGTTCTCCCGCGCCCGGTGCGCGCGAGCAAGCCGACCGCCGCCCCTTCTGCTGGCCGCATTGGCACGCATGGCCTGTCGCGTCGCCTTCGTTTTGGCGAGCCCTTGCGAGACCGTGCGGGCCTCCTTCTGCAAGCCCTTGACGGCCTTGGCCGCCTTGATGCCGTTGCGTGCCATTTTGAACGCCGCGACATCGGTGAGGACGTCGAACCAGGAACCGTTGCCTGTCAGTGCCTGAATCGCGTGGATCCCCATGACGATTGCGGTGAGGAACCCGGCCAGAACGCCGACCGCCGGGAAGAAGATCGCGATGATGCCGAGCACGGTGGTGATGTCACTCAAATACTCGGCCAGGTTCCCCAGCCAGTCAGCACCTGCCAACGCCTTGAGGTCGTTCCACCAGCTGTCCTCCAGGTCGTCGTCGACCGACGACCGGATCTTGCCGGCCCAGTGATCCGCCCGATCGCCGTAGAACGTCACGGCCGAGTTCAGCTTCCGGCGCGCCTCTTCCAGATCGTCCTCGGCCCGTTTGACCGCCGGGTCGTCACTCGGATCGCTCGAATCCCCCTTGCCGGAGTCCTTCCCCGCACCCTCGCCTTTGTGGCGGTTGAGAACACGCTGGGCGTCCTTCGCGTCATCCAGCGCCCGGTCCGCCTTCTTCTGGGCGGTCTCCATGTCGTCCGCCCAGCCACCCAGGTGCCCCTTCACCTCGCGGTAGCGGTCCTCGGCAAGGTCCAGCCTGCGCGACAGTCCACGTGCCTTCTCAGCAAGCTCGTCCGCGTACTTGCCCTTCAGACCATCGCTGTCGGCGATCGCCTCCATCGCGGCGGCTTGCGTACGCAGCTTCTCGGCCACCCGCTTCATGTGGTCGACTTCGTCCCGGATTCCCTCCGGGTCGCCCGGCACGGGATCGGTCTCGGCGAGCGGTGCCCAGTCAGCGGGCCGCGCCATGGATGTTCCCCCCTGAAGAGTCGTCAGTCTGCCAGCGCCCTTCGACGCTATTTCTTGCCCTTGGTGGCCTTCGCCAGGTCGACGTCGAGGTCCTTGAAGGCGTCACGGGTCGCCCTGACCATCTTCCCGACCTCTTCGATCTCCTTCACCAGCCGCTTGCGGTTGTCGTCCCAGTTGTCCACAAAGTCACCCATGGCTTTCTGGACACGGCTGTCACCGAGCAGGGACTTGATGTCCTGCTTCCAATCCTCCAGCCCGTTGAACTCGGTGCGGATCTGACGAAGCTGCTTGGCGCTCGTCTCCAGCAGCTCATAGTCGACCTGGAGGTCCGATCCCTTCGACATGCTCGCCCCCTCGTACGTCGAGTGTTACTGGTCAGCGGTTGATCGCCTGGACCTCTTGAACAGTGACGTCCTCGGTGGTCTCGAAGGTGCCGTCGGGCAGGTCTCCGCCGGTGCCGCCCGATCCCTTCCAGGAGATCTTCCAGGTGACCGAGGCCTTCAGCTCGTACGGACCGGAATTCGACGTGGCGCGGAGATAGGTGACGCCGCAGGGCGGGGTCTTCTCGGCGTTTCCCTTGGTGTACCGGGTGCCGATCTTGCCGTTCTGGATGGGGCATTCGCCGGAGGCCGGGTGGACTTGGGCGTCCTCGGTGCCCGGGTCGAGGTGGAGGGAGACCGGCTCGGCTTCAGTGGTGGCAGAGAGCTCCTGGCCGTCGCCCATGTCGATGGAGGCGGTGACCTCGACTGGCTTGAACTTCGCCCCGTCGAGCCACATCCAGGTGGGGAGGTTGACCGTGCTCTCCCCCTCCGGGCTCATCTCGATCTCGGTATCGGGAACCTTGATGGAGTCGTAAGCGTATTCGGCGAGAACTTTGGGCGAAATGGCTTCGGGTGCTGAAGCTTCACCATTTTCGACCCAGAAGATGTTCTTGCCGCAAGGCCTTTTGACGCTGTCATACTCGTTCTGCCGGTTAGGGTTTACGACCCCTTGCCACCACATACCCTCGCCTTGCTTGTCGAGGTTGTAGTTCTTGGAGCTCTCGGTGCCGTCTCCGAAAGCGTTCTCATCATTCCCGTACTGCCGCTTCACAGTCCGCATGTCCCAATAACTGTGGATGGCCGTCAGGGCCATCCCCCTGCCTCGTTTCTCCAGATCCTCGAGGTTCTCCTTGAACTCCTTCGGCGTCATGGCCGGCTCGTACCAGCAGATCGGAGGAGTCCAGTTAGTGTTGATCGGGGTGAGATTCCCGTCGCCTACCTTGCCATTGGGCGTGCTGACTTTGACCCGCGTGGCGGCAGCGGCCTCAAGTGATCCGGAACCATTCGAGGTACCTTGGGTTTTGTCGGCCCGGTTGTTCGAGTCACTTCCGTTGCCGATAGGGCCCGCGTGGGCCGTGGGGGCGACGATGGTGAGGAGGGCCGAGACTGCCGCGGTCAGGGCCACTGACCAGGCGACCTCTTTGTTCATGAACATGCGCCCCGGTTCCCTTCCAGCGCTGCTGCCTTCCAGACGCCTTCTGAGTCCTTTTGGAGGAGGGTCACGTATTGAACAAAATTACTACCGGTGGCCGAGTCGTCGACCTTTCCAGTTTTTCGGTTCTTGGAGGCCCCGCCACTTTCGTCGGAGCAATAGATGAGCTCTGCGGCTCGGTCTCCCTTTCGGACCTTTACCACGGGGTCGAAGTATCGGATGGTTCCGGTGATCGTCAGATCGTTTTCCTTGAATCCTGAAATCCAGTCCTTCGTGTCCTTGAGGGCGTCGGAGGAGTGGTAGAAGGCCACGTTCGGGGAGTTCGGGTTCGGTGGGTTCTGGAGGATAGCTTCGTTGACGGCGCGAACGCCTTCCCTGCCGTCGTTGAGGATCGTCTGGATCCGGGGGTCTTCGTCGGTCCATTCCTCGAAGTCCATCTTGAGGGTCTTGGGGACTTCGATTTTGGGGCGGTTGGCGTTACTCGCTGGGGGCTGGGAGGAACTGTGTGAGTTGTCAGCCTCGTCCGCGCCCTTGATCTTGTCGTCCGGGCCGGAGTCGCTGCTGCACCCGGTAAGGAGCAGTGCGGTGGTTGCGGCAAGCGCCGCAACCGCGGGCAAAGAACGGCGGTTCACTCGTAACTCCCGGTGGTGGGGCGAGGGTTGTCTCAGGTAGACCGACGCTATCGGTGGTGCGCGCGGTTTCGCCAACGCCAACTCCCCCATGGAGAGGAGAAAGAGAGCATTCCGGGCGAGTTCACTGGGCCCAGATGTCCCGAATGGTACCCATGCTGCACAGCGGTCCTGGATGGTGCCTGCGGTTATCCCCTCACCGCTGGTGGCTCCGCAACCTCCGCAACCCAATGCTCGCGACTGCGCGTCCCTTCCGCCAGAGGGTGTGGTGACTTCCCTGGCTACCGCGCGTCGCTGCGCTGGCGACACCGTGATCGACACCATCTGGCTCGCCGGTTGTTCGGCGACAAGGCCACCGCAGGTATTCAGTCATCCTTGGTGACGTGACGGCGCCGCGGGTTCGAGTTCCCCGTCGCGGCGGGCCACGCGGGCGGACCTCAACGGCGGCGATTCACGTCCATGCCATCCACGGCGACTGCGCACGAGCGGCCGTTGAAGGGCAAGGCATCGGATCCATATCGGCGAGGGCGCGGGCAGCCGCGTGCGGGTCTACCTGGCGGCGTACTGACCCCGGCAAGAGGGCCACTTGCCGCGTCGAGGGTACGGTGCATGCATGGGGCTGACGGATGGATCGCAGCGGCTGGCGAGGTTCGAGTGGCAGGGGCAGGTCCTGTACGGGTGGCTCACCACCACGGCCGACGGCAAGGACGTCCTAGATGTGCTGACCGCTGATCCGGTCCGCGGCACTGCGGCATCCACCGGCCGCAGCGTCGCGCTCGCCGAGGTGCGGCTGCTCGCTCCGGTCCTTCCCGGAAAGATCGTCGCGGTGGGGCGGAACTACGCCGATCACATCGCCGAGATGCAGCTGGACACACCGGCCGCGCCCCGGCTGTTCTTCAAGCCGCCGTCTGCGGTGATCGGTCCCGGGGAGGCAATCCGTTATCCGGCGCAGTCACGCGAGGTGGAACATGAGGCCGAGCTCGCCGTGGTCATGGGCCGTACGGCCCGAAACGTTCCGGCCGCCGAGGCACTGGAGTACGTCCTCGGCTACACCTGTGCCAACGACGTGACCGCCCGGGACATCCAGCGGGCGGATGGGCAGCCTTCCTGGGCGAAGGGGTTCGACACGTTCTGCCCGATCGGTCCGTGGATCACCACGGGTCTGGACCCAAGCGGGCTCGAGGTGCGCTGCGAGGTCGGCGGTACCGAGCGGCAGCGTGCCACGACGGCCACGATGCTGCATCCGGTCGCCTCCCTGCTGGCGTACATCACAGCGGCGGTCACGCTCCACCCCGGGGACGTCCTGCTGACCGGCACGCCGTCGGGGGTCGGTCCGATCATGCCCGGCGACGAGGTGGCAGTGCACATCTCCGGGATCGGTTCCCTGATCAACCCGGTGTCCGGTGGGTAAGTCGCCTCAGGACCGCAGCAATTCTGCGAATTCCTTGCCCGCGGGGAGCTGGGCGTGCCCTGCGATACGGCTGAAGTCGGTGGCGTACTTCACGATCATGCCGGTGCGGTGTTCGTCCGGCAGCGACGTGATGGCCTGTGCTGCGGTGCAATACGCCTCCTCCGCTTCGCCGCTGCGCGCGAGGCAGATTGCCCGGTCCAGGCGGATCAGGGTCGGGTCGAGGTACTCGGTGGGCGGGTACTTCTCCAGCGCTCGCTGCTGGACCTGCCAGGCGTCGTCGGCACGCCCCAGGTGGGTCCATGCGTTGCCGAGGTGAAAGAGGAACTGCCGTTCGGTGTGGCCGAGAGCAGGGTCGCTGCGGTCTTCGTCCGTGAGGCGTCCGAAGACGTCGTCGGCTTGCCGAAGCAGCGCCAGAGCTTCTTCCCCTCGCCGCAGACGGGCGAGCGCGCGGGCTTCGACAACCAGTGCGCGTGTGGTGGCAGGGCCGACGGTGTTCCCAAGGGCGTGGCGGGCTCGGGCAGCCTGCTCGTGGGCGGAAGCCGGGGTCCCGTAGTAGAGCGAGACGATGGCCGACCGGACCGCGAGCGACCCCTCAAGCTGGGTATCACCGGCTTCAGCGGCGGCAAGGTGCCCGGTGTGGAACCATCCGCGCGCCTCACGGTGGGCGCCAAGTGCAGAGGCGAAGATCCCGGCGAGCGCGGCGAGTTGGCCAGTTACCCGGCACAGTCGGCGCCGGTATCGGATGGGCTGTCGTTGTTCCAGCAGGCGCTGCACTTCGGTGAAGTCGGCGAGGACGTCGCCGAGGAGTTGCTGCGGCGGCACTGTTTGGTAGGCGTGTGCGTATTCGAAGGCGGTGATCTCCCAGCGTTCCAATGTTGCTGGCCCGATGGCCGACGCCTCCAGGGCCACGTCCATGCGTTGTCGTGCAGCGGCCATGACCTCCAGGGCGGTTTCGGAAACGCCGAGACCGGTCCCAATGACAAGGCCGCGGATCAGGGTTCGCCGCTTCATCTCGTCCTCCTCAAGCAGCACGTCCGCCGCCTGGGGCGCGTGCTCGGGTTCTTGCTCAGCGCGCGCCGGTGTGGCGTCAGCGTTCACAGGAAGCGGTGAAGCGTCCGCCGGGGCGAGCAGCTTCTTTGCCGTCCATCCCGGGAACATCCGCTCCAGGACCTCGCACGCCTCCGTACGCGGTACCCCCTTGATCTGGCCGAAACGCCACCGATCGAACTGCTTGCGCTGCGGGGTCACGTCGTCCAAGCGCAACTCAGCGCAGACCCGCTTGCACTCGCGGCTGAAACGCGCGTACCCCCAGCCGCGCTGCCGCACCAACATGCCGAACGCCGTCAGCTGCTTGTCGCCCACCGTGACCCCTCTGGAATGGACGCCGTCGGGCCCTGCGCCCGCACGCCGCGATTGTCGATCCCCTTACCCACCTCGCGGCCCCGCAGGACGCAGTGGTGTCCCAAAAGACCACGACAGGGGCAGCCAAAGTCTCAGGAGACGAGGCCAGGTGCGTAGGAAAGCCATCAACTCACCGTCATCGTTCGATAACTGCGATCACGCAACGTCGACAGAGACGGAGGACTGGGCCGTGGACTGTCCAGCAGCGAGCTTTCCAGGAGCTGGAGGCATCACCCCGCCCGGACCACCCTGGCCCCCGGAATTACTCGCTCCACGGCCGTGCTTCGTGCTCCCCGGTCACGACCACCGGAAGGACTGGGCGATGGTGTCCTCGGTTCCAACCACGACCGTTCCCACGAGATCCTGTACCACCTCCACGGCTGGAGCGTGCAAGGCGCTTCCGTCGCCCGTCGAGGTCGCCTTCGTACGCGATGAGTCACGGGTCGCGCAGGCGCGGCGAATCGGAGCCTCGTGGCTGCGGAACGCGTGCCACGTGTCCAAGGACCGAGTCGACTTCGTCGAAGTGGTGATCTCGGAACTATTCACCAACGCAGTTCTCCACGGGCGCGGCGACACGATCAGCTTCCGTATGATGCACACCGATGGACAGGTGCGGCTAGAGATCAACGATCACTCGCCGTCCGCGGTGCCCAGCCCGGCGAGGGCCAACCCGGACGACGAGGGTGGGCGGGGTCTGTGGCTCGTGGACACCCTCATCGACGCACTCGGCGGAAGATGGGGATTCACCGCCGACGGAACGATCGCCTGGTGTGTCCTTCCGGTCGCTCCACAGCCCTCGTACGAGACCCGCGATAACGACTCCGAGGACCGGAGGCGGAAGCAGTGAGCGCGGTGGTCGAGGCCCCAGCGCAGCAGGCACCGCATGGCACTCCGGTCGTGGTCTACGCGTGCCTGACCCCAGGGACCAGCCAGTTGAGGGTGCAGGACCAGGGCGCTGCGCGGGGTGCTCCGTTACGTGGACGAGCGCAGATGGGTCCCGGTGGCGACGTTCGTGGACCGCGCGATCGTTCTTTCCAGCCGTGCCGACCGACCCGAGTGGCCGAAGGCCCTGGCTGCGGTCGAGGAGGGCCTGGCGCGGGGGATCGTGGTGCCGTCGCAATGACGATGACCGGCCTGCTGTTCACCATCGTGCTGAACGTGGCCTTCGGAGCCCTTGTGCTCTTCGGATCGAAACGCAGGTGCCGATGAACCCGGCACCCAGAGACACGATCCAACGACGACCTCGGCCCTGGCGGACGGGACTGCCGCCGCTGTGCTGGGGGCTCTGCCACCCACTCCGACTCCTGCGGCGCTACGGCTTCAGCTGGTTCCAGCTCGCGGTGCTGGTCGTCCCCGTCCTGCTGATCCTTTGGCTCGTCGGTGATATCGGCCACTTGCTCCGCCCGTAGCCGCGTGTCGGCCGTACGCCAACGGCCCTCTCGTCACCCTCGCACGCCCGTGGCTCCGTGCACCCCATCAGCCACACCCACATGAGGAGTGCCATATGCCCACCACGACCCTGCCCGAGTATCGCGTGGCACTGCCTAAGGAGCTCGTCGCCGACTTGGCCCGGCACGCCGCGATCCTTCCCGACTGGAAGCTCACTGACGGCCTGCTGTCCCCAGAGACCGCCGTTGCCTATCGCCAAACGCTGCGTAGCTTCCCGTACATCGCCGAGTTCCTCGCCATCTGTGACCGGCTGCTGAACGCCCCCGCCGGCGAAGGCTTCGCCGTTCTGGAGCTGGCTGACCTGCTCGACGCTCTCGGCACCGGGAACAACGGCCTGCACGCCGTCACCGCCCTCGTCTCCCTCATCGCCACTCCGCTGCGCGCCTTCGGCCGCTGGCCGCTGTGGAAGGCGCTGGGCACCAACCTGGCCATCGACCCCATGCGCGCCACCGGCACGGGGTACAACCCGATGCACCTGGACATCGTGAACTCCACCTGGCCACCCGACTACAGCGCTCTCTTGTGCGTACGTCCCGACCCCAAGGGCCAGGGCCACAGCCTCGTCTCGCAGATCCGCCGTGCCGTGGACCGGCTCAGCTACGCCGACACCGAGCTGCTGACCCACCCGCGGTACGAGGACGGGGACTTCTACGACCTGACGGGCGTCGGCGAGGAGTGGCGGCCCTTCCCCATCATCGACGGCCTGTCGCCGCTGGGAGGCTTCGTCCGGTTCACAGCGAAGATGTTCGCCGACGCCAACTCCGCCGACCCATACATCAAGGCGGCCCGGGCCCTGGAGCGCGAACTGATTGTCGGACAGCGGAGGTTCCTGCTGGGCCGTGGTGACATGCTCATCGTCAACCAGCACTTGTGCTGCCACGGTCGCGAGGCGCTCGGCCGGGGGCAGGAGGACGTGCCCGAGAGCGAGCGCCGTCTGCTTCTGCAGATCTTCCTCCGCCGCCCGTCGCCTCTGGAGGTCATGGCATGACGGCGCCCGTGTTGCTGCCGGTGCCGGCCGTGGCCCCGGTTGCGCAGCCAAAGGTCACGCTCACCGTGTGGCTGGCCGACCTCACCTACACCCAGCAGGCGATCTCAGCCGAGACGATGCCGCAGGCGGTGGCGGGGCTGGCCACCTACGCGGCCACGAAGGTGGACCTCGTCCACCCCGTTCGGGTGTTCAAGTATCCCGAAGCGCTTGCGGACGCGCTGGAGCAGGACGGGCCCCCTGACGTGATCGGGTTCTCGCACTACATCTGGAACAGCCAGCTCTCACTCGTCTTCGCCGAGCTGATAAAGCGGCGCTTTCCGTGCATGACGGTTGTCTTCGGCGGTCCCCACTATCCGCTCCGCCTTCAGGAGCAGACCGAATTCTGGCGCGAGCGCCTGGCCGGGAAGGTGGACTTCTACGTCGACGGGGAGGGCGAGGTCGCGTTCTGCGATCTTCTGCTCACCCTCAACGGTGGCGGTCGAGCCGAGATGCGCGGCAGCATCCCCGGCGTGCATCGCATGGACAGGGACGGGACCTTCTACGCTTCGCCGCCACGGCCCCGGATCCACGACCTGTCCGACGTGCCATCCCCGTACACGCTCGGCCTCATGGACGAGTTCTTCGACGGCAAGCTCGTTCCCACCGTTCAAACCAACCGGGGCTGCCCGTTCAAGTGCACCTTCTGCCAGGAGGGCACCGCGTACTTCCAGAAGGTCGCCAAGAAGAACCCTGAGCACATCCGCGCCGAGCTGCACTACATCGGCCGCCGCATGAAACCGCTCGTCGAGGCCGGGACTGCCCGCAACGAACTCCTCATCACCGACAGCAACTTCGGCATGTACCCCGAGGACCACGAGACCTGCCAGGTGATCGCCGAATGACAGCAGCTCTACGGCTGGCCGCGCGTCGTCAACGTCACCACCGGCAAGAACCAGCGCGACCGCGTCGTGTCAGCCGTCGCCCAGGTCCCCGGCGCCATCAGTCTGTCCGGCGCCGTGCAGTCCCTCGACCCCGATGTCCTGCGCAGGATCGCCCGTACGAACATCGACGCCGGCAAGCTCATGGAGATCGCCCTCGCCGCCGCGGACGCCGGGGCGGGCACCTACAGCGAGGTGATCCTCGCCCTGCCAGGTGACTCGAAGGCCAAGCACCTCGGCACCCTGCGCCAGCTCGTGGACGCCGGGTTCGACCGGCTCAACATGTTCCAGCTCACCCTGCTGCCCGGCAGCGAGATGTGCACCGACGCCTACCGCCGCGAACACGGGCTGGTCACCAAGTGGCGGGTCGTACCGCGCTGCTATGGCGCCTACACCGTGTTCGGTGAGGAGTTGCGCGCGGCCGAGCTGGACGAGGTGTGCGTCACCGTGCCCGACATGCCGTACGAGGACTACCGGGAGTCCCGGGTGATGAACCTGCTCCTGGCCTCCCTCTACAACGGCGGCGTCTTCGCCGTCCTTCTGGCCATCCTGCGCGGACACTGCATCTCGCCGATGCGTTGGCTGGAGCTCGCACGGACCATGCCCCACGGGCCCGCCCTGGCGGCCGTGCTGAAGGAGTTCGCGGCTGAGACCGACGAGCAGCTGTGGGACGACCGCGCCGAGCTCCTGGCATACGCCACGGAGAACATCGACCGCTACGTCGAGGGCCACCTGGGGAACAACCTGCTCTACACCTACCGGACGCGGATCATCTCCGAGGCCCTGGACGACACCGCGGATCTCGCCACCCGCGCCTGCCTGGCCGCGCTCCGTGACATCGGTGTCGGCGTGGGCGGCGGTGGCCTGATCGAGGCGCTGGTACGCGAGGGCGCCGAATACCACCGCCTCATCCTGTCCGACATCTTCCGCCCTGACCCGTCCGAGGTGCTGCGCCAGACCGCGCGCTTCGACCTCGACGCTCTCTTGGCGGCCGCACGCCGCCGGGAGAGCGTCCGTGATCCGCACCGCTTCCGTCGTACGGAGGCAGGGGTGCGCGAGTTCGTCCTCACCGCCGAGCAGCAGCGCACGCTGAGCACCTACCTGCATCAGTTCGGGACCACGCCGTGGGGCGTCGGACGGCTCCTCACGAAGGTGCGGCTGCCTGATATCGCCCGGCAGGTCCGAATGTCTCCAGGCCCAGGCACAACCCCGGAGCCCGCCGGAACGGGAAGCCCAACGACGTGACCAGCGCTGACCTCGACCGCCGTATCGCCGCCCCGGGCCGGCCCTTCCGGCTGATCGTCACAGGCGGCGGGACCGGCGGCCACACCTACCCCGCACTCACCACGATCCGCACGACCAGCACCCGGCTCGCCCGCCTCGGCATCGGGCTGGACGTCCTGTGGGTCGGAACCGCCACCGGTCTTGAGGCCCGCGTCACCGAGCGTGAGGGCATCTCCTTCAAGACCGTGGCCACCGGCAAGATCCGCCGCTCCAGCAACCCGCTCAAGTTGGCCTCCCCGGCGAACATCAAGGACATGGGGCGCGTCCCGCTGGGCGCGGCCCAGGCCCGCGCCATCGTCTCCGAATTCAAGCCCGACGTGGTGCTGTCCACTGGTGGCTACGTCGCCGTCCCCGTCGGCCTCGCGGCCAAGTTCTGTCGCCGCCCGCTCGTCATCCACGAACAGACTGTCCGCCTCGGTCTGGCCAACCGGGCCCTGGCCCGGGCCGCCACCCGCGTCGCCGTCTCCTCCGAGTCGACCCTGCCGCTCCTGCCCGACTCGGTCCGCAGTTCGGCGGTCGTCACCGGCAACCCCGTACGCCCCGAAGTCCTTACCGGCCAGCCGGACAAAGCGATCGGTGGCCTCGGCCTCACCGGTTTCAACCGCACCCTGCCCACTGTCTACGTCACCGGCGGCGCCCAGGGCTCTGTCCAGATCAACACCGTGGTCGGCGCGGTCCTCCCGTGGCTGCTCACCCAGGCCAACGTCATCCACCAGTGCGGCGCCACATCCATCGAGGAGGCCCGCCAGTACGCCGCCCAGCTCCCGGACGATATCCGGCCCCGCTACCTGGTCACCGACTTCGTCGGCTCGGAGCTCCCCGACGTCCTCGCCCTCGCCGATGTCGTCATCTCCCGCAGCGGCGCTGGCACGATCGCCGAGCTCACTGCCCTCGGTAAGCCCTCTGTCCTCATCCCGCTCGCAACGTCGGCCGCCAACGAGCAGGAGCACAACGCCCTCCACCTCCAGCAGGCGGGAGCCGCCGTCGCGCTGCTCAAGGAGGCGGTCACGCCCGAGGGTCTGCGCAGGGCCGTCTCCTCGATCCTCTCCTCACCCGAGAAGCGACAGCACATGGTGGAACAGGCCCGCGCCTTGGGCCGCCCCGACGCGGCGGACCGCCTAACCGACGTCCTGCTGAGCGTGGCGACCTGACACGCTTGAGTTGGCCCGATTGCCGCCGCGGCCACCGAGCTCACGTCACGACAAGGCCGACTGGCACTCCTCGCACCGCCGTATCGCCTGCCGCTCGGTGTTGCCTTCCGTTGCGGTCGCCGGGTAACTGCTGCTCAACCGGTCCCAGAGCCCGGGCGGCGGGTCAGGGATCCAGCCCCAGCGCGGCGCCTTCACCAACTCTTCGATCAGGTGAGTGCACGCCCCTGGTAGGTGCGCGTACCGCGTGGGCGAGATCAGGATCGTGTCCGCGGGGAAACGCCGCCATTCCCGCCTCGGCTGGAATGCAGGACGCACCCTCGGCACGGCCCCGTCACGCAGGCAGTCGCATCCCAGCCCGATGATGCAGTCACATCGATCGCAGCGCTCTTCCTTCAACTCGCTCCTCCTCATGCCGTGCCGGTGTCGACTCGATAGACGATCTTCCCGTCGAACTCGGCGAACCCCAGCGACTTGTAGAAGGCCCGCGCGCCTGGGTTGTCGCGGTCCGTCATCCACTCGACTCGGCTGCACCCAGGGCGTCCGGCGGCCAGGGCACGGAGTTCATCCATGAGGCGGGCGCCGACGCCCTGACGACGGAGGGTGTCGCGGACGTAGAGCTCCTTGAGGAAGAGGGAGTGGGAGGAGCCGGCGGCTGGCCAGAGGAAGGAGTATGCCGCGAGGCCGACGAGGCCACCGGTCTCGTCCTCAACCAGGAGGGCGGATGCCAGCGGCGGAGAGCCGAACAGGGCGTCCTCCACTTGGAACCGGCGCTCCTCGAGCGGCTGGATCTCGGTTGACCCGTAGAATCGCTCGATCTCCTCGATCAGCTCGGCCACGGCCAGGACGTCCCGCTTCTCTGCGGGGCGGATCGTCACGGTCATTGGCGTCTCCCGTCGTTCGTCGGTCGCTTCACTCGCTCGCTCCAACGCTTGATCCCCTTGTGGCGGTACGGCATGCGCGCCTACGGGGACGGAGCGGCCGACGCATACGGGCTCCAGCCGTGTCGCCGCAAGGAGCCTTGGACATGCCGGATGAGGTACTCCAGGTCCGCGCAGTAGACGGAGGGATTCCCGTAGCCGCGAGCGGCGCTGAAGCGGTGCGGGAGGTAGCCCCCGCCGCACACCTCCACCAGCGGACAGCTCTGGCACTTCTCGACGAGCGCGGCCTTTCCGTGCCGCCGGTGCAGGAGCTTCGGATGGTGCAAGACCTCGTCGAAGGAGTGGTTGAACACGTCGAGCCCCAGCCAGGACGCACCCTCCTCGACGGACCGCAGAGTGTCGACGCCCTCGACCGTTCCGTCGGACTCGATCACGACGCTCGTCGGTGGGGCCAGACCGAGCGTTTCCACCGAGCCGCGCACGCCGGAGCTGAGGGCCACGATGTCTTCCAGCATCCGTACGCTGTGCCGGTACTCAGGCCGAGCGAGCCAGGCGTCGTACACCCGGCTCATCCATAGCCCGTACTCGGGGACGCTCGGGTCGTCGCGGTGCGGCGGGTCGTCGTGGGTCCCGTGCGGCAGGCCGAAGTCGATCATCGGTGGCTCGAACGACGCCAGATAGTCGTGAACCTCCACGGGGTCGTTGGCCAGGTCCACGACGGCGAGCAGTCCCGCGAACAGATGCGGCCGGGACCGGAGTAGCTCGATGCCGCGCACGGCTGAGGCGGCGCTCGACCGCCCGGCGTGCGTCAGCCTGTGCCGGTCGTTTGCGGTCGGCGGCCCGTCGAGGCTGACGCCCACCACCACTGCGTGCCGCTCGAAGAGATCCAGCCACGCGTTGGACAGCAGTGTCCCGTTGGTCTGGAGCTCGAAGCGGACCTCCGTGCCCGCCGGAATCCCTTCCCGGATGGTGCCCAGCAGGTCGGCCATGTGCCGGGCACCGGCGAGCAACGGCTCCCCACCATGAAGGACGACATGCACCGTCTGCAGGCCGTGTGCCGCGACGTGTTCACCGATCCGCCGGGCGGCAGCCCGTGCTACGTCAACGTCCATCCGGGCGGGCAGGTGCCGCGCCGCCTGGTCCTTGGAGTTGAACACGAAGCAGTAGTCGCAGTCGATGTTGCAGCGGTTGGCGATCTTGAGAATGAATGTCCGGAAAGGGGTGGTGCCTTCGAGCCGCGTCATCAAGCGGAGGTGCTCACACGGGCCAGGGCCAGATGATCGAGGCCGCGTGGGAGCCGTCGCCAACGCGGCTTGTCGCGGACTGCTCGGTTTCCAGCCGCTGCCGCACGCGGGCGGCCACGCGGTCGAGGACCGCGGTACCCGGCGCCGCATCCGTGGACGCCGGGCCGACGGGCGTCGCGGTGCGCGGTTCGGTTGCGGTCGTGGGTGACGGCATTCAACGCTCCTCGTGATGGACGTGCTGGGCCTGGCACGGTGCGACGGCGGTCGAAGCAACAGATCGGCTGGCAACGTAGCAGCCTCACCGCCTGCGCCGGCATACGGAATCCGGCCACAGACTCAGCCCGAGTGCGAGACCAGCAGCCGTTCGACGTCGTCGGCCGCCGCGCTCACGCCCAGCTGCCGGTACACATTGACCGCGTCACGCAGCGGGCCCTCGGCCCGAGCGGGCCCGTCGACTACCCAGTGGCAGCGACCGATGCCTTCCAGCGCCCGCGCCTCTTCCAGCGGACAGCGGATGTCCCGTGCCAAGCCCAGTGCCCGCTCGAAGCGCCCGCGTGCCGCTTCCGGGTCGTCGGAGGTGCGCAGCAGGGTCCCCCAGTGGTTCAGCACTTCCGCCTCGCCACACCGGTCACCCAGCTCCTGCAGGATCTCCAGGCTGCTCTGGAACGCATCGACCGCGTCATCCCGCTCTCCGGCGATCCCGCGAACCGCACCCAGCTCGCTCAGCGAGGCGGCCTCGCCTCCGCGGCTGCCGAGATCGCGGTACGCGCTCAGGGCCTCCTCCAGCAGCCGGATCGCCTCCGTGATGTTCCCGGAGACTCGCTCAAGCACCCCGAGGTGGCGGATGCTGTTCGCGCGCCCAAATCTGTCGCCGAGTTCGGTGTAGTGCTCCAGTGCCTGGGAGTGAGCCTCTCGTGCCCCGACGAGATCGCCGGTGAGCCGTCGTACGACTCCCAACTCATTGAGGGCGTACGCCTGGTGAACCCGGTCGTCGAGCTCCAGGTAGATGTCGAACGCCTCGCGGTGGCGCCGCGTCGCCAGGTCGTACTCGCCCATGAGGCAGTGCACGACACCCAGGTCCCGCAGGGAGTTGGCCTCTCCGTACCGGTCGTTCAGCTCGCGGTAGAGCGACAGGGCCTCCGTCTGCGCCTCCACCGAGGCGTCGAACTGGCTGGTCTGGCGACGCACCATGCCGAGGTCCGCGAGCGCGTTGGCCTGTCCGAGCCGGTCCCCCAGCTCACGGTAGAGGGCGAGGGCTTCGGTCTGGGCGCGGGCTGCGGCGTCGTTGTCCGCTGTCAGGTACCAGACGATGCCCGCCTGGTTCAGCGCGTCGGCCTTACCACGCCGGTCACCGACCTCGTCGTATAGGGCCACTGCCTCGTTCAGAGGCTCGATCGCCTCGGGGTAGGCGGCCATGAAGCGTCGTACGACGCCGAGCTCGGCGAGCGCATCGGCCAGCGCCCGTCGGTCGCCGGTGTGCCGAGCGGCCTCGGCGGCGGTCCGGTGGAGCCCGACGGCCTGATCCCAGGGTCCGGCCTGCCGCAGGAAGGGAGCCATGGCCGCGGCCAGACGGATCACGAGGTCGTGCAGGGCGAGGCTGTTCGCCCGCCGGATGCATGCCAGGACGTTGGGCCGCTCGTTCTCCAGCCAGCCCAGGGCCGCCGTACGCGACTCCATGGGGGGAGCCTCTGCCTGCACCGCGTCGTTCGGCGGTGCCGGCACGATTGCGCCGCCGCGGACGATGTATCTGTTTGCGACGGCGAGAGCGGCCAGATAGTAGGTGCACACGCGCTGAATGGCCTGAGTGTTCTCCATGCTGTCTCCCTCGGCGGCAAGACCGCGGGCGTAGTCGCGCAAGAGATCGTGAAGCTGGTAGCGGCTCCCTGGTTGTTCGTCGATGAGGTGGGCGTCGTAGAGGGCGTCGAGTTGCTGGCGGGCCTTGGCCACTGGGACCGAGCAGAGTGCGGCCCCGGCATACGCATCGAGGTCTGTTCCAGGATAGAAGCCAAGGGAACGGAAGAAACTTTGCAACTCCGGCTCGAGGTCCCGGTAAGACAGATCGAATGTCGCGTCGACCGCGCGCTCCCCAGCACGCAGCTCTCCCAGCCGGTCCCGGGCCGCAACCAGCCGCTCCCGCAGGTCCTCGGCGCTCCAGGACGGATGGTGCCGCAGCCGTGCCGCGAGTAGCGATACCCCCAGCGGTAGATGCCCGCAGAGTTCCACCAATTCCTCGAGTATGTCCCGGTCGAGCGAGTCCGCTGGCCGGCCGCTGAGCCGTACGAGCAGGTCGACCGCGTGATCCGGGGGCAGTGCCGCCACTGGCAGGACCACCTCCTCGTGCGCCGCGAGCCGCTTCCGGCTGGTCACTAGCACGAGACAGCCGCCCCCGCCCGGGAGCAGGGGCTCCAGCTGCCGGTAGCTGGCCGCGTTGTCGAGGATGAGCAGCGCATTCTTCCCCGCAAGCCGACTCCGCCACATGGCGGCCCGCGCCTGGGTGACTGCGCCCACGTCGTCGCCGACGGGTATCTGCTGCGTCGGCACCCCGGTGGCCGCCAGCAGCGAGGCTAGCGCTTCCGTGGCCTGCACCGGTGTCCGTCCTGACGTGTGCCCGTTGAGATTCACGAAGAGCTGCCCGTCGGGAAACCGCTCCGAGAGCATGTGCCCGGCGTGCACCGCGAAGGTCGTCTTTCCGACCCCCGGCATTCCATCGATCACGTGGACCGGCAGGGCCTCACCGCTCTCCTGTGATGTCCGGACCGACCGCACCAGTGCCTCCAGCTCAGCGGACCGGTCGGTGAACGCCGCGGTGTCGCGCGGCAGCGACCGCAACACCAGGGCGGCTCCCGGAGGCCCCGACTCGTCGTCCGGCCGAGGCGGCGACTGAGCAGGTGGTACGGGTGTCCGGGTCTCCGACAGCGCAGCGAGCAACACCGTCAGCCCGACCATCGCCGCGCCCAGCATGGCGAACGAAAACCAGGCGTGCCGCTGTAACCACCCCAGCCAGCCGGGCCATTGTGACTGATCGGACACAGCATTCGTGACAAGCCCAACGAGCATTGTCGTCACGGCACCACCGGCAGCTACGACGGCGATCGCCATCCCGCGCCGAAGCCTCATGCGCGGGCCGCCCGGCCGACGACAGGATTGGCCAAATCCGCTCCATTGCCGCTGAAGCGACACAACACACCAAGAACCGACCTGGCCACGAAGGCAACCCCCGAGTTCGACACCCCAACTACCCAAGCGGACCAGCCCTCATGGACCTTGGTCAAGGTCGTCTCTGCGCCATCGAGCAGTTCGGTTTCAGCCGCCGAGGCCGCCGCACCGGGATCCCCGAGTGAGTGCGGTGCGGAAGCCTGCGCCCTTGCACCTACCGCTCAAATCGCGAGCCAAACAGGACGAAGTGAGCGAGGGCGAAGTGCGGGTTGATGGCCAGTCGCAGGACTGCGGCAGTCGATGAACTCGCCGACGAGACAGTCAAGATAAACGGGTTTGGCAACACGCTCCTTCGCCGGATGGCCGGTCATGAGGGGCGGACGGGGCGGGGGGTGGCCAGCACCGCGGCCACCGTTGCGGCAACGACTTCGGCCGGGGTCTCGGTATCGAACGACACGTGGTAGCCAAGGACCTTCTCCGTGCCGGTGACCGCCAGCTTCCAACCCTCGCCATCCGTGCCGGGACGGCCGTCCGGAAACCAGCCGAGATAGAAGCGGCCGTCGCGGGAGTTGATGTGGACATCAGCCCGGTCATCGATCACGATCTTGAAGTCCTCGTCACGGAACTGGTCCAGAACCTTGGTCGGCTGGCCAGCACCGAGCCGCCAGTCCCTGAGCCGCAGCGCCTCCACCGTGGTGGACAAACCAGGCTGGGCGAGGTCCACAGTCATAGGCAATCCCTTCTGTGACCTGCGGTTTTCCGAGTAGGCGTTTAACTTTGGCATGCCCCTGCGGGATATCACCAGTCCGTTGGACGTCTTCGGCGTCTGCCGCAGGCGAACTTGGTAGCCACTGAGGGGCTTTGGCGCCCGCACTCTCGACAACCGGCGCAACTACTCCGGCAAGCACAAGGCCCACGGGCTGCTCTTCCTCGCCCTCACCGACGAGAGGAGGAACCTGATCTAGATCTCGCAGGCCCGTCCGGGGTCTCCTCGGAGATCACCGCCGCCCGGCACGACAGGCTGTGCGCCAAGCTGCGCGAGGGCGGGCTCGGGGCCCTGGCCGACCTTGGGTTCGTCGGGCTGGACGACGACTCCGACGATCAGCCGGTGATCCTCACGGGGCGCAAAGCAGCGCGAGGCAAGTGCCTGACCGACGCCCCAGAGGGAGGCCGACCGGCTGCTGAGCAGCGAGCGGGCGCCGGTCGAGAACGACTTCGCGAACCGGAAGATCTGGAGGATCTGACGAAGGTCCGCATGAACGCCCGTCACGCCACCCTGCTGCTACGGGCCTTGCTGGTGCTGACGAACACCGAGATCTCCCAGGTGACCGACGATCATCGGCACGACCGGCGGGAGCATCCCACCCGACGCTCACACCAGACCCGTTACCTGCGACTTCAGGATGCAAAATCTTCATTGAGGTTGCGGTTCTACGCCGACAGTGAGGGCTGCGACCGGGGTGTCACTGGCGGACCAGGCAGAAGGGGTGCCCCGCCGGGTCTGCATAGACCCTCCAGGGCCGTCCCTCAGCGCCATCGTCGAGTAGTGTCGCCCCCGCAGCCAGCGCGTCCTTCTGCGCTTGGTCCAGATCCGCGACGCCGAAGTCCAGATGGAACTGCTGGGGCCGGGCAGGATCCGGCCAATGCGGTGGCTGGTGCTCCGTAGCCCGCTGGAAGGCGAGCACGAGACCGGAGGGCGTGTGCAGCGTTGCCCAGCCGTCATGGAGCGCCCACCGCTGATCGGGATGGTTGACATCGCCGCCGAGTAGCGATTGGTAAAACTCAGCCAGTGTCTGTGGATCTGGACAATCCAGTACCACACACTGTGGGTCAGCGATCATGTTCAGATCCCTCTTCGGTCGGAGCACGGGGTTAGAGGAAGGCTGTGATCATGTCCGAGCAATCCCTGTTCGGGGCATCGTTCAAGGTCAGGACTTAAGGAACAAGCTCAGGACTTGAGTCCGGTTCGGCGATCTCAGTCGGGTCGACCGGGCGTGCCTCGCGTCGGAAGACGACGCAGGCCTTGACGATCCGGAAGGCGTGGACGGTGTCGGTCAGTGTGGCCTCGGGTGGTCGCTGTCCCTGACCACTTCGACGAACGAGGCCATCTCTTCGGCATAGGCAGCCGCGAAGCTGTCCAGGAAGCTTCAGGCCGAGGGCCCCAGGCCCAGGTCGACGCCACGCTAGGTCGACCCGATGCCTCCGAAAGCGGCGACGTATGCGCGCGAGGCGGCTGCGCGTCGTTGGTGTTCGCCCGGGATCGTGTGGTCGAAGCCGAGCTCGCCGAAACCGGCGGCTTCTCGTGCACGCCTGAGCTCGAGTTTGTGAGCGACCTGCGCGGCACGATCCGGGGCGGCGTCGTACAAGCAGAACCTCGTCCACGCCGCCGAGCGCCCTTAGCGTGCTCGCGTGCAGGGAGCCCATCCGGCCGAGGCCGGCCACGCTTATTCGCATATCCGCCTCCAGCCCGGTGCCGGTGTCACATTCGTCGGCCGGACTCCACCATGGCCTGATACGTCCGCCATACAGGTTGCTGCCGTTATTGCCGTTGACATAGTGGCTGGAGTGTCGAGAGGATTCCATTCTTGAGATTCACGGGGGCGATTCTCTTGGGGGCGAGGTCACAAGTCCGCGTCCTCGTCGCCGACCACCGTTCGATGGTGTGCGAGGGCCTTGCGGCGGTCGTAGCTCGCGAGCCTGACATGAGAGTTGTGCACCAGAGCACCACGGACAACGAGTTGACGAGGGCCCTGGACGACGGGGACGTTGCGGTGGCGGTGATCGGGCACGAGCCACTGGAGCTGGACGGAGTGCGCGCCGCCCAGCGTCTTCGAGGTCGGGCGGCTGTGATCCTTTTAGTGGACGAGTCCGCGTCGCCGGAGAGCTATCTTCGGGCGATCCAGGGCGGGGTGCGCGGAGTCCTGCCCATGGAGGACGCGCGGGAGCAGCTCGCGGCCGCTATTCGCAGCGTTGTCAGCGGCGCGAGCGTGATTGGCATGTCGCTTCTGCGCCGGGTGGCCGAGCTGGTGGACCTCCCGGACAAGGAGCTCAGTGCGCACATCATCTCGACGCTGTCGGCGCGTGAGCTGCAGGTCTTTGAGCTGGTGGGGTTGGGGCTGTCCAACAGCGAGGTGGCGCATGCGCTCTCGATCAGTGTGATGACCGTCAAGTCGCACATGAGCAGCGTGAGCCGCAAGCTGACGCTGCGCGACCGGGCCCAAGCCATCGTCATGGCGCACCGCTCCGGGATCGTCGGGGAGTGACCGCGGGGCGGCACGTATCTGGGTTGTATCGCGGCGCCGGACGCTGGGGCCATGGGTGAAGTCGTCCCGGGGGAATGGCGAATTTGTACGGCGCCGACGTTGCCAGCGGATTTCGCGGCGCAGTGGCGCGGGCGCGGTCCATCGACGAACATCGTCGTCGACGATCTCCCCGACCGCGACACGGCCCGGGTCCTTGCCGGGCGCGGGGTCGAGCCCTTGCTGCTCCCGATCACCGACAGCTGCACCAACGACGCTGACGACTCCGCGGGCCGCGGCGAAGGCTGCCCCGGAGCAGTCAGTGTCATTCAACGACTGGCCACGGAGGCCTTGGGGGCGCCGTCCGGCAGCCGGGAGCAGTTGTCCTGGTTCCGGTGGATCACCGGGCACCAGGTGGGCTTCATCCTGTGGCAGCTGATCGCCGAGCTGTTGGCAGACCCTGAGCACACGGAGCCGAACACTCAAGAGACGATGGCCGACTACGTCAATGCCTACAGCGGGATGCTGCTCTACGCGGGGTCGTGCCCGCGGGACGTCTACCACCGGCTGATCCGGCCTGGCATGCGGGCCTGGCACGAGGCGTTCAGCGGCTCGTGGGCACCCGACTACAAGCTCGTGCGGAAGCTGATGCGCAACCGGCACGGCTCGCGGCTCGACGCGCCCCTCCGGGACGCCGTCGAACTGCAGCAGGAGGTGCACGACCACGTTGCGCGCCGGCTGGTTCCGGATGGTACGTCGTTGCTCCAGGCGGCTCATTACCAGACGACCGAGCAGCGACCACTGCTCTACATGCTGTACGACAGCTTCTTCAGCACCCTGCGTGCCCCGGTTCAGCGCTCCCAGGTGTTGGCCCAGCTGATGCGGCGGCTGGCCAAGATCATTCTAGACGTCCGGGCCAACCCGCTACCCCGTCCCGATATGGCCGGGCTGTCCCCCGAGGTGGGTGCGCCGATCAGCGCGCTGGGAGCGGGACTGGTGGGCGTGTGCGTCCGCGCAGCAGTGGCAGCTGGGTCTCCGGCCAGCGGCCTGGCCGTGGTCGCCGAGGAGTCGCGGGTGAAGGCTGTGGGACCGGCCGGCCGGGGCTGACGGCGCGCCATGGAGTCGGTCACGCACGAGATGTGGACGCCCTTTCTCGCTGGCCTGCGCGCGACGTCCCTTGATTGCCTGCAGACCTCCATTGCCCTGCTCGCAGACCAGGCCTACGAGCCGGACATCCACGCCCGCATGGGCTGGCGTCTGTCCTTTCCCACCCGCGCCGCCGACGGGGGCACCCGCATCGACACCTCGGCGGCGACCCGCCTCGAGCACGCGGCGCACGTGCTCGGTCTGCGGGTGGGGGAGTTCCAGGCCGGACCAGCCCTATGGGTGCGGGACGCAATGCGCCGCGACCGGCCGAGCCTGGTCATCGCCGACGGCAACGGCCTGCCCTGGCTGCCGTACTACGGACGGCGCCATGTAGAGCACAGCTTCGTCGTTCAGGCCGAGCAGGACGGCGCAGTTCTGGTCGTCGACGGTTACCACATCGACACCCCGTGGGGGTCGGTGCGGCCGGGGATCTGGCGCCTCAGTGCCAAGGAGTGGGATTCGCTGGCCGGGACGTACCAGGTCGTCGATGTCGAGCCTGGCCGGCTACCCGCCGTCGACCTCGCCGCCTGGGGCGCTGAGGCGGTCCGAGCCGCCGTGGACGCGTCGGCCTGCATCGAGGAGTACGTCGCCGAGCGCGCCCGGGAGCGGTCCTCGGCGTCGGTGTTGGAGTCGGTGGGGCTCGACATCTGGATCCTCGGTCGTGAGCGCGAGCTGCATGCCGCATGGTGGTCCCGCCATGGCCTGGGTCCCGAGGCGGCGTCCCGAGCCGACGCTTGGCAGCGTCTGGTTACGCAGAGCTTTCTCGCGACCCGGCGACGGGAGCGGGGAACCGTGCCCGACGTCGGCCTGTTCGACCAGATGCATGCAGAGCTCCTCGCCGACGTCGACGTCCTTGTGGGGTCGGCGAGGACAAACGTGTCGCAGGCCGACCGACCGGGTTCGCAGGTGGCCCTTCGAGAGCTGGTCGCTGAGGTGGTGCAGCAGGTGCTCGGCCTTACCGAAGCACCCGACCCACGATGTCCGTTGCGCTCCCTGCCGCGGTATGACTCGTTCCGTCTTGTCGAGGTGGTCGGCTGTGTCGAGGAGAGGCTGAACCGGCCGATCGCGTCGGACGTGACCGGTGAGGAGCTCCAGAATGTCGACGGACTCGTTGCCGCCTTCTCCCGGACGGCCGCAGGCCCCGCGTCCTGATCCGACCCGTCACCTCGTGGGTGTGCCCGCCTGTCGGCGCAGGGTGGCTCGGTCCAACTTCCCGTGGGGTCCCGTGGGGAGGGTGTGCACCGCGTGGAACCGGGTGGGGACCATGAAGGGGGGCAGCCGGTTGCGCGCACCCTGCTCCACGGTGTGCTCGTCGATGTCCGCCGCGCAGTAGAACGCATGCAGTCGCGGGCCGGCCGGCGTCGGCACTGCCACCACCGCCACCTCCCGGACGCCCGCCAGCTCTGAGATGACGGCCTCTACCTCGCTCGGCTCCACCCGGTAGCCGTTGATCTTCACCTGGTTGTCGAGCCTGCCGACGTGCACGAGCTCCTCACCGAGGCGCCGAACTCGGTCCCCGGTGCGGTACCACTCGTCGGGTAGTGCGGCCGATGCCCGCTGCAAGTCCGCCGCTCCGGCGCCGGGATCCTCTGAGTCGGGCAGGTAGCCCTCGAATCGCTGCGCCCCGCGAACGCATAGCTCACCCTCGTCGGCCTCGTGGCCGTCGTCGTCGACGACGATCGCCTCCAGATGTGGGTACGGCCTGCCGATGGGGACCGTCAGGTTGCTCGTAGTCGGCCAGGCGCGTGGGTCCGCGGGAAGGCGGTAGCGCGTGCAGGTGATGGTGAGCTCGGTTGGTCCGTAGAGGTTCTCAACGACCGACTGCGGCGCCGCGGCGGCCCAGGCTCGCGCCTGGGCCAGGGCGAGTTGCTCGCCGGCAAATAGGCTCCACCTCAGGTCGGGCATGCTGCCGGGGACCAGGGCACGGAGCCGGGTGGCCAGGGTCAGCACGGACGGCGTCGAGAACCAGTGCGTGAGCCGGTTGCGGTTCACGAAGCGGACCGGGGTCAGCATGTCCTGAGGTTGCGCGACCACCATGGTCCCACCGGCAGCCCAGGTCACGAACATATCGTGCACCGACGGGTCGAAGGTCAGCTCGAAGGTGTGGGAGACCCGGCTTCCGGGCTCCACACCGAGCTGTGCGCGGCAGTGGGCGATGTAGGGGACCAGATTCCGGTTGCGGATCGGTACGCCTTTGGGGCGGCCGGTGCTGCCGGAGGTGAACAGCACGTAGGCGACTCGCTCGGCGAGGGCGTCGCCCACGTCAGGCATAGTCTCCGTCGGTGGTTCCCCGGCCTGGTGCGGCTGGAAGAGGGGCGTGCCCCGCTCGTCGGCGACGAGTACCCCGGTGACCCCTGCCGTGCGGCACATGAGATCGGTCCGTGCCTTCGGCATAGCGGGGCTCAGGGGGACGACCGTCGCGCCGGCGCGCAGGATGGCGAGATAGCCCACGTAGCTGGCGGCGGTCCGCTCGCACAGCAGCCCGATCCGGGCCCCTGGCATGACAGTGGTGGGCAAGGCATGCGCGCAGGCGTCCACCTGGTCCGAGAGTTCCCCGTACGTCAACTGCTCCCCGGCCACCTCGAGGGCGGTCAGGTCGGCGTGCCGCCGAACGGTGCGGTCGAAGAAGTCGACGAGCGACTCGGGTCGGCTGCTCAGCGACATTGCCTCAGCGCCTCCTCGCTTTCACGGATGGACCGGAGGACGGTCAGCACCGTGGACACCCGGGCTCCGCCGCGACGCCGCGAGGTCTCGATGGCGACGTAGGTGGCCCGGGGCAGCGCGGCCCAGCTAGCGATCACCTGGGACACGGCGTCATGGCAACAGGCCCCGGCGGCGTCCGCGTTCCGGAGTGCATATACCCGGTGTCGCGCTGCGGCCCAGAGGTCATCGTGGATGTTTTGGATGCACGACGGGTCATGGGCGACCTGGTCGGCGAGGAACGTCAGGACGTCGTCGAGCTCCACAAGCCAGCCGTCGGGGTCCGACGCCGCGGCGACCTGGTGGCCTGCCGACCGCTCCAGCCACACGGCGGGCTTGTCGGGTATTGCGGCACGGTGGCCGAAGGCCATGGCTGCCCGCCGCCGTTGGGCCGGCGGCCACGCGTGAGTGAAGAGAGCGGCGCACAGCTCGGCCTCCGTCATGGAACCCCGGTAGGGCGGGTGCGCGCCGTCGATCAGGGCTGCGTCGAACGGGTCGTGGACTTGCCAGTGGGCACTGCTGCGGCCGTCGACCACGAGCCAGTGCGGCGTCGCGCCTCCAGACCACCGGGGTGACCATGCGAGGCGGGCCAGGTCGACCTGGACGACGACACGACCATGGCGGTCCAGGGCGGACAGCAGGCCGTCCAGGGCGTCATCCCGGGTTGCGGCGCCGGCGTACCGGAGTACGGTCCCGTCCGGAAGGCGATCCACCGAGGGCTGGTGGTGGGAGAAGGCAAGCCGGTCCGGGCCCTTGGTACCGACGGCGAGCCGGATGCCGGGGACCAGTATTGGGTCGGCATCCCACTCGTCGGAGAGGTAGCGGTGGAGGGCCGTGGTGTAGCAGCTCAGCTCGCACATGGCCTAGCTGTCTCCCGGTCCGTTCGCATACATGAGGCTGGCTGCTGCCGTCGGGTCGGCACCGCGCAGCAGCTCCGGGACGTGCTGGGCCAGTCCGTGGCGCAGGACTCCCGTCGCGCCGCCGGCGATGCCGAACATGCTCGCCTGGCTTCGCAGCCGGGCCAACCCTTGGTCCGCCAGCGCGTCGCCTCCTCGGAGCATGAGGCACTCGGCCAAGGTCGCATCGAGCGTCTCGGCGGCCACCGACTTCAGCAGCATCCCGGCTGTGGTGCTGCTCAGGTCCGCCAGCGGGGCCTGACACAACGCATCGAGCTGGCGCCACGCGACCACACGGGCTGTGAATCGGTCCTGGATGACGGCGTTGTCCCACAGTGTTCCCGTGCCGGTGGAACGCGTTCGCAGGTGTTCCAGCGATTCCCGGAGTACGCGCTGGCACAGTGACCTGACCCAGAACGCGCCGGCCAGCCGTTCCCAGGACACGGCCGAGACGAAGTCTGACAATGCCCGGCCCCGACGTGACACCTCGCGCTCCTCCACTAGCACGTCGTCGAACTCCAGGTAACCCAGGCCTGCGGCCGGGTAGAGGTCGCGGCCCACACCGCGGGCGTTGGTGCCGGATTTTGGCAGCGACAGCAGCGCCCAGCACAGACTGGTGAAGTGTCGCGCATCGCGGTGGCGGGCCAGCACGATGACATGGTCGGCGTGCGTGGCATTCGTGATCCACGCCTTGCGGCCTCGCAGTACGGTCTTGTGCTCCGAGGATTTCAAAGTGGTAGCCGTGTCGAGCAGGGCCGAGCCGGAGATGTCTTCTTCGGTGACGGCCACAGCCACGATGCTCTGTCCGCGCCGCGCGTCCTGGAGCACCTCGCTTGCCATGGTGTTGTCGGCGGCGGACATCATCCTTAGCAGGGGCAGGGCGAGCGCCACCTGGACGACCGCGGTCAGCGCCAAGTCGAGCGGCAGCGCACGGTCGAGGCCGGCGACCAGGCCGGCTAGGGTCGACACCTGCGGTGATGACGGGGAACGGCCGGGTGGCCACACCTGGTCCAGCACGCCGCACTTCCCGAGTCGCTGCCACACCTCACGGGCGTCACAGGCTCCGGCCACGGTCGCCGCTGTCGTGTCAGGCACGTCGCGATTACGCAAGCCGCACCTCCGCATCCATCAGGCTCAGCGCGCCGCAGGACTGTCGGAGCCGTTCGTTGGCGTAGTTGAGGGAGGCGGACCGCAGGTCGCGGAAGGCACGTTCGAGCTGGAGCGGCGAATCGCTCAGGTATCCGTGGCGTAGGCCCATGAGCTCGACGAGGTCGTGGACCACGGCGAAGCATCGCTCGGCCGCCTCCGCCTTGAGCGCGTTGAGGAGCAGCTGAACCGGGGTGCTCGTGGGGTCGGGCGAGGAGGCCAGCACCAAGACCGCGTGATGGAGCAGGGCATGGACGCCCTCGAGGGTGCACCGCATGCTGCCCAGCCGGCTCTTGAGGAGGTCGGACCCAGGGTCTACGTGTGCACGGGACTTGGGCCGGCGGATGTGGGTGATGACCCGGGACAGGGCGCCAACAGCGGTACCTAGCCAGGCGGCCGCCCAGACCACGTGCCCGACCGGTGCCAGTTGCTTCACGGCGATGTCGCGAAACCGGCCTGGCTCGCCCAGTCGGTTGCTTGCCGGTACGCGGCCGGCAAGGCGCATCGGCACGCTCTCGGTGGCCCGCATCCCCATCGGGTCCCAGGTACCGACGACCACGACGTCGAGCAGGTCGCGCGGGGCGTAGTAGAGGTCGACGTCGGTGGTGCGCTCCGATCCGCTGGAGCGAACGGTGATCAGATAGGCGTCGGCATGGCAGCCCCCGGTGACGATGGGTGCCTCACGGTCGATCACGATCCCGTTCTGCGTCTCGTGCGTCAGCGAGTTGGAGGACAGCAGGTGACCGCCGGACCCGGGCTCGGTGGTCACCGAGCCGAGATAGACCTCGCCCGAGGCGAGCCGGGGGAGAATCTCGGAGCGGAGCGTCGGCGTGGCGTGCCGCTCCAGCACCAGAGCCTGCTGGCAGTGCATCCCGAAGACCAGGGCGCAGGACATGTCTACGCGGCCGATCTCCATCGTTACGTCCACCACATGCTGTAGCGAGCCGCCGAGACCGCCGGATTGCCGTGGCACCACCAGCCCCAGCAGGCCCGAATCGCGCATCGCGGCGAGCGCCTCGACCGGGAAGCTGGCGGCGCGGTCGTGCCGGGCTGCGTGCTCGGCGGCAATTCGGCAGGTGTGGGTTACCCGCTCAGTGTGGTTGGAGACCTCACCGTTCCATGTACCGACCCCGTTCATACTCACGAGAGGGCCTCCGGCAGCAGAGAGCTGACGGCGTCCCAGAGCGAACCGGCAGTGTAGAACGTCTGGTTGACCAGCAGTCTGTCGGGGACGGTCACGCCATAGGTGTCCTCAATGGCGAAGAGGAGTTCCACGGAGCGCATTGAGTCCAGGCCGAGGTCTCGCAGCACGGAGGTCTCACTGATGGCGGCTGGGCCGGCATAGGGGAGGTACTGAGCGAGCAAGTCCCGGAAGTTGTCGTTCATTACGTCACCTCCATGTTGGCGAGGGTCACCGCCGGGTCGAGCGTTTCCCGCGTCATCGCCAGCCGGGTCGTGCTGACAACGCGACCGCCATCGGTGACGATCTCCAACGGCTGTGGATGGCTGAGGAACCCCACCAGGCTGGCGGTTAGTCCGTAGGCTCCGGTGTTGGGAATCCGGAGGATGTCGCCGGGACGGAGTCGGCCCACGTCCGCCTCCCGCGCCAGGCAGTCCAGCGGAGAGCACAGCGGTCCGGTCACCAGCGAGCCGGGGCCTGGCTCCCGCTCTGCTGGCCCGTCGAAGTGCGGGACAATCCATGGAATTCGCCGCAGCCCAGACATCCCGCCCAGGTGGTTGATCCCGGATTCGAGCACGACTACCGGCGTGCCCTGGGACTCCTTGACGTCGAGCACCTGGCTGAGCAGAGTGCCGCAGGTGCTGACGAGATAGCGCCCCGACTCGAAGACCACTTCCGGCCGGCCATCGCGCCAGGTGGGGATAGCGTCGTCCAGCAGATCGGCGACCGCTTTGGCCAGGTTGGGCATGGACGGCAGGGTGCCTTCCTGGGCGAACGGGGCACCGAATCCCCCGCCGAGGTCGAGCCGTTCGAGGGGCAGCCCGAGGACGTCGTAGAGGTGCCGCGCGCTGGCGATGGCGACCTCGAACTGTCGGATGAGGTCCGCTTCGGCAGTGAAGTTTGAGCCGAGGAAGAGATGCAAGCCGTGTATGCCGTCTCGGAAGCAGTCGGGGTTACCCTCGATCCATTCCGCGTCGGCCCCCAGCGACGTGGGGCCTCCCGCCATGGCCAGGCCCCGGCCAGCCAGGGGAGTGGCGGCGTGGACGCGGAGCAGGCTATGAAGCGGGATCGAGGTGGCCTCGGCGGCCCGCCGCACCTGATCCAGGCCGCGGGGCGAGTCGACGGAGAACCAGCGAACACCGGCGCGGGCCGCGGCCACGACGTCGTCGTCGCGCTTACCCGGACCGGAGTACAGGATCCGGTGGGGGGCGACGTCGGCCTGGAGCGCCGCGTGGAGCTCGCCGCGCGAGCTGATCTCCGCCGAGCAGCCCAGCCGGGCCAGCTCACGCACCAGCGCCGGGTGCGGATTTGCCTTCAGTGAGTAGAACAGCGTGCTCGGGTGGGGGAGGGCGGCGACGAGTTGTTCGTGGGCCGCGCGGACCGCTTCAAGTTCGTAGACGTAGGCCGGCGTCGGTAGTGCGGTCAGTCCAGACTGGCCGGTCAGGTCGAGCTGCTGTCCTGGGTGCAGGGCGTGCTCCGAGGCGGTCATGCGTTGACCGTTTCGGCCAGCTCGGCATCGGCAACCTTGCCGTTGGGCGAGAGGGGGAGCTGGGGCACGACCACGCACTCCCCGGGAATCTTGATGGCGTCCATGTGTGTCGCCATGGTGCGCAGAACCTCGGCCGGTTCGACGTGTCCGGTCACGACCAGGACCGCGCGCGGGCGTCCGAGGCGTGGAACCAGCACGTGTGCCGCCTCCACGCCCGCGACCGCGGTTGCGGCGTTCACGACCTCGACGGCGCTGACCCGGACGTCGCGCTCCTTGTAGAGGTCGTCCCGGCGGCCCGCGAAGATCAGGTAACCGTCGTCGTCCACACTGCCGTAGTCACCGGAGCGGAGCGCGGGTGAGATGCCATCCAGGCACACGAAGGTACGTGCGGTCAGGCTGGGTTGGCGCCAGTAGCCGACCATGACGTGCGGCCCACGGATGACGATCTCCCCGATGTGGCCGTGCGGCACTTCCTCACCCTCATCGTCCAGGATCCGGATCTCAGTGCCTGGAAGCGCGCGTCCGCACCTGCCCGGGCGGCGAAGGTCCTCGTCCGGGGGCATGATCGCGGCCCGCTTACACTCGGTCAGTCCGTACATCAGCTGCACCCGAAGATGCGGGAGCTGCTGACGCAACGTGGTGAGGGTCTGGTCGGGGATCGTCCCTCCGGTGTTGGTCAGGAGCCGGAGCCGCTCGAGTCGCCGGCGGCGGTGGGCTAGGAGCCGAGCGAGGTTCTGGGCGATTGAGGGCACCGCGGGCAGAACGGTTGCGCCGGACTCTGCGAGGTCGCCGACCAGGGGAGGGCCCGCGGACGCCTTCGCGGCCAGCACCACCTGGGCACCGGCAGCGGCCGCCAGGAACAGCTGGTATAGCCCGTAGTCGAACGACAGTGGCAAGGCGCAGAACACTACGTCGTCAGCGCGGTATTGCAGTTGTGACGCGATGGCCTGGACGGCGAAGCACATCTGCTGGTGGGTGCTGACGACGGCCCGAGGCAGCGAGGTCGTTCCCGAGGTGTAGATGAAGCAGGCAGGGTCGACTGAGGTGGGCAGGCGGGGTACCGCAGCCGGGGCTTGGCCGGGGGTGGCGGACGGGACGAGAGCCTCGATCCCGTGAGCTGGGGCCACGCCGAGGTCCTCCGCGATCACCCGCACGTCGTCCCGGTCCGTCACGACCAAGGAGGGCTCGCAATCCCCCATCACATGCCGCACGGTGGCCGCCGAGGACTGCGGGTGGAGCACAACGAACACCGCCCCGGCCCGTGAACAGCCGTACAGGAGAGCGGGCAACCCGACGTCGACCTTGGCCACGATGAGGACGCGGCTCCCGACTGAGAGCCCCGCCTCGCCCAACCGGTGCGCCACGTGACGGCTCAGCTCGTCGAGCTCCGCATACGTCGCCGAGCTGCGATCGTCCCTCACGGCGACGGCCCTGGGGTGCAACTCGGCGGCGCGGTCCAAGAGCTGGTGAAGCAACTGGGACGGCGAGGTCATGCGCCTATTGACGCCGCCAGCGCTACAAGCCCGATACACGGTGCCGTCCTGGGCGGATGCGGGTGCCGAGGGTCCGATCGTGCGCACTCAGGGCACGGTGATGCGTCCGGCAGCCTTGAGGACGCGCAACGCTTCGACAGTGACCCACTCATTCGGCTGCCCCGGGTGGGCAGGTCCCCAGCCCACCCAGTCGTGCAAGGACACGCCGGGTGTCGTCCCCCGATAGCGACGACCGTGCGCGGGCCAGTAGTCCGATTCCAGCCGATGCCGTTCCAGCACGTCGAGTGCGCGTTGGGCCCGATTGTCGCGGGCCAGGTCCAAGTCGGCCAGGACGCGCAGCCCCGCTAGCAGGTCGTAGTGCCAGTAGGCGGGGAAGCGCAGCTTCATCCAGGCAGGCCGAACCACCATGCCGGTCTTTCGCCGGTAGATCAGGCCGCGGTCGAGCAGTGTCCCGGCCGCCCGGCGCGCCGCGGTGTGTGCAGCGCTACTCCCACGGCCCGTAGCGGCGGCCAGGCCGCGCGCCGGCAACCACGTCTCGTGCACCGAAGAAGTGGAAGCCTCGAGCCGCATGTCGCAGTTCCAGCCGGCGTCGGGCCACTGCCACCGCCGCAGCAAGTCTGCGATCTGCGCGCACCGCTCGTCCGCGAGACCGAGACGGGTGACCGCGTAGAGGGTGCCGCCGTGGACCGAGGCATGCACCCGGTGACGGCCACCGAGCACCGGGAGCGCGGCTCCCGCGTCGGAGCGCTTCGCCCCGGGGCGATCCCCGAGGTCACACTCCTGCCAGTACCGGTCGTGCAGGCGTGCTTTGAGAAGCTGGTCGACCATCGGCTGCAGCCTCGTGTCACCGGGTGGATACCCCAGGTCGGCCAGCGCCAGGGTGGCCCAGTGCGCTCCCTGCCAGTTGGCGTACGAGCCGCCCTTGACGGTGCCCGGTCCCTCGCGCAGCGCGGTCGCCCGGGGTGAGGCCCGCACGAGGTCGGCCAGACGTCGCATGGTCCGCGAATCGAGATCCTCCTCCAGCAGGTCGCGGCGCACCTTCCACTGCACGCACACGTCGTCGGCGCTGAGGAGCTGGTCGATCACCCTGGGCATCTTGCGAGCATGGCGGCCGATCCGTCCGCAGGCAACCTCAGCCACCCGTGGCGTGGGCCTGCTGGCCATTCGGACTGGCGGCGGCCAACACCTCGCCCCGCGCGGGGATCACGCTGGCGCACACCTTGCCCAGGCTCTGTGCGGGTACGGTCCGGATCCGATGCCCAGCGGCCACGAGGATCGCGCGGGTCTTTTCGGGGAGGCTGTCCTCCACCACGACGAGCCCCGGGTCCACCCGCCGTGGCGCGAACGACGTCGGGACATGCTCGGTATGCAACTTCGGTACCTCGACGGCCTGCTGGAGCGGACGGCCGAAGTCGAGGTGGGCGAGGAACACCTGCAACGTCCACTGATCCTGCTGGTCACCGCCCGGCGTCCCGAGAGCCAGGTACCCGTGACCGTCGCGCTCCACGATGGTCGGGCTGAGCGTCGTCCGGGGTCGCTTGCCGGGGGACAACGCGTTGGGATGGGCCTCGTCGAGCCACGCCATCTGGCCACGCGTCCCCAGGGAGAAGCCGAGGCCTGGAATGACCGGCGAGCTCTTGAGCCACCCGCCACTGGGCGTTGCGGCGACCAGCATCCCGTCGGCGTCTGCGGTTGTGATGCAGCAGGTGTCGCCCCCGGTGGCGGTGGCTTGGACTGCGACTGGTACTCCCTCGGCCAACTGGACCAGCCATGGTGGCTCGGTGGGCTCCAGCGTGCGGATGGGGATCTGCGGCAGCCGCGGGTTCAGGCCGGCCGGGCGGCCGGGTCGTTGCTCGACGGACGCAGGGCCGTCCAGGAGGCGGCTGCGCGATCGGTTGTAGTCGGCGGCCAGGAGATCGGGCAGAGGGACGTTCACGAACGCAGGGTCGGCGTACCACGCTTCCCGGTCCGCGAACGCCAACTTCGCTGCCTCCACGAGGTAGTGGAGGTAGTCCGGCCCCAAGAACTCCAACTCGGAGAGCCGTCGGTGTCCGAGCAGGGCCAGCTGCTGCAGGAACACCGGTCCTTGCGACCAGGTCGATGCCTTGTGCACCAAGTGGTCGCGATACACCAGCGACTCGGTGGCTTCGATCGTCGGGCTCCAACGAGCAAGGTCGTCGGCGGTGAGGAAGCCGACGTGGTGCTCCCCGGTGCAGTCAAGTGTGGGGCGTTGGCATGCCGCGTCGATCGCGCTGGCGACGAACCCGGAGTAGAACGCGGCAGCCGCTCGCTGCAGTTGGGCGCTGCGGGTAGACGCGCCCTCGGCTTCGGCCAGGAGTCGGCGGAAGGTGTCGCCTAGGTCGGGGTTCATGACCCGTTGCCCGGCCCGTGGGGCCTGCCCTCCGCGGGTCAGGTGGGTCCGACCCGACTCCGTCCAGTGGTCGCGGAAGACCGGTGCCACCGCCTCGATCATCCGCGCTGCCCCGGGCAGCAGTGGATGGCCTGACTCGGCGTAGTAGATGGCGGGTTCGAGCACGGTACGCAGTGGGAGCGAGCCGAACTCTCTGAGCAGCGTGATCCAGGCCCCGAAGGCGCCGGGAACCGTGGCCGCCAGAAGGCCGGACGCCGGGACGTGGTCCAGACCTAGCGCACGCATTCGGGCTATGGAGGCGCGCTGCGGCATGGGTCCTTGGCCGCACACGCTCCAGGTCTTCTGCTCGGACGGGTCGTGGACAAGGATGGTCACGTCGCCGCCGAGCCCGTTGAGGTGCGGCTCGACGACGTTCAGGACGAAGGCTCCGGCGACCGCCGCGTCCGCGGCGTTCCCGCCCTGCTGGTACATCGCGGTCCCGGCGTTCGCCGCGAGCCAGTGCGTGGCCGAGGCGACGCCGACGCTGCCCCAGATCTCCTGGCGTGCGGTCATCGACTCTGACTTTCCGAAGCCTGCTCGTCCATGATCCAGACTCGTCCCTTCACCGTAGTGGTCATGCCCTGGTCGTTGGCCGTCGTGGTGACCACGAAGCACGCGTCCTGGCCGGCGTCGGCGACCTGCCGGACGCAGATTTCGGTGTCCACCACGTCGGGATGGGTCCGGGCGAGGTGCTCACCAATCGCGGCTGCCACGGGGGCGCACGCGGCATCCACGTCGATCGCGTACCCGGGGGCGAAGACGCGGGCCGTAGCGGTGCGACGCTGCGCGTCCCAGTGGAACAGCGTCAGGTCGTCAAGCTCGTGCGCTCGCATCGCGGCGAGATCGGGTGCGTCCACCTCGAGCGGCGGCGCGCTGACATCGAGGAGAGAGAAGCCGGCCCCCGGGCCGCCGTGGATCGCCTGCGCGGACCGGTACGGGTGCCCGTGTGGGAGGACCGCCGCTAACTGTCTTCGGTCCACGTCCCGTGCCCGTGTCGTAACCCGGAAGTCGATAGCGACGTCCTGGCCGTCGGTCCACACGGTCGTCGCGCTGCCCGAGGGCAGGCGTTGCTGCTGCCGCCCGGGGTCCAGCTGGCCGCGCGCGACCAGGAGCGCCGCCGTCCCCGCGGCCGAATGGCCTCCATACGGTGACTCACGCCAGGGGTTGAACACCCGTACCACGTACTCGTGGGGCCGCACGTCGATGACGAAGCTGGACTCGTCGGTACCGTGCCGACGCGCCTCGTGCCGCATCCATGCGGCGGAGCGGGCGCCGGCATGGGGGATGACGGTCAGGAGGCTGCCGCGGCCAGGAAGGACACCGAACATATCGACCACCGCGGTGGCGCTTTCACGTCCCCATGCCGGTGAGGTGGTTCCGGGCAAAGTCGACGAGCACCTCCTCATCGCCTTCGTACGGTGCATCCAATCTTGGCCAGTGCACAACCAGGTCGGTGATGCCGAGCTCGGCGAAGGCGTGGCTGGCCTCGACGTAGCTTGGCGTTGAAGCGGTGATTCCGCCCACGGACACGTCGGCGACCAGTAGCTTGCGCAAGGAGGCCGGATCGCGTCCGCCTCGCTCACACGCCTCGTCGACCTGCTTGATCTGAGCCGCGATCTCGGGAAGCCGCTCTGGCCAGGGCCTGAGGGTGAAGTCGTTGGGGGGACCGGTGGTGACCCAGATGTCGGCGAAGGCAGCCGCGAGCGCCATGCCACGTCGCCCGCTGGCCGCAAGCGCGATCGGCAGGCGGCCCCGGCTGTGGAGGCTGGGCCGAATGACGACATCCTTGGCCACATACCAGGTTCCGTCGAAGTCGACGCGGTCCTGGGTCAGCAGCGCGTCCAGCAGTTCCACAAACTCCGCGAACCGGTCAGCGCGTTGGCCCAAAGTCAGCTCGGGCTGTCCAAGGATGGAGGCGTCGAAGCCGGGTGCCCCGGCCCCCACACCGCACACGATGCGTCCTTCGGAGATGGAGTCCAGCGTCGCCAGGTCACGGGCGAGGGCTACGGGATGCCGGAAGTTGGGCGAGCCGACCAGGGCGCCGATCGTGATGCGGGAGGTGACACTTGCCGCGGCCGCCATCGTGGGTGTTGAGGTGTGCCAGGCGCGGTCGGCAAACCACCGCCACTTCAGGTGGTCGTAGGTCCAGGCATGGTCGTAGCCGAGCTCTTCGACCAGCGTCCACTGCGAGCGCGCCCGGGGCCACGCGTGCTCCGGGACCAGCATCACCCCGTGACGCAGTCGCATTCGACGTCTCACCCGACCTCAGTGGGAGGCGCTGCTCAAGAAGGTCGACTCCGACGGGGAGATCGCCATGTTGTGGCGAGGCGCCAGCCACTCCGGTCGGGGCTCGGGAACCGGTCGCAGCGCGTTGTCCACGGCGTTGTAGCGCACGAAGAGCACGGTCCGGTCGCGGGGAGAGAGGTTCGGGGGCGAGCAGTGCAGCAACCCGCTGTGGAATATCACCGCGGTCCCGCGAGGCGCCTTCACCGAGACCAGCTTGCTCTCATCGATCAGCTGCGACAGCGACTCATCGGAGATCTTGTACTTGTCGCCGCTGCGCGCGCTCCCCTCCCAGCCGTCGCCCTGCTGCGCGGTGACCTGCTCGAGGTCCCACGTGTGGGAGCCGGCGACGATATACAGCGGGCCGTTGAACTCCGTGACGTCGTCCAGGTGGATGGCGATGCTCACTGCATTGGGCGTCGGCATCCCGTCCTCGCGGCACCAATACATGAAGTCCTGATGCCACTCCCAGGCGGCGCTGCGGAAGGCCATCTTTGGGCTCACCTGCGTCTGGTACAGGTACACCTTCGACCGCAGCACCTGCTGCGCGGGCGTCGCCACTCGCGGGTCGCGGGTCAGCCGCTCGAGGACTTCGCTCGACGTTTCGAGCCCGTAGATCGCACGGACCAGGTTGGACTCCACCTCGAGCAAACGCTGCGGGTGGTCGAGCTGCTTCAGCCGCAGGATCTCCGCATCCATAGCGGCGAGCTCCTCCGGAGAGAACAGATCCGGGAGCATCACGTAGCCGTGCTTGTCGAACGCGTCGATCTGATCCTGAGTCAGCATCCACTCTCCCTCCGCAGGCTGTCGGCAGATCACACAGCTGTCGTCGTTCGGTAGCTCGACTCCTGCACGACCTCTCGCACCCTCCCGGCGTTGCCTATATCCGCCATACATCTCGCCTCGGCGTCCCGACGAGCACGTTGACGGCGGCGTGGAGCTGGACGAGCATCGTGCGGTGGCGACGCTCTTCAATGGCCTCTCGAACCCTCGGATCACGGTGACGCAGACAGCAGAGGACGTCGCCGAGACGGCTCACCCGGAGGAGGAGACACACCTGGCCGGCGCCCCTCGAGCCCGACTGGTCGAGTTCCGTACGGCGCGGTGGTGTGCTCGGCACTCCTTGCGGTTGCTCGGGGCACAGGCAGGCGCGATACTCCCCGGCAAGCACGGTGAGCCACAGTGGCCACCGGGGTTCGTGGGGAGCCTCACGCACTGCACGGGGCTGCGCGCGGCCGCCGTGGCCTCGAGCAAGGACGTCGTCGCGTTGGGGATCGACGCCGAGGAGGCGCGTGCGCTGCCGCCGGGAGTCGAGGGCTTCATCGCCGATGAGTCCGAGCGCAAGCACCTGCGCCACCTCGAGCAGGAGAGCCTCACGGTGTCGTGGGGCATGGTGCTGTTCTGCTGCAAAGAGGCGATCTTCAAGCTTTGGCACCCCGCCACCGGCGCCTGGCTCAGCTTCCGGGACGTTCGCGTCACGTTACGCCATGACCAGCGGTTCGACGTGCGCCTGCTCAGCACCGTGCCCCTGGTACTGAATGGCGACCGGACCCTGCATCTGGAAGGGCAGTGGTTCCAGACCCCCACCCACGTGGGCGCCCTGCTCGCTGTCGCCGCCGCTGCACGCTCCATGGCGAGCTGATCCAGAGGCCGTGCCATGCCAAGTCCAGCGTGGCCTTGCGGCTTGCGCGGGACGTCGACATCACGAACAGCATCGTCACCGTGCCCGCGCGATCGACGCGTACTTGCCGAAGACCGAGGAGCTGGTGGTCTGCTCTCAGGGCGGGATCCGGCGGACGCGGTGCACCAGAGGATCGTGGCGATCGGTTTCACCAGCGCCGAACGCACCATCCGCCGCACGGCGGCTGAGGCGAATGCCCAGTTCAAGGCGGGTAAGCGCCGGGTGTATCGGCCGTGACCGAGCCAGGGGCGTGGCTGCAGTACGACTTCGGCCAAGGTCCGTTGATCCATGGCTGCAGGACCATCCTGTAGTGCGAGGGGGTGGCCTGGTCCGCTTCCGCATTCACGCCGATTTGGGACAAGGCGCTCCCGACGATCACTACGTGTCTGGACGCGACGTTCCGACGGATCGACAGGGTGCCCGCCTACGTCCTGACGGACAACGAGAACACCGTCACCACCGACCACGCTGACGAGAACGCCGCTTCGCCCATATCGGTTCCGTCGATGACCAAGAGCCGCTCCGAGACGGCCCCACGATCGGGACGCCACCTACATGCGTCATACGGGCCGCATGAGTCACCCGAGGAGGGGGTGCGGACTCCACCTCTCGAGGGAGACGACAGCGCCAACTGTTAACCCCAGGGGATGAGGCAACTTGCACCTAGCAGTGTGGCGGCAGGACCTCATTTACCACCCGCGTGCAATTTCGCGCCTCACGCCCCGGCGCTAGGTTCGTGATGCATCGCTACGCGTCCTCTCAAACACAACCTCAAGGCGAGAAGGGGTGCATCGATGCGCTACTCAGTACTGGGTTACTTGGAGGTCAACAACCAGAACGGAACACCGGTGGCAATCCAGGGCAAGCGGTCCCGGGCATTGATGGCCATCCTTGTGCTACACGCCAACCGCGTGGTCCCGTTGGAGCAGATCCTGGACGGAATCTGGCCCGATAACCCGCCCAAGTCGGCGGTCGCGAACGTGCGGACTTACGTGTGCCAGCTGAGGTCGCTCCTCGACGATGGTGCCGGAAAGTACCAGCTGGAGAGCCTGATGGGCGGGTATCGCCTCAGCACTGCGCCAGAGTCCGTGGACTTCCACCGCTTCGGATCCTTGGTCGAGCAGGGTGAGCGGCAGTGGTCGTGCGGCTCGGCGGTGGCGGCGGCGGACCTGTTAGGGCAGGCCCTCAGCTTGTGGCGCGGCGATCCTCTGCCCGACATCGAGCTCGGACCGCGCGAGCGGGCGAAGACGATCGCACTGGAAGAGCAGCGGTGGCAGACATACGCCGCGTGGGTCAACGCCCGCTTCGTGGCCGGTCAACGGCAGGGTCTCTCAAACAATTTGCTAGAGGCATTGGGGGAGCGGCCGCTCGACGAGAGCCTGTGGGCTGCGCTGATAGGCGTACTGCACGCCTCCGGGCGCACCGTCGACGCCCTGAAGGCCTACTCCCGCGTGCGGAAGCTCCTCAACCGGGAGCTCGGCACAGAGCCTGGGCCATTGCTACGAGCCGTCCACACCACGGCGCTGCGGGGCGAGCCGGTGACATCGTTGGCCCCTTACCCGGAACTGCGCGGGGCAAGCTGATGGATGTCCTCGGCTCTTGGTAAGACATGCTGGCAAACCTGAACTTCACCTTGCCGACCGATCTTCCGGCACCGCAGGCGGATGCCTGCCGGTGCCGCATCACTGTTGGCAGGAGCTCAGCTGACGGCCATGCCCGGGACGTGTCAGACCCGGGGCGGGATGTGGGTGAACTCGAACTCTAGGCCGTTGACGTCATAGGTGTAGAAGCTGCTGACCCCATCGTCGTCGACGACGACGTCGGTCGGATACGTCGGGAGGGTGAAAATGTACTGGCCGGAGTCGTACAGAGCGATCCAGCGGTCCCGGAGTCGCTCGAGCTCCTCGGGTGTCTCGACCGCGAGGCACACGTGCTGAAACTGGACAATGCTCGTCTGCGGGTCGAGGGCCGGTAGCCCCGGTCGCTCAATCAGGTGGAGGTGCGCGTTGCCGAGCACAAGCTCGGTGAGCCGGGTGATCCCCGGCAGCCGGCGGTGGGTCAGATCCGAGAACGTGGTGAGTGTCCAGGTCGGCTCGCACCCTAGATAGTCGCGGTACCAAGCCAAGGAGTTGTCCAAGTCGAGGGTCTGGACGCCGATGTGGTGGACCGTCGTGTCCAGGGTGACGGGATGGGTATGGGTGCTGGTCACAGTCGGTTCTCCTCGTCCTCGACGTTCACACCGAGCGTCCTCCGGCGCGGATCACACCATCCCGAGCTCCGTGAGTTGCTTCGCTCGCTGCAGACCTCTGCCGCCCTGCATGCCGGCGGTGTATTCGGTACGCTGGTCGGAGATCCACCGCTCATGCGGGTACCCCGAGTCCGGCTCGCGGTAGTTCAGCGTCCCTCGGAGGTCCCCGCGCTCGGCCCCTAGCGCACGGTAGTGGCGTAGCCGTTCCACCGGTGCACGGCCGCTTGCGAGAACCGGTCGGTGCCAACGACGGTCGTCCTGCCGCCTACACCTGAGATACAGTCGGCAAATTCCTCATGGTCAGGTGCCGGTGAGGCTGCGCTGACAGTCTGCTCGGGTGTATGCGCGGCATATCCAGGGTGAGCACGCTGCCAGCCATGGCCACTCCCTCACTTGTGTCGCTGGCGATCGACGGCGGCATCCCGGTGCGGTCGCCCGGCAAGCCGTGGCCCCAGTGGCCACAGTCACCACCGGCGGCTGAGCGCTATCTGCTCGACGTGTTGCACGGCCGTCGTTGGACGCTCACCGGCCCAATCCGCGACTCCGAACTGTTCGAGCGCCGTTTCGCCCGCGAGTTCGCCGCCTGGGTGGGCACCCGCCATTGCGTACCTGTGGACCATGGTTCCAGCGCGCTCGTCATCGGTTTGGAGTCGTTGGGCCTCGACTACGGGGACCGGGTTCTCGTCCCTGCGCTGACTTGGACGGCATCCGCCACCGCGGCTTTGCGCGCAGGCCTGGTGCCGGTGCTGACCGATGTAGACGCGGTCACCGGATGCATGAGTCCCGACGACGTGGACCTGGGCGTGGATGCCAAGGCGGCCGTGGTGGTCCACTGGTCCTGCTGTATGGCGGACATGGAGGCGCTCACGGCCCTGGGCGACCGATCGGGGATTCTTATGGTCGAGGACTGTGCCCAGGCTCATGGTGCCGGACTGTACGGCCGGACCGCTGGGACATGGGGGCGCCTCGGCTGCTTCAGTACCCAGCAAGGAAAGGTACTCAGCAGCGGCGAGGGCGGTGCCGTCGTCACCGACGACGACGCGCTGGCCCTCCGTCTGGAGGAGCTGCGCGCGGACTCGCGCAGCTACCGCACGGACCGTGGACGCTGCGGCGAGCTCGAGACCGTAGAAACGGCCTCCATCATGGGCTCTAACTTCTGCCTCAGCGAGTTCGGCGCCGCGCTCCTGTGCGCCCAGCTTGAGGTCATCGACGAGCAGCATGCTACCCGCCGCCGCAACTACGACCTGCTGGCCGCTATCGTCGAAGGTATCCCTGGCGTCCGACTGCACCGGCCACACCCGGGGCAGACCCAGATGTCCATCTACGAGCTGCCCTTCATCTTCGATGAATTGCCCACGGGTACGAGCGCGCCGTATCTGGCCCGGGTGCTTTCGGCCGAGCTGGGCACCGAGTTCTATCTCACGGATGAGCCTCTCAACACCAGTCGCCTGCTCCGGCCGTGGACGAAACCGACCCTTCGCCCGCTGGCCGACGAATTCGTGCGGCTGCACGACGGTCGGGAATTCCCGCATGCCGACTTCTTCGGCCGGAACACCGTGGTTACCCACCACAGCACGTTACTGGGAACTGAAAGCGACATGGAGGACATCGGCGCGGCGCTCCGGAAGGTCGTACGCACCCTGTCATGACCGCGATCGCACGACGAACCAAGGCTTCGGCGTAGTTGAGTGTTGCCCGGTTCGTGGTGTTCCGTCAGGTCAGCGCCGGTGCCGGCACGGCTTCCAAGATCATGGAGTTCTCGACGCCCCGTGATCCGAGTGGAAGACCGTGCTTTTCGACGCATCATCGCCGATCCCACCTGCTTTTGACCAACTCCGCGAGCATCCCGAGGCCGTGGCCGAGGAGATCCCCGGCCTGCTGGAGCGGCTGGCCGAGGTGCCCGATCCGCGAGATCCGCGCGGCGTGCGGCACGCTCTGATCGTCGTGCTCGCGCTGACCGCGTGTGCGGTACTGACCGGAGCGACCTCCCTGCTCGCGGTCGGCGAGTGGATCGCCGATACTCCCCCGCAGTCCTGGAACGCCTTGGCGTACGGCCCGATCCGCTGTGCCCGAAACGGTGTCTGCCTGCGGAAGCAACGGTGAGGCGTCTACTGAGCCGCATCGATGGCGACGCGCTGGACCAGGCGGTGGGCCGCTGGCTGGCCGACCGGCGCACCAGCGCCGACGGCCGGATGCGCGGACTGGCGGTCGATGGCAAGAGCCTGCGCGGCGCCGCCAAGGCGACCGGGCGCAAGATCCACTTGCTTGCCGCCTGCGAGCACACCACCGGCCTGGTCCTGGCGCAGCTCGACGTGGGCGAGAAAACCAACGAAATCACCTGCTTCCAGCCGCTCCTGAAGACCGTCGCCGACCTGACGTGCACCGTCGTGACCAGCGACGCGATGCACACCCAGCGCAAGCACGCCGCCTACCTGCTCGGCCGGGGCGCGCACTACATCGTGATCGTCAAGGGGAACCAGAAGAAGCTCCGCAAGCAGCTCAAATCCCTTCCCTGGAAACGGATCCCCCTGCAGGGCCACACCCGCGACACCGGCCACGGCCGCGATGAGATCCGTCGGATCAAGGTGTGCACCGTGAACAACCTGCTCTTCCCCGGGGCGCGTCAGGCCGTGCAGCTCAAGCGTCGCCGGGTCGACCGGAAGACCGGCAGGGTCAGCATCAAGACCGTCTACGCCGTCACCGACTTGACAGCGGAGGAGGCCACCCCGGACCAGCTCGCGACGCTGATCCGCGATCACTGGAAGATCGAGTCACTCCACCACATCCGCGACGTGACCTTCGCCGAGGATGCCTCCCAACTGCGCACAGGCACCTCACCCCGCGCCATGGCGACCTGGCGCAACCTCGCCATCGGAGCCCTCCGCCTGGCCTGCAAGACCAACATCGCTTCCACCCTGCGACACAACGCCCGCGACGCCCTCCGACCGCTCGCCCTCCTCGGACTCACATGATCACGAAACAGACATCGAGCGGCTTTACCGAAGTCCTCGCCCTGAAGGTGGGCTATGGTGCGAACATGTTCAGACGTCAGCGTGTCGTCCAGAACCAGGTAATAGCTCAGCGCATGCACGCCTTCTTCAAGGCCCTGAAGAAGGACAGGGTTGATCCGGAGACGGTGGCAAGAGTCTACGGTCGCCTGATGTGGGACAATGCGGCCAAGAGTCTGGCAGACGAGAAGAGGCTGTCCAAGTCCCGATTCTACGTGGGACTGGCAGCAGGGGCGGATACTCGCGAGTTTGAACAGATAACCAAGCGCACCGCACTGATAACGGACACTCTGCTGCTATCGCACGGCTGGTCGGGAGAATATCGCGAACTCGGCATAGTGAACCGTATCCGCACGACTCCTGCACTGAGGTCAAACCGCGGCAATTTTACTGACGGAAAAACGGTGATGGCGTCGCGCCTCAGCGACAGTTTCGCGAACACGCAATCACTCTTGTCGGACAACAGAACCGACGTGTTCGGGATGCGGTGCCCGAGCTTGGTCGCACTTGGCCAGTGGCTTCTGGCAGCCGAGCCATTGCTGAAAGCGGGACTAGCCTGGTACCTGCCCAGCTACGCACTATCCACGTACGACACGGTCGCGGGGACTCGTCGCGAGCCCTTCCGCGCCCCCGAGCAGGTCACGGCCATCGATTATCTGATCAGGGATGGACGGGCAATCGACGCCTCCGGTGCCGAGCCGATCAAGGGCAGCCTCGTCCGGCCCATACTTCAGTTGGACCTACCCTTCGTGGAGTGCGTGAGCTTGCGCGACTTCAGCAAGATCACCATCGAGGAGTTTGATTCGTACTCCGCCTTCCGCGACTTCCTTCGGCAGAGCTTCCTCGAATTGGATGAGTCATTAGACGATGTCCAGTCAGATCGCGAATTGGTCAAACTTGGCCTCCAGATCAAGGATGAAGTCCGGTCTATTCGTGCGGCGATGGAGAAAACGCGCCGCACGCGAGCCATGGCCGCCAGCGGTGCCACGATCGGTTCGGTAGGTGCAATCCTCGTCGCCGTATACGGCCCAGCACTAGCGTCAGCAGTCGCTGCCGTCGGCGCCAGCGGCGGTGTCTGGGGCATCATCCATGCCACAATGGAAAACAGCATACGACCACTTCGAGAGAACAAGTGGTATTACGTGTGGGCGCTGGCCAGGAAAACCAATAGCCGCATTATGTGAATCTCGCCGCGACAGCATTACAGCGACGACGACCAGGCCGGCCCAGCTCGCCCGACTCGTCCGCGACCACTGGAAAATCGAGGTCGCTGCACCGCGTCCGCGACACCACCTTCGCCGAAGACGCCTCACATATGCGGACCGGCAACGCACGCACCTCGCGCAATGGCCACCTGGCGCCACCTCGCAATCGGAGCCCTACGGGCAGCCGGAGCCAAGAACATCGCGGCCGGCCTCCGCTGCAAACGCACGTGACCCCCGCCGGCCCCTCGCACTGCTCAGCCTCGGGTGATCACAAAACGGGCGTCACGCGACTACGCCGAAGCCCTGCCCTTCAGTTGATCAGAAGTTCCTGTCCTGCTGAGTGGCCGGGGGTCCGCGGGGCCGGGGACATGATGCTCGCCAGCAATTGGCCGGATGATGGCCGAGGCAGAGCCGTCCGGCTGGTCGGCCCGGCCATCCCCGAGGAGCTGCTGCCAGCGCGCTTCGGCCCGGGCTTGGGACAGCGACTTCGAGAGCCATGTGAAGTTGTATCGGGTGTGTACGCGGCCGTGCCAGCGTCGACACCATGCGCGCTGGCACATCTACCCTGGGTTCGGCTCCGCGGCTGCTGGTGCTGGGGGCCACGTCGATGCGGATGCAGTCCTTCGTCACCTGGAAAGCGATGGGGTTGCACGTCACCCTGGTCGACGGGCACTCGACGTCGCGGTATGAGCCGCTGGCTGACGAGTTCTGGCCCTACGACGTCCGGGACACCTGCGCCGATATCGACGCTCTGACGAGGCTGGCGCGGCAGGCCGACGGGATCACCACATTGGCCGATGACTCCCAGTACGTAGTCTCCGTCCTTGCGGAAACGGCGAGCCTACCCTCGATCGGTACCGGACCGGCGGCCGCCGCGCGTTCTAAGTCGTTGCAGCGCAAGCTGTACGACTCGGCTGGCCTAGCCACTGTCGCCTGGCGAGAGGTGACCTCGGCTGGTGATCTGGACGCCTTCTACGCTCAACGGTCCGGACCGGCCGTTCTCAAGCCGGTTGATGCTTCCGGGGGGCTCGGCGCCTTGGCGATCGACTCGCCGGAAGATGCTCGGCTCAAGCTCGGCGTCGTGCTCGCGATGTCGCCGACCCGTACCGCGATCATCGAGGACCGCCTCAGTGGGCTCGAGGTCTGCGTCGAGGCAGTCGTCAGCGACGGCAAGATAGTCTTCGTCTCCGTCACCGAGGCCGACCACCTCGACGGGCCGGGCTTTGTGTGCTCGTCCGGGAAGTTTGGGGCGCATAATCTCGACAAGAGCGCGGCGGCCGAGGCCACACGGCTGGCTGGGGCGCTCGGCTTGCGCGATGGCCTGATCCACGCAGAGTACAAAGTGGATGGCGACCGTTGGACCATCCTGGAGTCCTCACTGCGCCCGGGCGGGGCGTTCGTCCCTGAGATGACCGCAAGAACCACTGGGGTCAACCTCTATGAGATACAAGCTAGATTGGCGCTCGGCGACTGTGTGACCGCAGCGGACGTCCAGACCCAGGAGCCCACCGCCCCCCACGCCCAGGCCCAGTACCTCATCGCCGAGGGCACAGTTGGGCGATTCGTGCCACCGGCCGAAGTAATGGCAGGTCTGCCCGATGTGCACGAGATCGGACAGCAGGCGCTGCCCGGCCAGAAGCTACGCGTACCGATGAGCGACGGCGGCCGGGCCGGCTATGCCCTCGGGTGGGGCGAGGATCGCGACCGCCTCGACGAGCAGCTCCAGACCGCGGCGGACCGGCTATGCAATGGCATGGGCCTCAACCGCGTCCTGGACGCCAACCAGTCGGCGCCCAAGGGGATCTGATCGTGCGCGGCACCGGAACCGGAGCCATTCAGTCGGTGTGATGCTACTAACCGATTGCAGGTCGGCTGAGTCGGCCGCGATCTGACGGGCAGTCGAGGGCAATGGTTACGACTCTGGCTGGACCATCGACCATCTCTCACGACGCAGCCTTAGCGACGGCCCGTGGTACTCGACCTTCCCGTAGGTATCCGGACCCAAGGACCGCGAGAGCCACGAGATCAGCGGCTCGCTGTCGCCGAGGCAAGGAGTTCCGTGACCACGCGGTGAGCGTCCACCACGCAGTCCGAGCGGTTCCCCGGTTCCGGCAGGACGTGCGTATAAAACGACACGCCCTCGCAGATCGGGCCCAGCAGCCAGATCCGGGGGTGCGAGCGTCCAAGGCGGTCACGGGGATGCAAGTGCTCGTCCACGTCCACCGTGCTAGCGCCGGAGCCGGTAGCTCCGTACGGGCGGAGCATCCCTCGTGCGTGGAGGTTGGTGATCAGATCTGGTCCGGATCCGTCCAGCCGGGGCGTCGTGACGTGTCCGGGCAGCAGCGCCGCGACCCGAATCTCGGTCGGCTCGGCTAGCCGGCGAGCCCGCAACGTCACGCCATCGGGTCCGGTTTCAACGATCGGATCCGGCCCCAATGGCGTACTGACGATACCCGCGCGCATCAGCGCAAGAAGCTCGGCCTGGCGGTCCGCGATGGGTCCCACCGTGATCCGCCGCAGCCGGGGGCCGTGGACATCCATGAACGCCGCCTGCGAGCGGGCCGCGAGGACGCCGCGGGCCACGATGGCGCGGACTGTGTCGAAGGCGTCTGCGATGGCCTCCAAGGCCGCCTTCACCGGGCTGTCGTGCGGGTACCGGGAGGCATCATCGAGATCGGCGGCGATGTACTCCTGCACCCACTGCTCGTACGACCCTGCATCGTTCCGGCACATGCCCACCTCACCCGTGAAGAGGGCATGCGTATCGACGGGGCCGTGCTTGCTCCCCAACGCATTGAGTACCTGCGCGAGCCCGTGCTGATCGCTGGCGGCGACTGCTTCGTCTATCTTGTGCCGATACGCCCCGCGCGCGTACGTCCGCCAGTAGGCGACCCGCATTTCGGTTTCGATGAACGGAAGTAGATCGGATTCGAAGTCCAGCGTCCCAGGGCCTCGTGAGCGCAAGCGGCGAACCAGATCGTCCGTCAGCACCGCCGGCTCGTGCTCCTGACGCACGCCAACCCGGTGTGGCCGGGCACGAGCAGGCACACCGGATCGGGAGAACATCACGATCTGCGGTTCCAGCCCCCCGGGAACGTAGGCCAGATCAACGCCACGGGTCCGGAAGGTGCCGCCGCGTCCCACGGTCAGGCAGCTCACGATGTCCAGTGCGGTGAGGCCGAAACCCGACACCGCGATCCGTGCACCGGCCGGGATGTCGAGGACCTCGCTTGGCAACGGGAAGGGCGGAAGCGGCCCGGCGCGCCCGGAGCACGCCTCGGAACCCTGTCCATAGCCGATGGTGAGGAGGAGGAAGTCGGAGGAAACCTCTGCACCACTGCGGCACGTGACGGTGATGCGCCCATCGGATTCCTCGCGGGCATCCACGGCCACGTCGCGATGGAACGAGATCACCACTCGCTTCCCCGCCCGGGCGACGAGGTGATCGAGAAACCAGCTCAGATACTTCCCGAACACCCGCCGTGGCAGGAAGTCGGTCGGCCGGACGGGGCGGTCCTCCCGGCTGCCCGGCCGCTCCGGCACGAGCACGCCCTGGTGCTGAGCCCACTCGAAGAGGTTGGGGCCAGCGTACTCCGGCTCGCTGTCCAGACTAGCGCTGTCCGGGAACATGGTGAGGTCGGTTCCCGGGCCGTGCATCTGCAGATAGTCGGGCTGATCGATGGAATGCACGCCGGAGCCGGTGCAGTTGGGGTCGATGACCTGCACCTCGATGCGGGTCTGAGGGGCGTCGGCACGCTCGGCGAGGGTGACCAGCCGCTCGAGCACACCCAGCCCACGAGGGCCGAGTCCGATGATCGTTACGGTGCAGGACATGGGCATACTCACCGGGTCAAGGTGACCGGCCGGAAGCCATCACTGCTGTTCCGGTCGCCAAGCATGATCTGCATAAGATTCTGCACAAGATCACCTATGCGGGGCGGATCGCCGCCACCTCACGTTGGAGAACGAATCCTTCAGCACGACAAAACCTCGTTCGTTGGACTCGTGGATGATCTCCTCAGCGTTCACTGCGTCTGCTCCATAACTGGATCGATTACACCGAATCTCGTCTCGAAGTCATCCGCGACCTGCCTGACCTTCAAGTCCGGAGCCGACGCGAAACGTTCGGCCAGCCAGGTGAAGGCGGCAACGAACCGGTCCATGGCCGCCTCTGAGTACAGTTGGTCGTTGAAGAACACGACACAGCTGTCGCGTTCAACACTCACCGTCAGCCCGGGACGGCACCCGGCTAGCTCGGGCGGAAGATCGCCGCTCGGGGGCACACCGCGCCGTGGACCGACGATCGTCTCGGACGGCGGCGGCACTGGGTTGTCCACCGGGGTGACCACCAGGCCGGGGGCGACGATCTCATCGCCGCTGTGCGGCCATGAGTGGAAGATTCCATCCACCAGGTTCACATCCGGCCACGGCCGCGACGCCCCGAACGCCGGGTTCACGGCCGCCGCCAACTCGGTGTACGGCATGACGTTTGCGATCGCGGCGTCGAGGTTCGCGTGCGCGCGCCGCGCGAGGCCCAGCAGGGTGTCGTCGTCGGCCACATCCAGCACCACGTACGGGTAACTGGCCATCTGGAAGACCGCGGCCCGATCTAGCGCGTCGCGGCGTCCGGTGGTCGAGGTCACGATCAGGGTCGCGCGCTTGCCGGTCATCAGGCTCAACGTCAAGTGGTACGCCGAAAGCAGCGTGACAAACGGCGTCGTGCGAGCCCGCCACGCGGTCCGGCGTACGCCGACGACGCAGTCCTCGGCCAAATCGAAGAACACAAACTTCCGGCGCAGCGCGTCAACAAGGGGCGGCCGCCGATCGGGCAGGAGACGGGAGATCTCGAAGATGGACGCGACCTGCTTACGCCAGAAGTCGAGGCGTTCGGGCGTCGTGGCGTACCGCTGCTGCTGGCGCGCAATGATTTCCTGCATGGAGGGCGCCGGGGGCAGGCTCGCCGAAGTACCCACATAGTGGGCCACGAGGTCCCGGAAGAAGACGGCGCACGAGAATCCGTCAGCGACCACGTGTGAGAACAGCACGGACACCACGTGCTTCTCGTCGTTCAGACGAATGATCGACATTCGCCACCACGGCTGCGCGCCGGCGTCAAACGGCGCGGTGTACATCCGCCACAGCAGCGCGTTGGCATCCTCATCCGCCCGCGGTCCGCGTACGTCGTGCCGCGACAGGGGAATCGCCACGTCGTCGCGTGCGCGCATCGTTGGGTCTAAGCCGACGTGTTCGAACACCAAACGCAGCGCGTCATGACGCCGTATGACACCAGCGACCGCCGCGTCGAAACGACCGTCGTCCAGTCGGCCCTGGAACACCCGGCAGCCCATGACGAGATTGCGCGAGGCTCCCGGATTCGCTGGCGACTCTGCGCACATCTCCTCCCACTGGACCTCCTGGGTAGGGGCGAGCCGTAGCAAGTCCCCGGCGTTACCGGCCGACGGTGGTTGACCTACCTGGTATGAGACGTCCACGTGACGATCCTCGGCGGTGCCGATACAACGTCGATATACGAGACCGGACCGGCCTCACGCTGCCTCGGGTGTGTTGACGGATGGTGGCAACGTCTTGAGTTCTCGCAGCGGCGTCAGAAGACCCAGAAGCGGAACGAGGGCGCCCCCGATGGCGTAGATGACTAGGGACGGCCGTAGCCCGATCAGGCCGGCGACGTACCCGCCACTCGCCGCGCCGATCACGCCCATTCCCTGGACCATGAACCGGTAGCCGGCGGTTACCCGGCCGCCGAGGCTCTGGGGGGCCAGCAGCTGTCGCAGTGTCCACTGCTGGATGTTGGCGGCGGTGAACGCCATCGCGCCCCCCGCGGTTGTAAGGCCGAGGATGACGATGACGAAGGCTTTCGGCCCGGCCATGAGCGGGATCGCTACGCCAGATGCACCCCACACCGCCCAGCCGCCGATGATGGTGAGGCCAACTCCGAACCGTTCGCCCGACCACCGGGCGAGAGCCGCACCGGGGATCGCGCCGATACCGCCAATCGCGAGAAGCACACCGATCGTGAGCGGGTTGAGTCCGAGACCGCGGACGAAATAGAGCACGGTGACGGCTGTCAGCGCCGAGTTGAAGATCATGCACAGCCCGGCCAGCAGCATGATGGGTTGCATCATTCGCTCGTAGAGGAGGAAGCGCAAGCCGTCGACCAGGGCCTGCCTCAGAGTCGGGCGTTCCTCCTCAGGGACGGGCAGCGCGCCCTCCTTCAGCGAGCCGAGTAACAGGGCGGATGCCACGAAGGACAGCGCGTCCACGACAACCGCGAGTGGGGCGGTCATGACTTGGATCATCGCGCCGGCCACGCCGGGGCCAGCGTAGTCCGAGGCCGAATAGCTCACCTGGAGGCGACCGTTGGCGTCGACCAGTCGGTCGCCCGGGACGATCGCGGGCACGAAGGCGTAGTGAGCGACCTGGAAGAATACCGCGCAGGTACCTACACCGAACGCCACCACGCTCACTTGGACGATGGATACGGCGTCGAACAACCAGGCCAAGGGGATCGAGACGAGGATGACGGCGGACACCAGATCCGTCGCAACCATGACCTTCTTGCGGGGCAAGCGGTCGACGAAAACCCCCGTCGGCAGGCTGAACAGCAGGAAAGGCAGGCTGCTCGCGGCGCTGACGACGCCCATCTCGAACGGCGTGGCCTTGAGCGTGACGGCGGCGATGAGGGGGATGGCAAGCACGGTGATCTCGCTGCCGATCAGTGAGATCGTCAGCGCTGCCCAGATCCGATTGAACGTCGAGCCGAGGGCGGGCCCGCTGGGCGCCCGTTCCTCCCGCCGTCGGCGCAGCCGGCCGGATGCCCGCTTCAGAAGGTCTAGTTGGGTCACGACGGGGAGTGCCCGATGGACGTGCTGGTGCACGACGTCACAAGCTGGAACAGGTCGCCCACATCGTCGAGGAAGATGTTCATGACTGCGTCGTCGGGGATCGTGATGCCGAGCCGCTCCTCCAGTTGGACCAGCAGCTGGATGAGCTCCAGCGAGGTCAACTCGAGCCCGCCGCCGGACAGGGGCGTTTTCAGCGACAGGTCTATGTCGGTGTTCGGATTGTCGGACAGAAGGTCGGCCACAACTTCCAGGAACTCCTTGGCGTCAGACACGTCATGCCCCTTCAACGACGAATAGTCCGGCCCTGCGGCGTGGACCCAGCTTTGGTTCGCCGCGTACACGTGACCTACACCCACACCCTGACGGATCGTCGCGGTCGTAACGCGTCCCGGTGCTGCCGTAGGCTCGGATAGCCCGTTGCCGCATTCGGGAGGATGCAATGTCGTCAATGCCGTCGATGGTCGTCCGTACGGTGAACCTCGACTGCGCCGACCCTCAGAAGATGGCCCATTTCTATGGTGGCCTGCTCGGCTGGGAGCCGACCGCGGTCGAACCGGACTGGGTGTTGATGCGCCATCCGCATGATGGCACCGGGCTGTCATTCCAGCAGACCGAAGGATACGAGCGCCCCACCTGGCCCGAGGAGCCCGGGCGCCAGCAGAAGATGATCCACCTCGAACTACGGGTCACCCCACCCAGCGCGGGCGACGACGGCAGATACTCCGAGGAGGAGGGCCAGGCAGCTCTGAACGAGGCAGTGAAGCTCGCCCTGTCGCTGGGAGGCACGCTGGCCGAGCCGCAGTTCCGGACCGACCTAAGGGTGGTGCTGGATCCCGCAGGCCATCCGCTCTGCCTGTTCCTGCACTGAGCCCAGCTCTGCACAAGATCCAGCAGGTCGTCGACGGCCTCCCCGACGCCAGTCGGATCGCTCAGTTGACCACCTCCGCGACATCGGCGTGGGTCATCGGCTGCTCCGCCAGCTCACTGGGTCTTCCTCGGTCGCCACGCGGCCGATTCGCACGGCCGCGAGATGGTCGTGGGCCCGGCGAAGCATCGTGACGTCGATGTCGGGGAGGTCCACGAAAGTGTGGATGCCGATACCTGTCGGCAGACACAGATTCAGGTGCCCGGCCCGGTGCTCGCAGATCGACTGCAGCGACTCCCATAGTTTGTGGACGTCGATCCCGCACCAGGCCAGGTCGAGACCGAGCGAGAGCAGGAGGCGCAGAGCGCGGTCGCGGGATGCGTCGTCCATGAGCCCCAGTGCGCTCGACAGGCAGAGCGACAGCGCCATGTCCATCGCGACGGCCTCGCCGTGCAGCACCTCGTGCTCGGAGGCGACCTCGATGTACGGGCTGAAGGTGTGACCGAAATCCATCGCCCGCCGATAATCGCCCCACTCGTAGACGTTGCCGGCCAGCTGGGCAAGCATCCCGTGCACCGCACGATGGACCAGTGCGTCCGCCTCCAGCGCGGGCTCGCGCAGGCGACTGTCCACGAGCTGCGAGCCCGACGACTCCAGCAGATCGAAGAGCCGTTCATCGATAACGAGGGCCACCTTCGCGATCTCCGCCATCCCATTCACGACGTGGCGCCGCGGGAGCGTCGCAACGAAGTTCAGATCGAGAATCGAAGCCTCAGGCGGGTGAAAGGTGCCCAGGATGCTCTTGCGGCCGGCGTGGTTCACCGCGTTCTTCGTCCCGATCCCGGCATCGACGAGCCCGATGAGTGTGGTCGGGACCTTCAGGTGCGGTACCCCCCGGCGGAAGACCGCGGCCGCGATCCCTACCAGATCCGTGCAGACACCGCCGCCGACCGCGACCATTGGGCTCGTCCGCCGGAGCCCTGCCTCAGCCGCGAACTCGCAAATGTCGGTCACTGCGCCGAGCGTCTTGCTCTCCTCGGTGCGCCGGAGGAGAAAACATTCAAAGCCGCTGGGGCAGTGCACCGAGAAGTAGCTACGCAGTTCGTCGCCGTAGAGGCGCTCCACACTGGGTGTCCAGACGACCAGCGGCCGGCGGTCGGCAACGGCGTCGCCCAGGGCGGGGTTGTCGAGGGCGAAAATCCCCGTGGTTCGGATAACCAGCTGACGGCGTACGGCGGTCGACACAAGCTCGGTCGTATGGTCGTCGACGGCCGACAGCAGGCCCTCCGAAGTGGACGTCATCGGGGCTCCGCTTCACGGTCAGTGACCTCGACCTCGACCTCGAAGACGAACAGCCGCAGCGTGTCGTCACCGACGTTAGTCAGCCCGTGCTCACCGCCCGGGCGGTTGCGCACAAGATCCCCGGCGCGGACCGCTGTTTCTATCCCGTCGAGATACATCCAGCCGTGGCCGTCGAGGACTAGGTAAAACTCCTCCTCGTCCGGGCCGTGGAGGTGGCGTCCTATGGACCCGCCTGGCTCAACCTCCACGTAGTCCATGAAATGCACCCTAGACGCCAAGTCGCCGTGCTCAGCGAACCGGCAGGCACGGACCCCAAGGCCGCCATGGGCTTCGGCCTCTTCCAACCGCAGTTCAGCGAATTGCCAGGTCTGGGCTGAAGTCCCCGTCACTTCCCACGTCCCTCAGTGGAGATCTTCTTCATCTGGGCTACGGCGCCCGCTCGCGACGCCAGGCCAGCGTGAGCCAGCGCCGGCTCCTCGAGGGCGGACAGCCCAGGCTCGCAGTGGGACACGTTGGTGCACTTCATGCACATCGCGGTGACGGTCCGGTCGCCCACGACGAGGCGCTCACGCGCAGCCAGCACGTCGGGTCTGTACCAGATGTCTTCGAGCGGACCGTCCATGATGTTGCCGAGGATGTGCTCGCGATAAGCGTCCTCGTAACAGAGCAGCACATCGCCGGCGGCCGACACGATGAGCATCTCGGCCGGGGCGTGGCATGGCGTCTTCTGCATCCGGGCGTTCGCGTTGGGCAGGTGCGTGAGGGTGCCCCCCCGGTTAGTAAGGATCAGATTGTCGCTGAACTGTAGGACCTGCCAATCTCGGACGGGATACTCACCGGGCGAGTGGCGGGTCACGTAGAAGTAGTCGATCCCGGCTTCCCGCAACTCCCAGTAGCGGCGATCGTTCAGGAGGTCGCCGTTGGTGTTGAGCACCTGGAGCGCATCGGGAAGCCGGGCCTGCACCCGAGCCACGAGCTTGTCGAGGTCCACCCGCAGCAGCGGCTCGTTATACAGGTGGTAGGAAATGCGGCCCCGGAACCGTATGCGAGCGAGTTCTTCGAGCGTCCGGGCGAAGACCTCCTCGGCCATACGCGCGGGTACCGGAGGTCTAGGCATGATCGACACTGGGCAGTAAGAACAGGCGCGGTTGCACCTGCTGCCCACTTCCAGCTCGACCACGGACAGGCCGCCGAGCTCGGACAGCACCTCCGGACCTGGCTCGTTTCGTGCCTCGGCTTCGTTCATGGAGCCACACTCCCACGAGCGGACATGGTTGTACGTGGTGCCAGCCACCGGTCGGATCCGTCGCGACACGGCCCCGTCAAAGTGGCGGCACTCCGAGCCTCTCGATGAGTGGTACTCGCTTCATACATAGCGGTGCGTCGGGGCGGCCCGGGCCGAGGACCGGTGGCGGTCAGAACGCCCGTGCCGTGGTGCCTTGGTCGAGGCTGACCAGCTTGTGCGCCTGCGCGCGGACCTTCGTGAACGCCAGGGCAATCTGCTCCATCCCGGTCTGAGTGTCCAGTAGTACCCGATGCGGGAGCGTCACGTAGGTGCGCCGCGCTTCTTCGGCCGCCGGCAGCTCGAACCTGCCCATCCGCAGCTGTTCGACCTCGGCGTCGGTCCGGTCACCGCGGTTCATCTTCTCCGGACACAGCAGCCGATGGCGGTTCAGGGGCACATAGACCGGATGTACACCGGCGTCTGCGAGTTCGGCGCTGAGTGCCCTCGCCAGCAGGTCCACGCTGTTGCCGGCGTACTCCAAGGGGTCAAGCCGGACGAGGGTGTTGTAGTAAGTCGGCGCCGTGATGCGGGAATCCGGAACGAGGAGATCAACCCCGGGGATCTTGTCGAGAAGGGCGGTCAACTCCGCGGCGCGCCGGCGCCGATGTTCGTTCTCCGCGTCCAAATGCTTCAGACGGTCCCAGAGGACTGCGGCCTGGAGTTCGGACAGGCAGAGGTTGCGGCCGAATGCCTCCCCTGCCTCTACCAGCTCGAGCTGTCCGGCCTGCTCGGCTGGGTACAAACGTCGTCCGTCACTGCGCAGCTGCTCAAGCCGGTCGTACAGGGTTTCGTCGTCGGTGATGGCGGCACCCCCCTCACCGGCGGTGAGCAGTTTGGACTGTTGCATGCTGAAGCATCCGACTCGGCCGTAACTGCCGACGCGGCGTCCCCGCCAGATGGCCCCATGGGCCTGAGCGCAGTCTTCGACCAACGGGATTCCCATTTCCTCGCTGAGCCGAACGAATGCGTCCAGGTCGGCAACGCTGTTGGCGAAGTGGACCACCATGATCGCCCGGGTACGGTCCGTGACCGCCTGCCGGGCGAGCTGCGGATCGACCGTCAGCGTGGCCGGATCGATATCCACCAGGACTGGGTGAGCACCGAGATTGACTACGGCCGACGCGCAGGCGACCCAAGTAAGGCCGGGAACTACAACCTCGTCGCCCCAGCCAACGCCCAGCGCCTGCAACGCGATCGTCAAGGCGGCTGTCCCGGACGACACCGGCGTGCAGTACGCCATCTCGTTGAACATTGCGAACGCCTCGGCGAACCGCTGCTCGTATGCGACGCGCCCGTCGCTAGGACCGCTGAGCGCCCACCGAGTCGATCGCAGCACATCGGCGACAACGTCCAAGGTCCGCTCGTCGGAGCGAGGCCAGGTCGGCCACAGAGCGCTGCGGACCGGCGTACCTCCCAAGATCGCCAGATCGTCGGTCATCTCATCCTCCCATCCTGACTGTTTGCCACGGACCGCGCGAGCGGCCGGGGCCTCATCAACCAGCGCCCTCCAGGACTGCGTCGATCAGATACGGGACGACGGCATGCCCACATCCAACGCGCTGAGTGCCGCGGTGTTCCTCGACGAGGTGACGGGAGCTGAACGGGCCAATGTTCGCCGTCGATGGCTCGCATCGGCTGGACCGGCAGACGGAGACCTCCGGATGGCAGAAGACCACCAGGGCTGGCGACAGGTACCAGATCTGATCCCGATTTCCTCCGGGATCATGGGCAAGCACACGACTACGTCAGTCAAGGGCACCACCGGCACCCTGGTCATGTTCCACAGTGGGCTCCTGCACTGTTCGCCGCCAACCGGTCCGGCCGCTCACCGGTCGATCCTCTTTGTCCGCTGCAACGCAAGAACAACGCGCGGCTGGCCGTGGAGGGCCCGCGCCCGCTATGGCTCGCCAGCCGGAATCCCGTGGTGGTTCATTCAATCGACGCTTGTTTCCTGGCCTCACCGGTCGGCGGACCTCCATGTACCGGGCCACCCCGGGGTCAGCTCTGGAGGGCGGTTGCGTCCGGCAGCTGCGACAGCGATCGCGCGATCTCCTCGTCCACGCGGACGTCCGCGAGAGTCCCGCTCAGACACCCTTCGTACGCCGTGAGGTCGAGCAAACCGTGCCCGCTCACACAGGTCAGCACGGCTCCACCGCCGGTCGTGTCGAGGTTGAGCGCTTCCTGCCTCGCACTGTGTATCGCGTGGGCGCTCTCCGGCGCGGGAAGTATCCCCTCGGAGCGTAGGAACACGACCGCACTCTGGAAGACGTCCGGTTGGCTGTAGGCGCGGGCCTCGATCACCCCACGGTCGAGCAACGCGCTCACCAGTTTTGAGCTTCCGTGGTAGCGGAGCCCGCCGGCGTGGATGCCTGGCGGGGTGTAGGTGTGGCCCAGCGTGTACATCTTCTGCAGCGCCGTGCTGCGCGACGCGTCGGTGAAGTCGTAGGCGTACCGGCCGCGCGTCAGCGTTGGACAGGCGGCGGGTTCGGCCGCGACGAAGTTGGTCGTCGCGCTGAGCTCGCTTCGGCGTACTGCCCCGATGAAGGGAAATGTCAGGCCCCCGAAGTTGCTGCCGCCGCCCAAGCACGTCGTTATCACGTCTGGTATGACGCCCATCTCGTCGAGCTGTGACCGGCATTCCAGACCGACCACGGTTTGGTGGAGCAGGGAGTAGCCCTCGCCGCTGCCGGTGCAGAAGTTGCCGCCTGAGTCCTGCGCGAACTCCTGTGCCTCGCCCAAGGCGATGGACAGAGTGCCCGGGTGCTCCCTGTCCTTCCCCATCGCCGTGCGGCCCACGGATGTGCGGTCGCTGGGACTGTCGATGACCTGCGCGCCGAGCAGCCGCATCAAGGTTTCCCGGTACGGCTTCGACCGGCTGGAAGACCGCACCATGAACACTGTGCATCCCAGGCCCATTTGGGCACAGGCGGCGGCGACCGCTGTGCCCCATTGGCCAGCCCCCGTCCCTACGACCAGTTCCCGCGCCCCCGCCTTCGCGTAGTAGTACGCCTGAGCGATGGCGGTGTTGAACTTGTGGCTTCCGCTGAGGTTGCCACCCTCGTACTTGTAGAAGATCTGTGATTGGGTCTGAATCGCCTGTTCGAAGGCGTACGCCCGCCGCAGCGGTGTGGGCCGCCACCGCGCGTAGACCTCCGCGACCTCGTCAGGGATGGGGAACCAGCGGGCACTGCCGCGCTCCTGCCGGATCAGCGACGGCGGGATCGACACTCTGAGGCGGCGCGACCCGGAAGGGGTGGGCGCGACATCGCCGGGCAGGTCGAAGTCGAGGTCAGCCTGCAGGTTGTACCACGCTGGGACAACATCGATACGATCGGTCATGTCACCTGGTCTCGTACGATATCCAGTCGGTGTTTTCGATCTCGCCGATCGTCGTGGCCAGCTCGGACAGGCTGTCCGCTCGTCCCCAGACCGCACCCACGCTGCTAGCCGATCCCTTTCGCCAATCGACCGGCCATCCTTCGCGTACGCGGATGAACACGCGGTCGGCCCGGGGGATCTGGCGCAGCCGCCGCACGCCGTGGATCGAGGTCACCCGTGTTGCTGCCAAGGGAGCGTGCAGGAGGTATTGGAAGGCGATCGCGTCGGAGTCCGGCGTGGACAGCGCCGGTTCTTCTCCCATCGCGCACCCAAGGGCGATCCGCACGGGATCGGCGAGACCGGTGCGGTTAGCCAGGTCATCGACCCATCCGCCGAGTCGGCCGTTGACCTCAATCACGCGCGGACCCTGCTCGGTAATCTTGATCTCGGCCTCGGCGATACCACGGCGCATCCCGAGCGCCGCGACGGCCCGGCACCCCTTGTCGCACACCGCCTTGATGACATCAGGGTGTTCGACGGACCGCGGGCCATAGCCGCCGCGCTCACGAAATGGCGGAGCAAAAGCGAACTTGCTCATCGCGAACATGGGTACGACGGAGCCGTCGAAGGCCACTACCTCCACTGCCATGTAGTCCGCCCAGGGCTGTGCAGTTGGCCGCCCGATGAAGTACTCCTCGAGAATCACCGCGGATTCACCTACGCCGCCAACTGGCGGTGCCTCGGAGAGGAGTCCGGCGACGAGGCGGTGAGCCTCCTCCCGAGTGGGTACCACGGACGTATTGCGGCTGGAGGCGCCGACCAGGGGTTTGACGATGGCGGGAAGGCCGACGACACTCAGCGCTGCATCGACATCCGCGTCGTCCCGAACGACCGCGTGCCTGACGTCCTCGACTCCGGCAGCACGCAAGCGTTCCCGCTGCGCAGCCTTGTCCGTTAGCGCATGCACGTCCTCCGGAGACTGGTATTCTAGGCCGAGGGCGTCGGCGATGCGTGCGGTGAATGCCAGTTGATACTCGCTGAACGTGACGATGCCGGTGGGTCCGAGCTCGCGCACCTCAGCGACCACGTCGTCGAACGCCCGGCCGACCGAGTCCACCACGACGCCGAGTAAACCGAGAGTGCGCTTCATGGACCGGGCGTGGTCGCTATCAGCCAGCACGAAGACCAGTTCCCACCCGCTGTCGCGCGCCGCGCCGCTCATCCGCTTCGGAGTAGCACTGCCGTAGTCGTAGACGACGAGGATCCGCCTAGGTCTCATGCCCGACCGAGCGTTCATGCGCTCTGCCCTTCGTGCGGCTGGCGACGGATGGGGGATGTCACCCACCATCTCCGCACCGCATACGTGAGCCCTACACCAGTGGCCTGCCGCTGAGGTCGACACTAGGATCTCCTTGTAAGACTGGAGCCGTGCCCGTTGCTCCCTGGTCTCGCTCGGCCGGTGCTCCTGCTGCCTGGCGCCAGGCCAGGCATACAGGTCCGCTTGCGCCGCTGCATGGTTGTCGATGGCCCGCTTCAGCTGAGGCATTGTCAAGGCTTGTGGAGTGATCGGCCGTCGGCAGGTGGATGGGCTTGAGTCTCCCGTAGGAGAGACGCCAAGGTGGGGGCATGGACGGCGACACGCTCTACTCGATCGGCGATCTGGCCGGCGGACCGGCCTGACGGTCAAGACCATTCGGTTCTACTCCGATCGCGGAATCGTGGCGCCGAGGGACCGCAGCTCGGCTGGCTACCGCCTCTACAACATCGACGCCGTCGCGCGCCTGGACCTTGTGCCGACCCTGCGGGATTTGGGTTTGGGCCTGCCTACGATCCGCAGGGTCGTGGACCGGGAGCTCTCGCTTCCCGAGGTCGCCGCAGCACACGCCGAAGCCTGGCTGTGCAGATCCGCGTCCTGCGCCTGCGGCATGCGGTGCTGACGGCGGTGGCCGAGCGGGCTCTCTGCTGAGGAGACGGATCTCATGGACAAGCTGGCCCAGTTCTCCGAGGACGAACGCCGACGTCTGATCGGGGATTTCCTCGATGCTGCCTTCGGCGGTCTCGGCGTCGGCTCCGCGTTCGCGGGGGTCAGGCGCTCGATGACACCCGAGATACCCGACAACCCCGAGGCGGAGCAGGTCCGGGCGTGGGTGGAGTGGGCCGAATTGCAGAACCTGTCTGCGGCAGTGGAGAAGACCTGCCACCAGCACCGCAACTGCCTGCGCAAACACGCCGAGCAGGAGACCACGCCGTCGGTGCCGGAGCCGCCCCCGATGAAGCTGCCGGTGCCGGAACTGCCCCGCACCCAGATCATCGAGCGGACCCGTCACGGCTACGAGGACGTCCACCGCCTGGTGGAAAAGGGCTGGACGATCAGTGCGATCGCCCGACGGCTGAACCTCGACCGCAAGACCGTACGCCGCTCCCGCGACACCGACCTCGACCAGCTGCTCGTATCCGCTCGCGACCGCCGCCCCAACGGCGTCCTGGAACCGTTCAAGGCATACCTCAACGCGCGCTTCACCGAGACGCAGGGCAGGTCAGCGGCACCCACGTGTTCCACGAGATCCAAGAACGCGGCTATTGGGGCAGCCGCCAGGTTGTCGGACCGGGCGACTGTTCCTTTGAAAGTCGCTAGGCGGCGACGTTTACGGCTTTGGACTTGGGTGCATCCACGTGCCCCATGGCTCGTTCGATCGTGATCTCGATGACCACCCGCTCGGGCTCCGGAGCCGGTGTCCGCCCATATCGGTCGCCGTAGCGAGCGACGGCGTCGTTGACTACAGCCGGGTGCGTGCGGACTTCCGCCGTGCCCTCCAGCGTGGCCCAGCGCCCTCCGTCGACTTGGCAGACGGCTACGCGGGCTTGACCGGGTTGTGCCGCCTGGATGTTGGCGACTTTCTTACTGGATTTCCGAGTGATAACCCGCGCGATACCAGCGTCGGCGTCAACGGTGACGCCGACGGGCACGACATGCGGGCGGCCATCGGGGCGCACCGTCGTCAACGTGCACAGGTGGTACTCGTTCCAGAACTCCAAGTACCCATTGGCTTGGTTGCGTATCTCGGTGGACATGGCTGAAAGCGTAATAGCGCACGATGCCTGGACTGTCGCGAAGTGACCACAGCCACACTCTTCCGCTCGCCTCCATAACCGGATTGATTTGCCTGATTGACGCTTGCCTGTCGCAATCGTTCGCGACGAGAAGATCTCAGCTCGATAACGGCCCCATCTGGCGGTGGAGGTGTTTGATGTGGGCCACGTCCGTTATTGGAAATGCCAGTTCAAATGCATGATCCAAACTTGAAGGAGTCGATTTGCCATGATTTAGCGCACCGGTGTCGTCGCCTCTGGGGGCAGTCAGAGCGTCGCTTTTCGGCCTTGCCTCGTTCGGGGCTTCACGTAATGTCCGACGAGGTTCCCGAAAGCCCCGTCGAGGCTCCTTGGCGTGGCTCAGTTGTGCGTTCGCGCGAGCGATCTTTCGGCCTTGGGGAGGTTTGGGCCGTGTACTCACGGCCCACCCTCCAGGCGGCTCTGCGGTACATGCCGAGGTGCCGCCCTCGACGTCCGTGATCACTTTCGTGCTCGCTGTGCAGCGCGGGGACTGAACGCTATCGACGGGCGTGGCTGACGCCCGGCTCCGAGGGGGAGCCGTCATCGGCCGGTACGAAGGGGATTACTCATGTGGCCGGGAAAGAGTGGTCGCGACGCGGCTGAACCCAAGGTGCCCGTGCAGGGCGAAGTGAATCGTGGGCGCCTGGGCCGATGGCGCACCGCTGCGAATCGGACGGTAGAGAAAGATCTACACCGTCGGATACGGCGAGAACTCCAAGACCTCGGCATCCATCCCCCGCTGGATGTGGAAGCGCTGTGCCGCGCTCTGGGTGAGAGGCGCGGGCGCCCGATTGTCCTTCGGCCCTTCCCCCTTGAGAAGCCAGGGCCGTCTGGGTTGTGGGTCGATACCCCTGGGATGGATGTGATCCTCTACCAGCAGGAAACCACGCGCCTACATCAAGAGCACATCATCCTTCACGAAGTGGGTCACATTCTCGTGGCCGAGGACGAAGAGATCGATGAGGACCAGGAGACTCCGGACGACTTCGTCGAAGGCTGGGCCACCCTGATCCCGGTGCTCGATCCCGAGATGATCCGCCGAGTGGCCCGGCGCTGCTCGTACAACGACGGGGAGGAGTGCGCTGTCGAACTCGTGGCCACGATCATCCTGGAGTGGTCTTCGGTGCTCGACCGCGTCACCCCGCTATCAGAGGATCCATCGCTCCGCCGAGTTCAGTCAGCCATCGGTGACCGGCGAGGGTGGCTGTAACCCATGACCGAGCTGCTCCTCCTGGGCATCGCAGCTGCCGTCGCATGGAAGCTGTACCAGCTGGCGCGAGACCCCCACGACGCACCTCTCCGTTCCGTCACGCTGTGCCTGCTTACTGCCGCGCTGTCGTACCCCTTGGCCATGCCCGGCGGCGCCTCTGGCGTCGACACCGTGGCCGGACATGGCACTGCGAAGCTGGTTCAGAACGTACTGCTCCTGCTGACGGTGTACTTCTTGATGTGCTTCTACCTGTACTCCGCAGACGAGCAGGCCGGGCGGCGGCGGGCCCGGCGGGAAGCCGTCGTCGTGGCACTGGTGGCGCTGTCGATCACCGTGGCCGCAGTGTCGGTTCCTCATCAGGTATTCGCTGGTTCATTCAGCACGGCAGACATGACGATTTCGCAGATCGCCTTCTTCTACGCTGGCGCCGGCGTATACCTCATGTACGCCCTGAGCGTCGCCGGTCAGTGGACTCGCCGTTACGCCCGCATGTCGAGCCGTCCGCATTCCACGGGCCTCTGGATGGCCGCTATCGGCCTCGGAGCGATGGCGGTGGCCTGCGCGGTTCGCGCGGTCATCGTCGCCATCCGGTGGGGTGGCGGGACCGTACCGCGGCCACTCATGGCCGGTGTGGCGTTCCTGCTGGTGGTGTCCATTCTGCTCTTCGTTGCGGGTGTCACGTACCCGGGGGCCAGCGCGAGGATCGCGTCTGTGCGGCTCTGGCTCCGGCATCGCCGTGATTACCGTCGACTCACCCCGCTTTGGCAGCTGCTGTCTGAGGCATACCCCGAGAACGTGCTGAGGCCCGCATCTCCGGCACTTCGGGACCAGTGGCGCGCTCGCGGTGTGCACCGGCGGTATCACCGACGGATAGTGGAGTGTCGTGACGGGCTGGTCGATATCAGTCCCTACCTGGTTGACGAGGAAGACGACAGCTCAGTGCTCGACCTTGACGCCGCCGAGCTGGCCGACCGACTCCGCCAGGCCGTGACCAGGATCGGTCAGGGCGATCCTGCGCCACGTCAGGCGGTGCCACTGGCGATGTCCCTGGGTGACGATCGGGAATCAGATGTCCGACAGCTGATCGCGGTGTCGGACGCGCTTCACCCATCCGGAAACCATCGATGACCAAGGAGACGAGATGCTGATCACTGCTGGTCGAGTCCTTGTCGGCTCCGGGACATACCTGGGCGATGGCGCGGTCCTCATCGAGGGCGACTCGATCATCGCGGTAGGGCCGCGACCGCAGATCGCGGAGCAAGCCGGCTCAGAGCTGACGCACTTGGCGTTCCCGGGAACGGTCCTGCCGGGTCTCATCGACGCCCATGTCCATCTCGCATTCGACGGCGGCGCGGACCCTGTGGCCGCCCTCCGCGAGTCGACCGATGAGACGTTGCTCCAGGACATGCGACGCCGTGCGGAGCAGCTCCTCCTCAGCGGCGTGACGACGGCGCGCGACCTGGGAGATCGCAACGGCCTCGCACTTCGCCTGGCCACGGAGATCGCCGACGGCCGTACGCCGGGCCCTCGGATCGTATCGGCGGGCACGCCCGCGACCCCGCCCGGTGGACACTGCTACTTCTTGGGGGGCGAGGTCTCCGGGGAAGCCGAGGTCCGCGACCTGGTGCGGCGCAACATCGCGGCAGGGGCCACTGTGATCAAGGCGATGGTTACCGGGGGTGGACTGACCAAGGAAGGGCCGAAGAGCTGGCAGAGCCAGTTCTCTCCAGACGAACTTGAGGCCCTCGTGGACGAGGCTCACAAGGCTGGCGTGCCGGTGGCCGCCCACGCGCATGGAGCGGACGGCATCGCCGCGTCCGTGGAAGCGGGGGTGGACACGATCGAGCACTGTACGTGGATGACGAGCGATGGCTTCGACCTCCGGCAGGACGTCCTGAAGCGAATCATCGATAAGGGCATCGCCGTCTGCCCGGCAGTAAGTCCCCACTGGCAGATGCTCCATCGTTTCTTCGGCGCGGAGCGTGCAGAGGCCATGTTCGACCTGGTGCGGCAGATGGCGGAGGCCGGTGCCAAGCTCGTTGCCGGAACCGACGCGGGAGTCCAGCGCGCCGGTTTCGACGGGCTGGTACCAGCGCTGTCGTTCTACGCCCACCTGGGCCTGCCGAACAGCAAGATCATCGACATGGCGACAGCCGACGCGGCCAGAGCACTAGGGCTGGGTGGAACGACGGGCCGGATCGCTCCCGGGTTGAAGGCGGACCTTCTCCTGGTCGATGGCGACCCGCTCGCAGACCTCGGGGCGCTGAAGGCGGTCAGGGCCGTGTTCGCTGCGGGGCATCGTCATGAGCCGCGCGAGGCGACAGGGCAGTAGTGCTGAATCCGTACCTGTCCGGGGCTCCTTGGGGCCCCGGACAGCCACTATCCGCTTGCTTCCGGGTCCCTCTGTTCCAGTTCCGTGACCAAGTCATTGACGAGCGACATCACGTTCGCCGACAGACCTTGTGGTCCCGCTCCGCGGCCCCTGACCCGGCCCACGGAACCCTTCCTCGAAGCTGACAGGAGCCGAAGGCCCTCGTAGACCTGGCGGGCCACGGCGTCGTCCGGCTGGAAGTACATAGGGGACACCGCGAAGAACGCGGCCAGACCATCAAGGACGACTGGAGCGGCAGCGTCCTGGGCACCAGTCCGCAGAGCGCGGACACCCTCCTCCGAGATGACCTCAGACCCCGCATAAGCGTTTACAGCGTCGGCGATCTCCGCATCCGATGGAGGCTGCTGCTGTCCCGGGTACGAGCGGTCCAGGATCAGCGTGATCTTTTCGGACAGAGTGCTGGGCGGTCCTCCAGCGGCCGGGGCGATCCCAGCCTCTTCGTGCTCTGGTTCATCGCCCGGCTCCCTCTGCGCCTTGTCGATCGACCGTTCCTGCGCTCGCCTCAACTCGGCCTCGCTCACGCCGTAGGCTGCTGCCAGGAGTGGGATGTACCGGTCCTTGAGCCGCCGCTCCCCCCGTTCAGCGCCCGCGACGGGGCCGGCGCTCTTGGTTCCGATGATCTTGGCCGTCTCGTACTGGTAGTACCCGGCGTCGCACCGCAGGTCGGTGAGATCGGGGAGCCCGGTGCGCGGGAACAGGTCGTTCAGCTCCCGCTTGAGTACCCGGGCCAGGGCAGGCAGTTTCTCCGGGTCGGGGGATGCCAACCCGGTCTCCCAGCCGCCGACCGTCGAGTTGGCCACGCCGACGGCCGCAGCGAGGTCGGTCTGGGCGATCTCGGCGGCTCGCCGTACCGCGCGCACACGGCTTCTGTCGAAGCGACGAGCAGGCATCGGACCCTCGTTTTTCTCCAAACCGAAGGAACCTCGGTCTGTTGACTTTCTCTTCGAATCGGAATAGCTTCAGCTTAGCGAAAAACGGCGAGCTTCGCCCGCTCGCTCGATCTTCGCCTCCGATCTCTCCCTGGCGCCTTCAGGACCGAGGGAGGTCGAGAGGGGCCCGCACTGTCCGATGTGCGGAGTGCTCCCAAAAGGCAATTGGTGTCCGAGGTTTCGTACCTTCCGGACATCAGACAGCGCGTGGTTCCGCCCTGGCAGAGGGTGTGGAGATCACCTAGACGGCCACTCTGTGTCCTGGCACGGCACTGGCGGAAGTGGCTGCCACATGAGGAGTGTCGCATGTCTCCTGCCGCGGACAGCAGCCCGTCCACTGCTCTGCCCGCCTGCCCCATAGCCGTAGGGGCGGAAAGCGTGGTGGCGGAGGAAGCTCGAAGTCTCGTTGACGCGTCCTCAACGGCACTGGGAGTGCCGAGTCGCAGGGGCTCGCGGCCGTGGTGAGTCTGCTTGCCCGTGCCGATGGCTACGGGCCGCTCCTGCGTACGCCTCGGAGCCGGGTCTCAGGCACTTTACGGAGAACGCTGCTGGCCGGCATCCGCTGATCTACGCATGCTCCGACGGCTTGGTGGCTGTCGATCAGGCAGAACGCCTGATCCCGTCGCTCAGAACGGGTGCGCCTGGACCCAGTGATGTATGTCGAGCTGGCGTGAGGAGAGTCCAGCACCCCCTGTCCGCTGGAGAGTTGGCAGCGCTACGCATATGTTGCTGGTCCCTCGGCGAAACCGCCGAATCGTAGCCCACATAAGGGGACGGAGTCAGGAGACATAGTGTCAAGTCCCCAATTCTCAGGGGGAAATGAGACAGGCGCCCAGAAGTTAGCAGCTTCCGGGCGCCAAGCCCGCCACCCCGAAGGGTGCGGATTCATAACCGGGGCGAGTCGGCTGACCTTTTCGACGAGAACGGCCGTCTCACCCCACCTACGAGTGAGGAATTGTCGCATGCCCGAGTCCCGGAGCGGAAGGGCGCTTGCCGCCCAGCCCGCCAAGGCCGTTGAACCCACCGGCGGCACCCGCCAGCACCGTCTGGCCACCCTCCTAGCGGGCATGGTGCCCGGAGCCCGCACCATCCGCGTCTCGCAGCGCGAGCCCGGCCAGACCTGGCCAAGCCCCTACTCCCGGGCGTACGACGAGCACGGACAGCTCATGGCCGTCAACCTGGCCCAGGGCATAACCGCCGCACGCTGGGTGATCCGCGCCCACCCCGAAGTGACCGGGGACGAAGCATACGACCTCGACCTGACCACCGCGGCCCTGCGGCCTGCAATCGAGGCATACGCCACCACGGGCGGGGGCCGCTGACCGTGGCCAGGATTCGAACGATCAAGCCCGAGGCTTTCGCCTCCGAGTCCCTCGCCGCCGTCTCCCTCACGGCCGAGCGGACCTTCTTCGGACTGCTCACCCAGGCCGACGATCACGGTCGCTTCCGCGACCAGCCCGCCGTCCTCTCCGGACTGCTGTGGTCCCTGCGCCCTGAGCACGGCCCTGTCGATGTCGAAGACGATCTGACCCAGCTCGCCGCCGCTCAGCTGATCTGCCGCTACGAAGGCGACGACGGCAAGCGGTACCTGCACATCGTCACATGGCGCCAGCACCAGAAGATCAACCGCCCGAGCGGCATCCGCCACCCCGCCTGCCCGCAGCACGACGGCGAGCAGGCCGCTCCGGATACACCAGAGACTCACGGAGCCGTCCCGGAGTCCTCAGTGAAGGCTCGCGGAGGACTCAGTGAAGGCTCACGCACTCCGCATGAGCCCTGCATGAATCACAAAACCGCAGTTCAGAGCGCATTCAGTGAGCCCTCACGGAGCCCTCATGGAGGACTCAGTGAGCCCTCCATGAGCCCTCACGGTCCGGATCTAGGACCTAGGAACTTGGATCTAGGAACTACTTCTCCTTCGGGGGCCGCGAGCGCCCCCGCACCGGAGACCGTCTCGACCAAGCAGCTCATGGACGAGTACGCCGCCGCCTGCGCACACCGCCCGCCCAGCGGCGTACTCGGCCACCTCGGTCGTGAGACGGCCAAGCTCCTCGCGGACGGCATCAACCCCGCCCACATCCGCGCCGGGCTGGCCCGCCATCGCGCCAAGGGACTGCACCCGAGCACCCTGCCGAGCCTCGTCCACGAGGCCATGAACGCCACTCCCGATCGTTTGGCACGGCCGGGATCGCGTCCTAACGTGCCCGGTCACCGAGCCTGGGCCAACCCCGCCGACCCTGCCGCCGCCTACGCCGAGGAGCTGTGATGCGCGACCACGACGCCCAGCCCGTCGGCAGCATCGCCCGCCGCCTGGCGAACATCCTGACCTCCCGAGGCATCGACCCCAGCTCCTCGCCGACCGCGCAGGAGGAGCCCCTCCCGGCCCTCCAAGCGGCCGAGTCCCGCATCCCGGCCCGCTATAGCAACGCCGTTGCGGACCACCCGGCGGTGGCAGGCTGGGTCCACGAGGTAGCCCAGGCCGGACGCCCCGGCCCCGGCGGCGCCTCCGGTATCGCCCAGGGCCGCTCGCTGCTGATCGTCGGCACCACCGGAACCGGCAAGACCCACCAGGCGTATGGCGCGGTCCGATCCCTGATCACCGCCGGAGTCAGGCTGCGCTGGAAGGCGACCACTGCCGCCGACCTCTACGCCGAACTGCGGCCCCGTCCCGGTCACGATGGCGAGCGCGAACTGATGGACCTGGCCCGCTGCCCACTGCTGATCATCGACGACCTCGGAGCGGCGAAGAACAGCGAGTGGACCGAGGAGATCACGATGCGGCTGATCAACCGCCGCTACAACGAGATGCTCCCGACCCTCGTCACCACCAACCTCGGCATGGCCGACCTGCGCCAGCACATCGGCGACCGCGTCGCCTCCCGCCTGACCGAGATGACCGACAAGGTCATCCTCGACGGCCCCGACCGCAGACGAGCCATCGCAGCCGAGCGCCGCCGCATCGCTGCCGCCGCCTGAACCTCCCGCGACCGCCGTCCCCGGTCCCCCTCCTTCACGCACCAACCCCTGGGCCGCGCCTGCCCAAACGCGCCCGGGGCGAACGGAGACACCCCCATGCACAACCCCGAGACACAAATGCCGCGCACCCTCGGCGACCACACCTGGCACGACCGCGCCGCCTGCCGCTCGACGGACCACCACCAGGTCGACCCGGAACTCTTCTTCCCCGAGCCCGACGAGATGGACCGAATCCGTGCGGCCAAGGCCCTGTGCGCACAGTGCCCCGTCCGCAACATCTGCCTCGACGCCGCTCTCGAAAACGGCGACCGCGACGGCATCCGGGGCGGCATGACCGAAGAGGAGCGAGACCCCCTGCACCGCAAGTTCCAGCACCGCCTCAACTACGCCCGCGTCAACGCCGTCTTGGCCGGTCGCGACATTCACCTCACCGACGCCGAGCGCCAGGCCGTCGTCCGAGCCGCCTACCAGGCCGGCACCCCGGCTGAACGGCTCGCCTGGCTGCTCAAGGTCACCGAAGAGCACGCCGAGAAGCTCTACCGCCGCACCCGCAGGGAGATTCGCAACCGCGCGGTCGACCAGCAGAAGAAGGCGAGCAAGGGCAAGAGGAAGCCCAAGAGCCAGACCAAGGCGCTCAAGGAACCCACGGCAAAGACTTCTGCCCACGATGACCTCGGAACGGCCGCGTGAACCACATCGCGCCGATACCGGCGCGGATCACCGGCTGGGACCGGGCCGCCATCGTCGCCCTCGGCGGCGCCGGATGCGCCCTCTCGTACGACGCCCTGCAGCAGATGGCCACCGCCATTCACATCCGCGGGTTCCTGACCTTCGTCTTTCCTCTGGTCATCGACGGGTTCATTGCCTACGGCGTACGCGCCCTCCTGGTCCTGCGCACCGCTCCGCTGACTGCCCGTTGCTACGTCTGGATGCTGTTCGGTACCGCGACGGCCGCCAGCATCTGGGCCAACGCCCTGCACGCCGTGCGCCTCAACCAGCAGCGCCCACAAGGCGCTGGTCTGCGGCTCAGCGACGTCACCGTCGGCATTCTGTCCACCCTGGCCCCGCTCGCCCTGGCGGGAGCCGTCCACCTTTACATCCTCATCGCCCGCCGGGTCACCGGACCCGCCCTCCCCGGACATCCGGACAACTACGGTGTCCGAGCTGACCGGATCACCGCTGACCGTCGGGACACCCCTGTCCAGCAGGACGAGAACCGGTCGGACCTGGTCTCCACCGGAGACCCGGTCGCCGTGTCCCCACCCTCCGTCCCGGCGACCGGTCTCCCGGCCGGCACCGCGCGCTCGGACACCGAGGAACCGGCTGACCGAGAGGGCCTGTCCGGACAGCAGGAAGCCCCGGGGGAGTCCGAGTCGGAGCACACTGGCCGTACCGCTGACCTCGGCGAAGAGCCGGTCACCAGACCAATCCCGGTGGGCCGCCTGCACTTGACCAAGCCGACCGTCACCGAGCCGGGCACTGTCCGGGACACCGGCCGCCCGAAGCGCCGGAGCAGCGGTCAGCGGAAGCCCGCTCCGGCGACCGACGAACAACTTCTGCTGATCGCCCGCCGAGCGGTAACTGAGGCGGACGACCTCAGCCGGATGATCGTCGGAGACGCCATCCGCAGGGCGGGCCACGGTCTGGGCAACGACCGGTTGACCGTCCTGATGCAGCGCCTCCGGAAGGAGGCGGAGGAGGAACCGGTCACTCAGACCCGCTGACCGGACACCCTCGCACAGCGCGTGCCCCAGCTCATTGATCGGGCCGGGATCCCGCCCGACCAGACCACAACCCGCACCCCCATCCCCACCGGAGACGCCGCAATGCGCACCACCCCGGCCACGCATGCCGAAGCCGACGCCTGGATCACCGTGCTTCGGCAACACGGGCACCTCCACCGCGCCGAACCGGGTCCGGACCGAACATGGACCGTCCAACGCACACCCGCCAGCAGGCCCCGGACCCTTCACCACCCCGTCCTGGCGCTCGACTACGTCGCCGAGATCCTCCGCGAAGCATCCGGCCATTCGGCGGAGACGCCCCGATGACGCCTTCCCGATCCGGCGACGCCACCCCTGACGTGCAGCAAGACCACTGCCTGGCACAAGGCCGAGCAAGCTGTAGCTTCCGAAACTCCTCCGCAGCCACGGGCTGCGGAGGAGTTTCGGAAGCGCATGCCCCCACCCAGGAAGGGGAGGGGGAAGCCCGGCACCAGGGGGTGCCGGGCGCTGAGGCAGCGACCGAGGGCGGATCGCAGCCAGGAGGGGAACCGAACGCGCCCGCCGCGACGCGTACGCGCCCTCGCCTGCGCCAGAGCGTGCACCGGGACCAAGTCCGCAGCGTCCGTCTGACCCAAGACGAACTTGAAACTGTGAAGCGCGCCGCCGACGCCGTCGGTCTGAAGACCGCCGGATTCCTCGCTGACGCCGCGGTCACGGTCGCCCAAGCCCAAGGCGGTCCCAAAGCATGGCTGTTGGACCAGCGCGGTCGGCTGGAAGAACTGATGGCCGCCAGCGCGCAGCTCGCCCGCGTCGGCAACAACCTCAATCAGGTGGCCCGTGTCCTCAACTCCGGTGGTCAAGCAGAATACGTGGACGAGGCGATAGCCCGCGTTCTGCGCGCCGCCGCTCGCATAGAGGCCGCAGCCATTGAGGTCGCGAGGCGCTGACGGTGGTGCCCGACATCTCCACCGGCAGCCGTACGTACGGACTACTCAACTACCTTTACGGGCCCGGCCGCCGGGACGAACACACCGACCCGCATCTCGTCGCGTCCTGGACGCCGGGCCTCGCCCCCGATCCAGGGCGCGACCCGGCCGCCACGGTCAAGCAGCTCACCGACCGACTCGACCTCCCCGTGCTCGCCCTGCCGAAGAACCGCCGTCCGTCCCAGCACGTCTGGCACTGCCCCGTGCGGACGGCGCCCGGCGACCGACACCTCACCGACGGCGAGTGGGCCGAGGTAGCCCGCCGCATCGTGCACGCCACCGGCATAGCCGAGGATGGGGACGACAAGGCATGCCGCTGGGTCGCCGTACGCCACGCCGACGACCACATCCACCTCGTCGCCACCCTCGTCCGCGAGGACGGCCGCCGCCCGCGCCGCCACCAGGACGGCATCCGCGCCCAAGCCGAATGCCGAAAGATCGAAGCCGAGTTCGGCCTGCAGATTCTCAACGACGGAGACCGCACCGCCGCCCAGCGCCCCACAAGCGCCGAACGCTCGAAAGCCGAGCGCGCCGGTCGAACCGAAACACCTCGCGAGACCCTGCGCGAGAACGTCCGCCAGGCCCTGGCCGGAGCCGAGACCGAGGACGAGTTCTTCCACCGCCTCGCCGAGGCCGGCCTCCGGGTCGAGAAGCGAATCGCCCCCTCCGGCGACACCCTCGGATACAAGGTCGCTCTCCCCGGAGACCGCAACCGCGCCGGAGAGCCGATCTGGTTCTCCGGCTCGAAGCTCGCACCAGACCTATCCCTCCCCAAGATCCGGCAGCGCCTCGACGCCGAACCGGCTGACGACGAAGCGCTGTTCGCCCAGCACGCCGACGAGCAGGCCCCCCGCCCCGCTCGGGCTCGACGCGACGCTACACACGCCGCCGAGCGGGCAGCATCCGCCCTCGGCGGAGACGATGACCACGACGCCGCCGCGCAACTCATCGGCGTCGGCGAACTGTTCGACGCGGTCGCCCAGACCTCCGCGGCCTCAACCCGCAAGGAGCTGGCCGACGCCGCTCGCGCCTTCGAACGCGCGACCCGCTCTCACATCCGCGCAGAGCGCACCGCCAACCGCGCCATCCGCTCAGCGGCGCGCAGCATCATCCGCGCCGGAAACGCCCTCGGTAAAGGCGAGGACGGCGGCGCGACCGCGATGCTCCTGTCCACCATGGTCCTCGTCACCATCGCGGCAGTGCGCTGGCACTCCGCCCGCGGTCACGCCCAGCAGGCCGCCGCTGCCCAGCAAGCCGCTCACCATCTGCGGAGCGCCTACCGGTCCGCTGCCGCCGCCCCCATGAACGCGATGCGCGAACAGGGCCGTCGCCTCTACGCACCTGTACGAGAGCAGTACGCCAGCACACTCGAAGCCACCTTGCCCGAGCAGGTCGACCGCGTACTCCGCGAACCCGGCTGGGACGCGCTCGCCGCGACCTTGGACCAGGCCGAGCGAGCGGGGCACGACCCTGGTGCCCTCCTCCAGCAGGCGATCCAATGGCGAGAGCTGGAGACGGCCGACAGCGTCACCGACGTACTCGTCTGGCGACTGCGGCGGCTGGGCAAGCTGCCCGCCACCGTGGACGCACCCCGTGCAGGCACGAAGTCGCGCACGTCCCAGAAGCGGCCCCGAACGCCCCAGCCACAGGTCGCCGAGCCCGCCTTCCGAGCCGACCCCACCGAGCCCCGCCGACGAGGCCCAAGGCGCTGACCAGCACAACAAAGGACTAGACACCAGCAGCCGACGGCTGTTACGGCTGATCAGATAGAGACAAGGAGACAACGCCGATGCTCAGCGAGGACCTCCAGACCCCGAGAACCGTTCTGCCGGAGACAACCTCTGGCGACGACCCACTGCTGCGGCTCCAGCATGAGATGCAGCCCTTCAACGACAACATCGGTCTCCGTGCCACCACGCACCCTGAGGAAATCGTCGTCACCGGCATCACCGTCATGTGCTCGCAGTGCGGCGCTCGCCGCGACTGGATGGTGATCTGCGACCGAAACGAAATCAGCATTCGCTGCCGCTGCTCACACCAGTGGATCGAACGCGAACTGACCCGCGCGGACTATCAGGCGATGATCGACGACGGTGTCGGTCGGGACTTCCCGAGCCTGCAGGCTGCAGCCCAGGCTGCGGGATACGACGGCACGCTGGCCGGCACCTATCTCGCCGACCCCAGGCCCGAATAGGCAATGCCCCAGGCCGCCCTCGACGTGTTCTGGCGAGCCGAGCACCGCTGCGGTCTAGTGACGTAGCAGGCTTTGGAGGATTGCCCTGTTTCTGAAGGCTCCGGCGGTCCGGCCGATATGCTCCCGGAGCGAAGGGGAGAGCAAAGACATGGGGGCGGACCATCGTGGACAGGGCCGAGCCGTCGGAGATCTTTCAGGCGCTTGAGGCGGACGATCCGGCACGGGTAGGAGCCTACGAGTTGGTGGCACGGCTCGGGGTTGGTGGCATGGGCAAGGTCTACCTGTCCTACACGCCGGCCGGTCGACCCGTTGCGATCAAGGTGATCCGAATCGAGCTCGCCGATGACAGCGAGTTCCGGCGGCGCTTCCACCAAGAGGTGACCGCTGCACAGCGGGTGCACGGGCTGTACACCGCGCCCGTGATCGACAGCGACACCGAGGTCTCCCAGCCCTGGCTGGCCACGGCCTTCGTGCCGGGGCCTACGCTCGCCTCAGCCGTGGCCCGGCACGGGGCCCTGCCAGTGCCCACCGTGCTGCTGCTCACAGCGGGTGTGGCCGAGGCGCTCCAGGCGGTCCATGCTGCGGGTCTCGTGCACCGGGATCTGAAGCCTTCCAACGTGTTACTGGCCTCGGACGGACCCCGCGTGATCGACTTCGGCATCGCCCGGGCCGCCGACGCCACGTCCCTCACCGGCACCGGCGTCGCCGTCGGCACTCCCGCCTTCATGGCGCCCGAGCAGGCTGCCGGTCGCGAACTCGGTCCGGCTACGGACGTCTTCGCACTGGGGCAGGTCGCCACATACGCCGCGAAAGGCGCCCCCGCCTACGGGGAGGGCTCGTCACATGCCGTGCTTTACCGCATCGTGCACGAGGAGCCAGACCTGACCGCAGTACCTGAGGCACTGCGCCCCTTGCTGACGCGCTGCCTGGCCAAGGAACCGGGCGAACGGCCGTCGCTCGCCGAGGTCGTCGACATGTGCCGTGCGGCTTCGGGGGACAGCAGGCTGCGCCGTTCCGAGGACTGGCTCCCTGGCATCGTCGCCGCCGACATCACCCGGCACCAGGCCGTGCCCGTACAGCCAGCTGCGGGCCACCCTGCGACGGTCCCGGTGCCCCCCTCGCCCGCGCACCATGCACCCACGATGTCCGCCGTGCGGCTGGACGCGTCGCCCCTGCCGCCGCAGGGTCCTCCAACCCACCCCAGGTCGGCGCACCCCGCTCAGCAGGTCGGGCATCCGTACGGTGGCCACCTGCCGGGGGATGCGCCGGGCATGACGCCTCCCGATGGGATGGCTCCAGGCAGTGTGGCTCCAGGGAACCGTCGTCAGAACCGAGGCATACTCGTCGCGGCCGGCGTGCTCGGCACGCTCCTGCTGACCGCCGGAGGGTGCGCCGCCCTGCTGAACACGTTCGACAGCAAGGACAGCACCACATCCGGCCAGAACTCCGCCAAGGGCGGTGGTTCAACCACGCGCGCCACCCCAAAGCTGCCCCGCCCCAAGCCGGTCTCCTACCCAAGCGTCCAACTTCCCGATGGCTACCACCTGGAGTTCGCCGACGACCCTCTGCAGCCGAGGGACAGCAACTACGACGACTTATACGCCAGTTGCGATGTCTCGTGGGGTTGCACCCTCGGTTCGTATGACACGAAGCTGGTCCTGCTCAACAACGCCGAGAAGGGTTCCCTGGACACCTGCCGGGCGACCACGCGCTACACGGATCGAATTGATCAGAAGCAGCTGAGCAGGGGCTCGCAGATCTGCGTGCGCACTGAATCCGGCCACATCGCTCTGCTCACCTACAAGGGGGCGTCGGCGGAATCCGACCCCAGTCGGTACCTAACGTTCGACGTGAAGGTCTGGCGCAACGCTGTCGACCCGACCTGACCGCGATTGGGATAGCGTGTTGCCGGTCCGTGAACTGCGGCGGAGGAGAGCACAGCTCTCAACAGCATGTCGTCCCAGTGCAGAGGGAAAGCCAGGAAGCGCCGCGCACGGACTCGACGGATCAGATCTCTGAGGATCATTTACGGGCCCGAGGGGTTGATCGCCGCCGCCGAGAGATGCACGGCGGCCGGTCATACGTCGGTCCAGTCCAGCTGGTTGCGCACCGCAGGCGGCAGCACACCCTCCTGGCCATTCTCGGCGAGATAGACAGCACCGTTCGCGCCAGGGACCTCGACGACGCGACCGACGTAGTGGACGTGGGGCCAGTCCGGATTGATGGCGAGGTACGCAGGCAGATCGGGGTCGACGGTCTGGAGCTGGCGGATCAGCTGGCGGACGGTGATCTTACTCGACAAGGCAACCTCCAAGGAGAAGCGCGAATGGGAGCGGTGCGGAGCGAGGAGTGCGGGATGCCGCCGTCAGTCCGACGTCGAGCTGAAGGAGCTCACGCAGGACGCAGGGCTCTCATAGTGCCAACGGTGGGCGCCTCTTGAGGAGGTCGGTGATGGGGCGCGCGCAGTGGCAGTCGAGCAGTTGCTCGCGCTTGCCGAGGGCGGTGAACGGAAGTTCAACCGGGGCTTGGAACGGTTGACGGCGGTAGCGTCACGAGCAGCAAACCCTTCGTTGACCTGCGGTTTCCCGATGCTCGTAGGTTGACATGGTTGAGGACGGGATCTCCAGTCCTCTCCCGCGATGTGTGTCTGCCGTGGGCGAACTGGCAATGAAGCGGACCGCTGCTATCCATGCAAGTGGGAATGCATCGGTCGCCAGGGGCTTTCCCGGGGCGCTCGACCGCAGCGGGAGGGTTGGCCTGGTGAGCGAAGAGATCCGTGCGTACAACGAGACCGTGGACGACGCAGATGACGCGTCCCTGGCGGGCCTGGATGGCTGAGGTCGGCGGATCGAGCTGAGCGTGGAGGAGCTGGCGCCGCTCTCGGGGGGCAAGCGCGATTGGAGCCAGCGAGGCTAGGTCGGCACTGACTAACGGCGGGCGCTCGGACTACCCGTTGGTTGGCCACAGGCCGCCGCCTGGTCGGAGCCCCCGGCTGTACAGGTACCGCTCTCGGCGTCGACGACCGGGTGTGCTGGACCGCCCGCGGGCCGCCGAGCAGATCTCTCGTGCCGAGGAACTGTTGGGCAGGGGCGCGATCCGGTGGGCGGAGATCCATACACGGATCGCGGAGCTCGTACGGGACGCGGGTGTCGCCTCGGACCTGCCGGGGCGCGCCGAGGACGTGGTCGCGTCGGCCAGTGAGGCGGGACTGATCTCGTCCATCGCCTACATCCGCTTTGCTCTGTGCCTGCACGCCGTGGCTCTGGGCTCACCCGCCTTGCTGGATGAGGCAAGGGCCCAGTTGCGTGAGTGCGTACGCGGTGAGGAATTCGCCTACCTGGCGGAGCTGTCCTATCTGATGGCCGAGGACGAGCCACCGGTGGACCTGCCCCGGGCGCGCTGGCTGGACGGCGAAGAACAGGTCCGGGCACGCTGGATGGCTATCGCCGACGATCGGCGCCGCGAAGCCGCCGCAACCAGAGGAGCATGAGCCGGGTGGCGAAGTACACCACGTTGGATGAAGTCGACCTGCCGGCCGTGGCCCAGCGCTACGAGCTCGACCAGCCGCAGCTGGCCCCCTGGCGGGAGGTGCCGCGAACTCCAGCTTCCGTCTGTCGAGCGGCACTGACGAGTTCGTGCTCACCATCCTCGACAACCACGACATGCCGAGCGCCGAGCGCCTGGCCGCGCACACCCAGGCCGTGTTCCGGCTGGGCGTGCCGACCACCGAAGTCTTCCCGGCCGCTGATGGTGCGCTGATCACGACTCTGGACGACCGGCCGGTCATTCTGAAGGAGAGGATCGAAGGGAAGGCGAAGCAGCCGCTGCCGGTGCCGCTCCTGCCCGAGGCGGGACGTATCCTCGCCCAACTGCATGCGCTCCCGCCGGATTCAGCGGGGCTCGGCGACATCCCGGTCGGATCCCGCAGGCTGTCTAACGACCACAATTCCATCATTTCGCAGTTCGCCGACCGGGACTTCGCGGCCTGGCTCACCGATCGACTGGACCGCGTCCGCACCGTGGAAGCAAAAAACCTGCGCCCGCAACGGGTCGCGCACGGAGATCTCTTCGACGACAACGTCATCGTGCGGACCCAGGGCCAGCTGTCCATCCTGGACTGCGAGACGATCTCGCTCGACGATCCCCTCCTCGACCTCGGAATGGCGGCCGTGGGACTAGCCGAGGAAGGCGGCGTTCTTGTACCAGAGCGCCTCAACGCCCTCATCGACGGCTACGGGGAGATCGCGCCGCTCTCCGAGGAAGACGCCATAGCGCTGCCGATGGAAATCGAACACGCGGCACTGATCATCGCCTTCCACCGCTACTACCGCCACAACATCCGCTTCCCCGACCCTAGCAAGAGCACCATCCATACAGAGATGATCAAGTTCGTGGACTCGGTGGAAGGTGCTGCTGCGAAAAGAGGGACTGTAAATCGTTCGGCTCTGTCGCACTTTCGGTGGTGACGGAGTGTGGCTGGCATCGTTGACATCACATGCAAGATGTCAACGAGCTTGTGGACATGGTGTTTTCGGGGTTACTCCCGCTGGTCATCGAGGACGTGGTCGATGAGGGCGAGCGGATCCTGGTGCGGGCGCGGACACCGCATGGGACAGCCGCATGCCCCGGCTGTGGGGCACAGTCCGGGCATGTGCACGGCTACCACGAGCGGACCGTGGCCGACGTGCCGGTGGACGGCCGACGCGTGGTGGTCCGCGTGCGGATGCGGCGCCTGGTGTGCCCCACGCGTGGGTGCCGCCATACCTTCCGCGAGCAGGTGCCCGGGGTGCTCGAGCGGTACCAACGGCGCACCGCCCGCCTGACCGGCCACGTCACGTCCGTGGTGAAGGAGTTAGCCGGGCGGGCGGGATCGCGGCTGTTGTCGGCTTGGGCCGTACGCCTGTCGCGTCACACCGCCCTGCGCGTTCTGCGGTGCATCCCCTTGCCCAGGCCGCGGGTGCCCCGGGTGCTGGGCGTCGATGACTTCGCCCTGCGCCGCCGCCACCGCTACGCCACCGTGCTGATCGACGCCGAGACCCACGAGCGGATCGACGTGCTGCCCGACCGCAAGGCCGAGACGCTTCAAGCGTGGCTGCGCGATCACCCTGGCGTCGAGATCGTGTGCCGCGACGGCTCCGTGTCCTACGCCGAGGCGGTCCGCCGCGCCCTGCCCGAGGCCACGCAGGTGAGTGACCGGTGGCACGTGTGGCACGGCCTCGCGCGGGCGGTCGAGAAGACGGTAGTGGCCCACAGCGGCTGCTGGGCGAAGGCCGCGCCCAAACGGCGGGAGCTGACACGTGAACGCACCACCCTGGCACGCTGGCACGCCGTCCATGACCTGCTCGGCAAGGGGGTGGGGCTGCTGGACTGCGCCCGCAGGCTTGGCCTGACGCTGAACACCGTCAAGCGGTACGCCCGCACGCCCGAGCCCGATCGGCTGCGCCGCCCGCCCCGATACCGCGCCTGCCAGGTCGACCCCTATCGCGACCACCTGCGCCGACGCCGCGCCGAAGATCCCGGCGTGCCGGTCAAGCGCCTACTCGAGGAGATCCACGCCCTCGGCTACACGGGCAGCCTCAACCTCCTCTACAAGTACGTCAACCAGGGCCGCCTGGAGGGCGACTGCATCGTGCCCTCTCCGCGCCGCCTCACCTCCTGGATCATGACCCGCCCCGAGGACCTGCCCGACAAGCGCCGCGTGCACCTCGATGAACTCGTGGCCGCTTGCCCCGAGATGACCGCCCTGGCCGGGCTCGTGCGTGCCTTCGCCCAGCTCACGGCCGAGCGCCGCGGCAGCGATCTCGACTCCTGGGCCAAGGAGGTACGCCAGGCCGGCCTGCCTGAAATAGGGCCCTTCCTCAATGGCCTCGCCCAGGACCACGACGCCGCCGTCGCCGGGCTCTCCCTCCCCTACAGCAACGGTCCAGCCGAGGGCATCAACACGAAGACCAAGCTGATCAAGCGGCAGATGTACGGCAGGGCAGGCTTCCCGCTCCTCCGCCACCGCATCCTCTTGGCATAGCTTCCCGAACCGTCACCACCGAAAGCGCGACAGAGCCGTTCGTTTGACAGACCCCGAAAAGACCACGTGCAAAGGGGGTGGACATCTTCAGCGTGTGCGGTGAGGGCGCCGGTGCGCGACTGGAGCCGCAGGAGCCTCCGGGCTGGCACTGTTCCGGGCCTTGCGAGAATGCGGGGAGCGGGCCCTGGCCGCTTGGGCGCGGCGGCCGAGAGGAAACGCATCGGCAGCGGCTGCCTCCTGCTCGCGTTCTAGTCGACGCGCCGCGGTTCGGTAGGCGGCCTCGTCCTGGCGTTCGCCGACGGCCAGTAGGTAGATCTCTCGGTTGTGCTGGGAGGAGTCGGGGGCGTCCCGGTACTGGATGACGAGGCGCCATCGGGTTTCCGGGTCGACGTAGACCTTGTGGCAGTCCGCCAGTTCCCGTTGGAGGGCGGCCCCGCGCTCGTTGCCGTGAACCAGGTGCTGCAGTTCCAGGAGGGCCAGGTCGCGGATGTTCTCCGGGACGGAGCGCAGGTCGGCGAGGGCTTCGGGGTGAGCCGCGAAGGCGTACCGTGCACGGCTCACGCCGTGCCCCGGCGAGGACGCGTCGATGCAGGCCCTGCGAACCGAGGTGGAGCTATAGGCGCCGGAGGCGCGGCGAGGCCGCCAGCCTTGAGCGTCGAGCGCGCGCGAGCGGCGTTTGCCTGGCGGCCGACCGTGCTCTGCGGGGTTGGTACCTGCGGGAGCGGCGCGTCCCGTTCCATCGCCCACGCATCCGCGACTTCGGCGGTGGCGAAGGCGCCCTCCCGGACGGTGTAGGAGCGCATGTCCTTGGTCGTCTCTTCGAGGAAGAGGCGGTATGGGGCGCTCACGGAGTCGGGGTGACTGTCGTAGACGAGGGTCCGGACCACGACGCCGAAGTCGAAGGATCACGGGTTTTCGGTGTAGTGATCGATGATCTCGTAACGGTTGTCCGGGTTGGCCCTGAGCAGGTCCTCAAGCCGTGCTGTGAGAGCGTCGGCGGGCCTGGGGCCGTCAGGGTTGGACAGCGCGATGGATTCGGGTGGGCAGCCCTGGCGGATCAGCCAGTTCTGCGCCAGCGGCACCACAGAGTGGTTCTCATGGTCGAAGTGGAAGGTGCGCTGCTCGACGTCCCGGGTGATGTGCAGCGAGATGTATTCCGCCGCGCCGGGGATGCCCCAGATCGCCGATCGGTCGAGCAGCAGCAGGTAGCTGTCGCGGCCGTCGTCGGTGTGGTGTTCGGCCAGGGGCAGCAACATGTCGTCCGAGAGTGTGACCGAGAGGAAGTCATCCTCGATCCGCTCGGTGGCCGCCTCGTACCCGGTGATCCGGTAGTCCGGCGACGAGGGCTCGTACTCGCCTGCCATGTCAGACTCCGGCAGGCTCGGGCGAGGCCAGGAGCCGGTGGTTGGGGCGGGCCGGGCTGGTGGTGCACGCGCTGAAGGGGCCGTCCATAGTGCGGAGTTGGAGCAGGGTGGGGTCGAGGTGGTCGCGGTGCCATGTCGACGGTCCGGTGAGGCCGGGCTTGACGTCCGTCAGCTGTTGCCAGGCGAGCCAGAGGGCGTGCAACCGGGCAACGGCCTCGGGGTGCTCCTGCCACTTCTGGCACCACGGACGGCCGGTGGTGATCTCCCGGCCGTAGACCGGCAGCAGCAGGTCGTGCACCCAGCGCGTTAGCGCAGCGAGTTCCTTGGCGTACGCCTTGCCGTCGAGCGCCAGGATGAAAATCGAGGAGGGCCTGGCCTCCTGGCGATTCGGCTCGCCGCCTGTCGGGATTGAGGCTGCCACGGCACTATCGGTGCGATCGGGCGCCGCGTGCTCGCCGTCCTCCGGGCACTGTTGCTCCTCGGTGAGCCGGGCGAGCGTCTCGCCCTGCTTACGGCTCTCCGCGACAAGCCTCGTGACCGTAGAGACGAGGTCGTCCAGGTCGTGATCCGGTATGCGTACCGGCTCGTCCTCGTGTGCGGGTTCAGACATAGATACCCCTCCGCAAGATCCGTTGGTTGGGGTGTCGAGGTTCCGGAAAAACCGGGGTTTGGCCCGGCCGGAAAGCAGGTGTAGAAAGCGCAGCTCAGCTCTGTGCGCCGTGAGGGTAGGCGGTCATGGGCGCGCCAGAATCTGCAAGGTGCTGCCTGTCGCGGCACAACACCCATTGCCACAACGGTAAGTTGGGCGGGGCGTCCGAGCCCCGGAGCGCCGGTCACCCAGCCGGGGCGAGGCCCTGCATCCACTCTACGAACTGAGTGTTCAGGCGCCTGGGTCGGCTGGGGTGCCGGGCGAGTAGCCTCTCCGACCGGGAGATGGCAGCGGCGTACGGCCCCCACATCTCGTCTCTCCTCCGGGAGCCTTGCCTCCTCGAACGGGGGCTGCGATGCGCTGGGGTCATCCCGCTCCTTGAGCAGTTCGCGGTACCGCACGTGTGGGCGTCGTACGGGAGGTGCGCTGCAGTCGGGCTGCCGCTGAAGTCAAGGTGCAGTCCCCAGCGCCGTGGCGCTCGTTCGGCGAGCTCTTGATTGCGATAAATCCACTACTCCACTCGGTCCCTTACCGGCGCAAAGGCGCTCCAGTAGTTGCGCACGCACGATGAGTGCGCTGTTGCGCGGCGCCCTGCCCAGAGGCCACAGTGACATCCCTCAGTCGGCTGTCCAGGGGGACGGGATGCGGGGAATCGGAGCGCTGCTGAGCGTCGCACTCGCTGGGGTGCTGCTCGCCGGATGCGGTGGCGGGGACAGCCAAGGCGACGGGCAGAGCACCACAGGGAGGGCTGCCAACGAGAAGCAGGCCACTGCGCCCGCCCGGCCGGCCTTCGATCCGCCGCGGCGCTTTGACGAGCAGGGGATTCCCGTGGGTCCACCGGACGCCGTGGTCGGCCGCGGATTCGCCTACGCGTTCGTGGATGAAGAGCCGTCCAACCGGCCCGCCGCAATCAAGGCTGTCGACCTGCACACCGGTGAGGATGCATGGAGCCGGGACGTCGCAGGCACGGAAAGCATCGGAGACCCCGCCAACACGCATTGGCCAGCCTTGGCCGTGGTGGCCGGAGCGGGCCGCACCGACCAGCTGTATTACACAGTCGTCCGGCTGCTTCAGGGTAGCGGGACCGAAGAGGACCGGCGACAGATCGTGGTAGGCGCGCTGGACGGGGACTCAGGGAAACCCCTTTGGTCCGTCACGGCCGATCCTGCTCCCGAGCTGGACTTGGAAGAGGCCAACGTCTGGCTCGCCGGCGCAGACAGAGACCATGCCGTGGTCACCGTGGAGCCCAACGGCGTCTTCGATGACCCCGCGGCGCTAGTCGTGAACGTGAAGTCGAAGACGTCTGCCTGGACTGCCCCCGGCTTCCTCGCCGGCGGCCTCGACCAGGACATCGTCCTGGGACTGCGGGTCGAGTCGACTGACCTCAACGACAGCGGTACGCCGCAGGCGCTGGACGTTCGCACCCGCAAGCCTGTGTGGACCAGCAAGATCAGCGCAGAGCCCGACGGCCCCAACTTGGTGGCAGCGCCGGGGATCGTACTGTTCCACGACGAGTCGGACCCCTTCTATTCCGCCACATTCCTGCTCAACTCAAAGACTGGCAAGCTCCTCTCCGAACTGCCGGACGCCTACGAGTGCGCCTTCGACCAGCAGAGCGCCCTCATCTGCTCCAGCTCCGACATGCTGATCGGGTTCGACGCCGACTCTGCTGAGAAGCTGTGGTCCCTGCCGGATGAGGCGGCACACCGCACCATGCCGACCTTCCACAGCACTTACCACGGCCTGGTCTACACCCAGGGGGCGCATGAGGCAGTCATCCTCGACGCTCGTACCGGAAAGGATGTGGCCACCAATGTGGGACTCGCCCCCGACCATGTCGTTCCCGATGCCGGCCTGGTGACGAACGACGATTTCCTCACTGCCCACCGCGCCATAGGCTAGTGCCGCAGTGGCGGCCGGTAGGGCTATGACGGCCGGTCCCTGCCGCCCGCCTCGCCTGCGGCCCGGCATCGATCAAGTCGCGTGGCAGGCCGCGGTCAATGAGCGCCCGGATTTTCGTGCGGACCACACGCGGGACAGGACCGGGCCGAGCTCCATCGTCACTGGCGGCCGTCACAGGACTTCTTTCAGCAGGTCGATTCGCAGGCGTCCCCCGGTGGCGGAGTCCGTGACAATCAGGCGGGCCATCAGCGGTCGAGAAGACCGCTCGGGGCCCCAGGAACGCTCATCTCGGCACGCAGCTCGTCGAATTCTTGCGCAAGGGCATACAACTTGCCCTGTTCCAGGGCTGCGCGGCCAGTGTGATCTTTCATGACGGACTCCGGCGGTTGTGACGGTCAAGGACAGCGGGAGGCGGAGATGTGGTCGGCGCCGTGGCTGGGAAAACGTCGGCGCGATGGGGGCGGCTGCGTGACCGGGCCGCTTCGATGCGGGCCGCGGGGGGAGAAGCGCCCTGTTGGCTGCTGGGACGGTGTTGCTCGGGCTCGGTGCCAGAGGCGATGCGCCAGCGGCGGCGGACTTCACCCAGGGGCCCCAGCGCGTGGAGGGCGTAGCCGATCAGCCGCCCCGGTGCCAGAGACTCGTCGTCGGCCAGCGCACGCACCTGCCGGGCCGAGGCGGCGGCCGTTCGGATGAGCGAGGCTTGGATGACCTGCTCGCCGAGGTGGTCGGCCGCCCCGGCGAAGGCCAGCGGGTCGCAGATCCGCAGGACACGTTCGGCGTCGAGCGTCCCGTCTGCCAGGGCGCCTCGGCGCTGTGTCTCCCAGAGCACGGTGAGCTGGTCGATGGGTTCGCCTCGGTGATGCAGGGCGGCGAGCGAGCGATAGATCTGTTGGTGGCCGGCATCTGCGAAGTCGCCGGGATGGAGCCATCGGACGACGTCGAGGAGCTGGTCGGGCCGGGCGCTCAGGCAACCGAGGAGGAACTCCTCATCGGCGAGGACTCGTTCGTCCACCCGATGCGGATGTCCCCTTGGTGCCACGCTCGACACCGGTGGCTGGGCAGGTCGCGGCTCGGTGCCCCACCGATGGGCGAGGTCGGCGAGGACGTCGGACAGGATCTGGGCATGATGGAGCGTTTCCTCGACTCCACCGCGCACCCCGTCGGCACGAGCGGCCTGGTGAAGGCGGGTGGCGTGCTCGGCGACGCCGCGGTGGATGGCGCCCTCCAGGACCATCCGTCCGTAGACCGGGGCATGCGCGGGGCGCGGGCATGCGGACACCAGAGAGTGGGCGTACGACGCTGTAAGCCCACGGATCCGTGTGCTCGCCTCGCTCACCGTGTCGATCATCCAGGCCAGCGGGACGGGCTCGCCAGCCTGCGCGGTCGCCGCCGGGTGGCCGTCGGCCCGGAGCTTGAGCATCGCGGCGTAGATGGCCGCGTGCGCCGGTCGGTAGAAGTGATCGGGCCGCAGCCAGGACGAGAGCCGGTCGAGCTGGCAGGGTTCGAGGAAGACGGAGCCCAGAACCGCCTGCTCGGCCTGTATGAGCGGAGTCACCGCCGAGCCTTGCGCTCGGCTTGCAGTTCCGCGACGGCACGGTTGGCGGCGGCCAAATCGGCAGCGTAGCCGTCGAGTTCGCTTGTGAAGCCGGGGTCCGAGGTGAGCATGGCTCCGGTGGGGGATACCAGCCACCAGTGGTCGTCGCGACGTACGACGGGAGTGCCGGCCAGTCGCTCGGACTGGCGGAGGGAAGCCCAGGACGGTACGGGGTGGGACATGGGAGCACCTCAATGAAAAGGGGGGAGATCGAGCAGCGGATCGAGGACGCGATGCGGGCTGATGCCGTCTGTCCGTCCCTCTCGTCCGGGCGCTGACCCGCCGCAGGCCGGTCATGCCGCGGGTCCGAAGTCGTCGCGGCGCAGGTTCTTGGCCAGGGCGCGCTCGGTGATGGCCGCGGTCGCCTTGGCGGAGGCGGCCCCGAGCCGGTCCGCGTCCGGCTCCCGGTACCAGGGCTTGAGGTCAAGCAGGGCGGGGCGGACGCCGGTGGCCAGCAAGAGCGCGGAGCCCTTGGGCAGTGCCCGGATCGCATCAGCCGGAAGTGCGCGCTGCTGACGCATCGAGACCGACGTCGACTTGCCCGTCTCGCTGGTGGACACCGATACCGTGCGTACGTCGTGATCGCCCACGAGGCGACTCAGCTTGTCCGCGAAGTCGGCGTCATCGATGCCGCTACCGACCAGCTTGATTGTCGCCGCGCTCCACAGCGCGTCCATGCCCGCTTCTCCCCAGACCCGTACGCCCTGGCGGTAGGACTGCAGGATCGTGATCGGGATGACGCCCCGGGAACCGAGGTGTGAGTAGAGATCGGGCAGATCCGCGATCTTGCACACGTTGGCGGCCTCGTCCAAGATCGCGAGCAGCGGGGCGTCGAGGCGACCGCCGTCGCGTTCAGCCTGGATGACGGCCGCGCGCATGACCGCGTCGGCGGCTGCGGCGATGATCGCCGAGGCAGAGCCGCCGCCGTCCTTCGACAGAAGGAACAGGGTGTCCTTGCTGGTCGCGAACTCCTCCGGCTTGAACTGCCGAACTTTCTCGAGGTCCTCGGCGGGCGTCACCCAGGCGGCGATGCCAGGGTCGAGGAGGCAGCTCGCGTACTGCCGTGCTGTCTCGAAGATGCCGTCACGGGTTTCGACGGCACCAGCCACGGTGCCCTGCAGCTGGGCGGCGACGGCGTCGAGCCCGGCATCCTGCAGGAGGTCGATCGGGGTGCGGTCGGCAGGTGAGGCGAGCCAGGCCAGGACGTCAGTGATCGGGCGACCGTCACGGGCGGCGGCGAGGAACAGCGCCGTGAGGGTGTTGGCGGCGGCAGTGGACCAGAAGTCGCCGAGACTCGACTCATCCACGGAGGCGGTTACGAAGTGTCCGGCCAGACGCCGGGCTCCGGCGAGATCGTGGGCGTCGGCGAGGATGTCCCACCACATGGTCCGGGGAGCATGAGCGATCTGCTGCGGGTCCAGCGTCCAGACGGTCCCGACCTTGGCGCGCTCGTCGAGCGTCGCCGTATAGGCGTCGCGTGCCGCCTTGTTCGAGGTCAGCAGCACCGGGCCGGGAGCGCGCAGAATCGCCGGTATCGCCAGGCCGGAGGTCTTGCCGGATCGGGGCGCCATGATCGCGAGGAGGACGTCCTCCCAGGAGGAACGGACCTCGGTGGTGCCCGGCTTCAGAGTGCCGAGGAGCACACCGCGGTCGTTCGGCTCGACGTTTTTGGGCTTGGTGCCCTTCAGGCTGGGTCGCAGATCGATCGCCTTGGTCGCGATCTTCTTGGGCAGCAGGTCTGCCAAGTCGCGCTGATCGGCCAGCCCGGTGGGATTTCCGCGAAAGCGCAGCCATACCTTGGTGCCGATGAGGGCAGCCGTCGCAAGCGTGGCGGCGGGGAATACGTAGCACCCGAAGATGGCGGGGGGTCGGGCGAGGTGGGGCCAGACCTGCTCCGGGTGTAGGAGAGCGGCGGTCGGCTGGAAGGCGGCCCACGGGTCAGAGCCGACAAGGGCGTTGGCCAGATTTCCGAACAGCCAGGCCAGCGATCCGCCCCCCATACCGAGCCCGGCGATGGAGAGCAGGACGTAGAACAGGAAGTCGGTGCTGGTGGTGGTCGAGGGCCTGCTGGTACGTGGAGATGGCAAGGCGAGGTCCAGTTGGGTGCGGAGCGAAGTACGGTGGCTGGGCAGTGAGTTCTTCTGGCGATCACCGGCGGCTCCTAGCGGTTGGGGGTGGCGAGTCGGGGAGACCGCTGCGCTGGCAGATGGCACGGCCGGCTCAGTGCTTGGCGATGGCGCGGCGGCAGCGGCGGGCGAGGACGAGGCGGCTGCCTTAGCGGTCAGCGGGCCCGGCGTTTGGGCGGAGCGGCCTGGGGATGGGTGGCCACTCCCTCGTGGGGCGCGAGGATGTTGGCCGGGCGGTTCGGAGAGGACGCCACGGCAGCGTCGAACCGGGCGGTATGCGTGACGGACGGGAACTCGTGCTGCATTGGGAGCGGCACCTCCGCCAGGGGCGGAGCATTCTCGGGCGTCACGTCCGGCATGACCGCCAATTCGAGCTGTACGTTGACGAGCTGGTCGCCGAGGAAGGCGACGTGGTGCGCGATCGTGCGCAGGTGCAGGCCCAGCTCTCGGCCATTGGGGGTGTCGAGGCGCTCGCACCAGGCAGCTGCCGTGTCGATGAACTCCTCCAGATCGCCGACGGCGCCGTGGTGTTCATCGAGGATCTGCTCCAGGACGTCGGCGACGTCGGCCGGCCGACGCAGCTCATGCAGCTCGCCGGTTAGGGCGGTCAGTGACTGACCGGGAACGGTTTCCCGTACGGCCACGCCGTCCGGGGTGGGGATGGGCGGCGGCAGCATGATGCGGGGGTCGGCGGCGACCGAGAGGCCGGCGTCCTGGAACTCGCGGGTAGCGCTGGTCACGCTCCGGACCGCCGTGTTGTACGGGGTGTCGTTCGGCAGGAGATAGACGTCCAGGTGCTCGCTGTAGCGGAAGTGGTGCTTGCGCAGGACCTCGTCCAGGAACGGGCGGTCAACCGCGACGGCGGCTACCACACCGAGGTCGGGGTGAACTCCGAAGGCGACGTCGGGCTCGAGTTGCAGATTCATCGCGAAGGATCCCTTCGGCGCGTGCGTTCTAGCGGGCGCGGACTGGCTGCTGGGCAGTCGAAGCGGGGCGGTATGTGACTTGGACTGCAGGCCGCTGCGGCGGAGAGGCGCCTGCACGAGCAGGGGAGATGGCGGTGGCGGCCTGGGCCCGGCGCTGGCGGGTCGACGCAGGGTGGGTAGACCAAGTCAGATCGGGACGCCCGTTTCCGCGGATATAGGAGAAGGCATCGAACGCGAGGGCCGTGTTGTCCAGCCGGGTCTCGACGTACCGGAGGTCGCCCTCGCCGTGGAGTAGCACGCCCTCGCGGGTTCGCATGTCGGTGCCGACCGCGCGCAGGGTGCCCTCGGGGTCGCGCACCTCGTCGTGCACGACGATCCGGGCGGCACGGATATCGGCGTCAAGCGCGCGGGCGGAGGCGAATGCCGCCTCATCGACGCTGGAGACCTCCGGGGCCGAGCTGCCTCCGGCCGGTCGAGGAGATTTCGGCTGGGATTGAGCCGGGTGTAGGGCTTGAGGTCGTAGACGGCGTCGGACGTGACGCTGTACTGCGCGGCCCTCAGGGACTGGACTGCCTGTTGTCCTCGCTGGGTCGGGTCACGCTTCGGCTCGGTCAGGGCGTACAGGCTGCTGCCGGGCAGCTGCTCGAAGCCGACCAACCGCAGTATGTGGTCGGCGAGATGGTTTTCGTGCGATGCCGCTGCCACGACGCCGTACTGGTCGTTGTGGCTGACGGTTATGTGCGGACGTGTTTCCGCCACGAGAGATGCACCTCGCAGAGGTCGGGGCCGTGCGGAGGACGAGGATGTGGCCCGAGGACGGATTTGGCGGGGCCGGGAATCTGCGCTAGCGCGAGCGGCGCAGACGGCCGAGTCCGAGCAATCCGACGGGCGGCAAAGGGGAGGCTGTGTCCGCGGCGCCGTGGCACTCTCGCGGGCAGCTAATGGGGAACGATCGCGGGCGACCGGGCCGTGCTCTTCGAGTTCATACAGTTCCTGAGACGGCCGATCTGGACCCTGCAGCCGGAGGACACGGACCGCTTCCTCGTCCGCCAGCGCAAGGACCAGGGCTTGGCCCGCGGCACGGTGCGGAGCAAGGCCGGCGCGATCGCCGAGTTCTTCGACTTCCTCATCGCCCGCTACCAGGGCGACGTGCACGCGCTGACCGGGCACGTCCTTGTCTCGTCGATCGACGAGTTCAACTGGTCCCCGCGGATGGAATACGGCACCCCGCGCATCCCGCCCTCTTCGGCCGAGGTCAGCGACTTGTTCTCGGCCTGGCGGGCGTCGTTACCCTCGGCCCGCAAGTACGTGCCGGCCGCCCGGAACTACTTCGCCGCGTCGCTGTGGCGACGGGCGGGGCTGCGGATCAGCGAGACGGTGATGCTAAGCGGCTTTCCAGAAGTTCTGTCGGTAACTGGTCGGGAACCAGGGGGCTGGTCCAGGGCGCGGCGGTGGTCAGGAGCTGGCCGGGTGAGCGGCTGCGGAAGAAGGCATGGACTTGTCGCCTGCGGGCCGGCCAGGAGACGGCGGTGTTGGCGACGTAGTGCTTGAGTACGGCCCAGACGCGTTCGATGGGGTTGTCGTGCGGGCTGTAGCGGGCGCCGTACCACAGGTGCATCCCAGGGTGGGCGGCGATGAACTCGCGGACGGTGCGGGCGTGGTGGATCTGGTCGTTGTCGCAGATCACCACGACCGCCGGGGAGTGGGGGAAGGCCGCCACCAGCTACTTCAGCAGGTCGAGGAAGTCGGCAGCACGCCGTCGGCCGAGCCGGTAGCGGAAGGTGCCGGTGGTGACCTCCAGCGCGCCCAGCACGGTGAGCTGCCGGTTCTTGCCCAGGGTGGGAATGTGTGGCCGGCGGCCGGCAAGGTCCAGCTGGAACGGACATGCGGCAGCAGGTGCAGATGGCTCTCGTCGGCCACCCACACCACCGCCCCTGCCGGCAGCAGGTACAGCCGCCTGGCGATCGCGGCCACCACCGCGGCCCGGGCTGGATCGCCGCGGGCGATCCGCTTGGGCCGCCGCCAGACGGCCACCTGCCGCACCCGGTGGTACAGCGTGCGGCAACTGACCTGCGGTCGGCCCAGGTACCGGTGCAGCCTGGCCACGGTCCACGGCCCGGGCCGCTGAAGCAACGCAGCGATCCGCGCGGTCAGCCGGGTGCCGCCCAGCTTCGGCCGTCCGCTGCGGGGCCGGTCGTGAAGGCCGGCCACTCCGCATGTGTTGAAGCGGCCGATCCAGCGGCGCACCGTGGCCGGGTCGCAATCAGCAGCGCGGCGATCTGCGCTGGTGGCAGGCCCTGCAGCGACAGCAGCACCATCACCGCCCGTAACGCTGACCGCCATGGCCCCCGCAGCAGGCTGCGTAACCTCTCGCACTCTGTGGCGGACGCATTGGCGAACACGGTGGGCGGGCGCACACTGACCACAACCTCGCCGGGCGGACGGACGATGGGTGACACCTCGATCGAACGCCCGGCGAGGCCTGTGTCAACGCCTCCCGCACCAGACGGCCCCAACGCCCCTTTATGCGCAGCACTTCTGGATACGCGCTTAGCCGGACCTGGGAAGGTTGCCCAGACATCGTGGCCACTCCGCCACTGCGCACGAAGCCTACGGAGCTTCGGGATAACCCGCTGCGACTAAGCCGACGGCCAGCTCGGTCGCCCGCCATGTAAGCGACGCGCACCGAGCCCTGCCGGAGGCCCTGGAAGGGGAAGCCGCTCGTTCCAGACCGACAGAACCAAGCACAGATTATTGTTCGAATGGAAGACGCCTGCGCAGTAGAGTGAGAAGGTACTCTTCCACAAGTTCATTCTGAATAGTATCGGTCGAAGAATACCGTCGGCCTTCCGAGGTGACGATGAACGCATCCGGCCTGCGCATGCCCCGTCGGCGGTATACCTGATTTGATTTACGCCGCCTGCGCCACTCGGCCAGAATCGACATTTACTTCTCTCCTGATTATATAGCAACCCAAGTCGGGCGCCCTTGAGAGGACTCGATCTTGGCCGATTGGGGACACCCCAGGTCGTGTCAGCGGACCGCATGAAGGGTATGCACGATCAAGCACAACCACGGGTAACATACACGTCACATTAAAGTAAAGATATACCCATGGAGGTTTGGTCGGCCGTTCAGCCGTTCTGGTCATCAAGCGTAGCCCCGAGGCCCGAAGGCGGCCCCAACTCCCTTACGTAGATAGCCAGAAGCTCTCCGGTCGCTGCGGCCAGACAGAGGTGCCAGACTTGTTAATGATCGGCATCTGTTTGGGCGGTGAGAGACATGAACAAGCCTCCGAACACTCCGCAAGCAGCTCCGGAACCGGAGCCGGTACCACCACCGGTGGAGCCGATCGCCTGGAGGGAAGCCTTCCGGCAGCGAGGAATGGCACTGAATGTGGCCCTTTCATGGATTACTCGGCGCCAGTGGATGCATCGCAGAGTGGATACTTTTGATTTTCGCGATGATTTGCTCGTGAGGTGCCGCAGCAGCATCGACCTCACGATCCCAGAATCTGCCCCGCTTGTCAGGGCTCAGGACGGCGCGACTACCCTCCGTGGGAGCGACAGGCAGCCGATTCGCGTATTGCCTATTTCACTGGTCGTCAAGAAGAAGACTACTGTCGGGTTCGATCTGCGAGATGAGAATGATCGCCCGATTTCTAGACTGCGCGCCGAGCAAAGTGGCCAGTTGGGCGCAGTCATCCTCACGGCAACGGCTGAGCGAATCCTGAACCGCGCCGAGCCGTTGCCAGGAGAAGATCCGTTTACAGCGGAACTGGCATCAATCGCACGGTCAGACACTTACTGTGCTGGCGCAGAAGCTTGGAGTCGCCTGACTAGAGGTTTCTTGGACGAAGATCCAGCAAAGGCCGTCCTAGCCCGGGACGAGGCGTTTAGGTACCTGGTACAGCGCTTGGCCGAAAACCACCTCTTGTGCGTATTGCTTTCCGGCAGCCCTGGCCAGGAGCGAGTACTGAAGGTCACCACAGATTACAAGTGCAAAATGGAACGATCCTTGAAGGAGATGGTGGGGTGGGTTGATTTCCTGGCAGAGATTGATGCACCACACGTCTCGGATCCTGCGAGCTACCACTATCACGTCAATGTGCCAGATGGCATCACAATCACCGGCTTGAACGTGCGTCTCGACTCACCAGAGCAAGAGCACCCGTACGACATTGCCAGCCAAGCGAGGGATTCTCAATACGCCCACTTGGTTGCCACCAATTGCGCAAGAGGTAATTACGTTAACTTGGTTAGCATGAAGGTCAAACGGGGAGGATGGCTTAGCGCGGCGACAGCCTCGGTGCTGGGGCTCAGCCTACTATTTTCCCTCTGCTGGCACCTCGCTGACCGTTTCGTCGAATCGTCCGATTCCGCGCCGGAGGTGCACACAGACGTAGTGCTGTTGTTTGCGACACTCTTCCTCGCTGCCGAGGCTACGATTCTCACTATTCTGGCAAAGCAGGGCGAGCACCTACTAACATCACAGATGCTCAATTGCCTGAGAAAAGTGATGTACGTGGTAACGTTGCTGCCGTTCGCGGCCGTCCTTTTCCTGGGCTTCGCGCGGTCCGCAAATACGCTGAGCACTGCATTCGCAGTCATGTTCTGGTTTTCACTTGCCTTTTCAGTTCCGCTACTCATCGCCTATTTCCAGCCAGGGCGCCGAAACGACATATGACTTTCGGGGAGGATACGGTGAGGAAACCTGACGCAAGAATAGAAACCTTGAGTGGGCATCAGCACTATCACGGTGCGGCCCGAGAGGAAGAGATAGCCCACCATCTTATCGACGTACTGACAACGCCTTTTCCTTTCGAGGGTCGGCATGAAGAGGAGCAGCCCGACACCGAAGAAGAGGGCCCCGAAAGGCCGACCTGACGGTGGCGGCCCCGCTGAAAGCGACGAGTCGCGCGGCGCCTCTGGCTCCGCAGTGCGCGGGGCATGAGGTGGTGCCGCAGAACGGGTACTGATCGTAACCAGTGGTCGACTTGACGACGACTTGGGAAACACCCGGTACGGGGCGCCCTAAGAGGGCCTCGCGCCACCTTTCGCCCCGTCCGGACCGCAAGAAGCGCCCTAATCTAAGCGCGTATCCAGAAGTGCTGCGTAAAGGGAGTTGGGGCCGTCTGGTGCGGGAGGCGTTGACACGGGCCTCGCCGGCGTTCGATCGAGGTGTCACCCATCGTCCGCCCGCCCGGCGAGGTTGTGGTCAGTGTGCGCCCGCCCACCGTGTTCGCCAATGCGTCCGTCACCGAGTGCGAGAGGTTACGCAGCCTGCTGCGGGACCATGGCGGTCAGCGTTCCTCGACCTGCTGAAGTAGCTGGTTGCGGCCTTCCCCCACTCCCCGGCGGTCGTGGTGATCTGCGACAACGACCAGATCCACCACGCCCGCACCGTCCGCGAGTTCATCGCCGCCCACCCTGGGATGCACCTGTGGTACGGCGCCCGCTACAGCCCGCACGACAACCCCATCGAACGCGTCTGGGCCGTACTCAAGCACTACGTCGCCAACACCGCCGTCTCCTGGCCGGCCCGCAGGCGACAAGTCCATGCCTTCTTCCGCAGCCGCTCACCCGGCCAGCTCCTGACCACCGCCGCGCCCTGGACCAGCTCCTGGTTCCTGACCAGTTACCGACAGAACTTCTGGAAAGCCGCTTAGACATCCGCGACTGGCGACCCCCTGGGCGAGTTCGGCAAGCTCCACGCCCGCCACGGCAAGGGCAGCCACGGGAGAGGCCCGAAAGCCCGGCTGGTCCCCGCGATCAACTCGCTTGATGCGCTGGTGACCTGGTGGCGGACCGACGTGCGCCATCAGCTCGGCGACGACTACACCACCCCGGATGCGCCGCTGCTGCCCAGCGAGCGCCGTGACCCGCTCACGGGATGGTGCCGCCGCGTGGGCGACGATGCGTTGCGCTCAGGACCAGCCGCATCGCCGATCTATTCGGCCTCACCGTCAACGCCGCCCAGCGCTACACCGCTACTGTTGATCACATCAGCTTTGCTGAATGCCGAAGACGAAGCGGGCAGTCCGCCCCTCAGTGACTGGAGCTGGCATCCGGACGGAGGCAAGCATTGCAGTCCTGACGAGATCTTTCTCGGCACCAGCAACCATTCCGCAGCCGATCAGCGATCAGGTGTCGGGGATACTGTTCGCGTTCCGCTCAGGCCTCCTCACCCCACCAAGGCGCGGCAAGACGGCCGTCAGCCTCTAGCCCGTATCGCAGCAGCCGTTCCCCCGACGCCCCGCCCTGCCTCCGCGCCAGATCCCGCAGCGGCTCTGGGAACCCTGCAGCGGCGGCACCCTGGGCAAGGTACATAGCTTCCTCGTGGTCCCCCGCCTGCACCCGTTCCTGGACCAGAACGAGTAGAGCGAACATGTTCCCTGCGGCGGCTTGCTTATCGAGGCACTCAGTAGTCCTGCGAATACCAATGTCCTGCTGCATCCGGGCCAGAAGAGCCCGGGTGAAAGCACTTCCGGCAGCGGGGATAGGTTCGACCTCATCGTGGCCACTCATCCACAACAGCATGGCTGCAGCAACCCCGTTCCCGGCGGCGGTCTGCTCAGCGAGATACCCAATTCGGTCCTGGTTGTCATCGGCCCACTCCCGTACAACGGCAGCCATCGTTTTCAGAACTGACCTGATGACCGGGTAGCGGGGGACGTCGGAAAGGTCTTCCACTTCCTCGTGGCCGATGGCCGGCTCCCGCACTTGGGATAGGACGTCTTGACCGAGAGGCGATCCTGCGGCGGCAGCCTGCCGGGCGAGGCATTCGGCGCCTTCCCTGTCGCCAGCTGTCTTCCGCTTGTGGGCAAGGAGGGCCAGGGCGCCTGAAGATCCTGCTGCGGCGGCCTGCTGGGCTATGCGTTCCGCAGTGCCGTCGTCGCCGATGCGCTCCCACATGAGGGCCAGTGTGGCCAACGCAGAGGTGTTTCCGGCTGCTGCGGCGGCTTCGTAGAGGCGAACTGCGTGGCGGAATCGAAGCCGCATCTCGGCGGCCTGGCCAAGGGCGGTCAGGTCGTCAGAGGCGCTCAGGTGATCGGCTGCGGCGTCCCAGAATACGGCTGGCGGAGCCGCGTAGCGGCGGGTGTCAACGGTGTGCTGCTGGAGGGTGTCAGCCAGGCGATAAAAGGGCCCGCCTAGGGCGGGTGCGCCGGGCAGGGGAACGTCTCGGGTCAAGGGGCCAGGCACACCGTGACAGGGGCGGTCGGTGTATGTCGTAGCACGGGTGAACCAAGTGGCGCGCCAGGCGTCGGTCTGGGTGCGCCAGTGGTCGGAGTCAAGGTAGGCGGCCGCAGCCGCGTACAAGAACGCCTCCGGGAGGGCCTCGCCGACGCCGAGACGGCGGGCGTCGGCGGCAGCGTCCAACACGGCGCGGGCCTCGACCGGGGCAAGGTGATACCGGTTGAGGAGTTCGCGGGCCCCGGCCAGGTACTGGGTGATGCGGGTTCCACCACGTTCGAGGGCTTCGGCTAGGCGGGCGTCACGCTCTGCCAGGCGACGCAGGTCGTCCAGCGCCTCTGCGTCGAAGGATTCAGCCACGGGTATGACGGTCTGCGAACGCAACAGGGCGCGGGCCTGCTGGTGGGGATCACTGGCGTTCGGAGCACCGACAGGCGGAATGGTAAGCACCGTGAGGGTGTCGTGCCACAGAGTGCCCACGATCAGGACGGGCCCACGGCCGGGGTCGTGGAGCAGGCTGGTCAGGGCGGCGGCGGCCTGTTCACCTCGGGCGGGGTCGTGCGGGGTATACAGGTAACGTTGGATCTCATTCAGCCATAGCACCATTTGGCCCAGCCTCCGGTGAGTGGCCATGCCATCCAAGAGGGCGGTCCGGTCGGCGGGCCGCCACACCTGCCACCCCTTGGGTAGGTGCTGGATGGCCTCCCATAGAGCGCGGGTCTTGCCGGTAGCGGAGTCCCCGACTAGGACCACGAGACGGCTGCCGTGGGCAGGTTGGTCGATCTCTTCACGAAGCCGGAGATCATGGTCGCGCATGACGTACAACGGAAGAGCATCGTCCTTGCCGCCGACGCCGTTTCGGAGTTGGGGTTGGATGGCGGGGTGGACCTCTAGGTCCCGGATTGGGTCCAGCTCACTAATCGGCCGTCCCAGCCGAATCGACAAGCCGCGTGAAGGGCGCGTCGGGCTGGTAGTGGCTTGCCGCAACAGATCCAGCAGGGGTTCTGCTTCTAGCGAGAGCGCCTTCGCCAGCGCGGCTACCGTCGCCGGGCTTGGCGGCGGCTGCTGATCGCTGAATGCCTTACTGATCGTGGTCCGGCGCAGACCTGTCCGCGGCTCCAACTGCTTCTTTGTTAAGTGCTTCAGCGCAAGCGAATCTCTTAGTTGCTTGCGTAGTTCAGCCAGCGCCCCCCGCCCCCGCTGCGTTTCCAACCTCGCCCCCAGCCTGGTTCCTCGTGTGCGTTCTCAGATGTTCATCTTCGTACGCCTGGCCCCCGATGAACATCCGAACCTGCAAGGTCGCTCCCGACAGACGTCGTGGCGTGATCCCGATGAACGGAGCCCTGCTATGCATGTGTCCATCGCTGTTGTCGTGCTGTTGGGCCTGGCTGTCGCGGTCATCGTGGGCCTCCTGGCCGCCTATGCGGCAGCTCGCCTGGCCCGAGCCGACGGCGCCAGTTACCCGGCGGCGCTGACCCGCGCAGCGGTCGCTTTCGCCAGCACCTTGACGTTGCTCGCGATTCTCACCACCGCCCTGGCCAGCTTGCTTGCCTAACAGAACGGCACTGAGCCGACTCAGACGTACATGGACAGGTCAACCTGCCCACTTCCTACCAAGAGGCCATCCTGGGAGCAACAGTCACCACGCCACCCCAACGGACCGCTCGCCTTTGACGAGCGAACGTCCTACGATGGCCGGTCCTTTGATCACCTACAAGTACCGGGGGTCCCTGAACCCAGCGTTCTACACTGGCGCTCACACGCCTCGGCACATGGATTCCGCCGAAGCAGTGCTCTCAGACATCGCGAACTCGCGGGGGATGGCGTGCATTCGGGCGTCTGTGTCGAACAGCTCTCGTTCCCGCGGGTGCAGCAGATGTTGAGTAATGAATGATCGGCCCGCGACTTTCCAGAGGCCGCGCCCCTTGGTGAGGGCGGAGATGGCCTGGGTCTCGACTCCGGTCAGCCCCAGCAGGGCTGCGGCGGAGCTCAGTTGGTCGGTTTCCTGGCGGTAGATGATCCGAGTGGAGCAGTCGGTGAGCAGGCCCTCGGCAAGCGCGCGGCCCCGGGAGCCGGCATCGCCTGCGGTCAGCAGGTCGCTGAGGCGGTGGATGACCATGAGGTTGGCGATGCCGAGGCCGCGCGAGAGCTTCCACTGGCTTTGCATGCGCTCCAGGAGTGCGACGTGCCGCATCACGCGCCATGCCTCGTCGTAAATCACCCAGCGCCGTCCTCCGGTGGGGTCGGCGAGGGCGGATTCCATCCAGGCAGAGGCGCAGGTCATCGCCAGGACGAGCGCGGTGTCGTCGCCGGCACCGCCGAGGCGCGACAGGTCGATGGAGAGCATGGGCGCACTAGGGTCGAACGTCACGGTGCTTGGCGCGTCGAACATTCCGGCCAGGTCACCGTGCACGAGCCTGCGCAGTGCGTGGGCAAGGTCTTCGGCGGCATGTCCGAGGCGACCGGACAGCTCGCCGAGGGCAGAGTCGAGCCGCTCGGGAGAGCCGAGAACATACGCGACCTCGTCCAGCAGCGGGGTGGTGCCGTTGGCCTCGGCGGTGGTGACGACCTGGTCGAGCGCCACATCAAGGGCGGTGTGCTCCATTGGGTGCAGGTCCCGCCGCAGGACGGTTTTCGCGAGCGACCCGAGAAGCAGGAGGCGCCGCTTGCGGACCTCGCCTGTCCAGTCCTCCTCGCTGACGCCGTGCGGCCTGGCGGGCGCGTCGAGCGGATTCAATCGTCCTGGCAGGCCGGGGCCGAGGGCGATGGTCTGTCCGCCCAGTTCGTGGGCGACGACGCTCCATTCGCCCTTGGGATCGCAGGGAACGTAGATCCGGTATCCGAAGGCCACGGCCCGTACTGCGAGGGACTTGGCCAGGGCCGACTTGCCCATGCCGATGATTCCGGCGAGCAGGATGTTCGGATTGGTAAAGCCGTCGAGGCGTCCGTACAGGGCGAACGGGTCGTAGGTGAACGCCGCCTCGGCGTGCACGTCGCGGCCAATGTAGATCCCCTGAGCGCCGAGCCCGCCTTCGGCGAGGAATGGATAGGCGCCGGATGCCGTAGCGGTCGTCATGCGGTGGGCGGGAAGCTTGAGCCGGCCGCCGCGGGCGGAGGCGGGGCCGAGTCGTCCCGCCGCCGGGTAGGTGGCCCGCAGCTCGGGGTCGACGCCGGGGTCAGTACGGCGGGCTTCGGAGCGAGCGGCGTGCCGGGCCTGGTCACGGGCGGCGGCGAACCGGTCGCGGGCAGCGCGGGCGGTGCGGCGGTCGCTCTTGCGGGGGACGAAGAGCGGGCTGGCGCTGGCGCGAGTGCGATAGGGCATGGCGGTGGTGCTCCTGGCGGTCAGTGGCGGGTGAGGCCGGTGAAGGGGTCGCGCAGGTCGGCCGGGGTGTGGTCACGGCGGACCCGCGCGGTGGTGGCCAGGTGGCGCTGGCACACGGTGAGTTCGGGTGCTCCCTCGGGGAGCTGGGCCCGGCAGGCCTCCCGGGTGGGAAGGCGGCCGGTGCCCGGCTGAGGGGCCGCGTGAAAGGCGGCGTGGAGATGCTCGGCTGCCTGCCACAGCCGAGTCCGGCATGCCCGCAGGCGATCGCCCTCGGCTGCGGCCACCGGGGTCGTCCGGGCGGCGTGGGCATCGAGCAGCCCGTAGAGGGCGACGAGGTGGGCGTGCAGCGAATCCAGCTCGACGCGGCTGGCGGCAACCGGCGCGACGGGCATGTTGATCGCCCGGTGGAAATCGAGCGCGGCGGTGGCGAACGGGACAAAGTCTGGGGCAGGTTCGTGCGGGGGCTCGGTCGGCATGGGTGCCCTTCGGTAGAGCGCGGTCGGTGGTGCGGTGTGCGCTACGGGCGGGCGAGGGGCAGCGCTGCGTTGGTGAAGGCTTCGGCCTGCTGCCAGGTGAGGAGGCGCAGATCGACGAGGGCAGCGACCGCTGCGGCCTCGATCGCGGCGCAGGCGGCGTTGAGGTGCTCGTCGGTGTCGGCGCTCACGGTGAGCAGGCCGGTCAGGGCGACGTCGGCGTGCCCGGCGATCAGCTGGCGCTCGCGCTGCTTGATGTCGGCGTACTCGACCGAGTCCTCTTCCGAGTCGACTTGGCCCTTACGCTGCCGCTCGGTGGCGTCCGCGATCACGGTGGCCTTGCGGCGCTGCACGTCTTTGAGCGCGGCATCCAGCCCCTTGGGCGCGTAGGTCAGCGAGAGAGTGCGGCGCACTCCGGAGGTGAACAGGAGCTGGTGCAGGAAGCCGGGGTTGGTCTCGATGCGCGGCCAGTTCTCGATCCAGAAGGTGGCGTGGTGGGCCGAGTCGGTCTGGATGCGATCGGGCTTCTCGACCAGGACGATGGGGCTGGCGGCAGCGGTGTCGGCCTGCGGGCGGCCGGAGGAGGACCACTGATCCAGGGCGGCGGATGCCTTGGGGTCGTACGCGGTACGGATTACGGCCGCGATCTCGGTCGCGGTCAGCCAAGCGCTGGGTGTGAGACCGGAGTTGCGGGCGGACTGGTCGAAGGTGGACGTGAGCTGGGCCAGGACGGCGAAGCCGCCGGTGAGTCCGCCTCCGGCCTGGTTGATCAGGCGGCGGGCGGCCTTGAGATCGAGGGCGAGCGCGACGTAAGCCTCGTGCGGGGCGGCGGCAGGACCGGCGGCGGCCAAGAGGTCGCTGTAGATCGGACCGGCGAGGTGTGTCCCCGGATCGCCATGCTCGTGCCAGTAGCGGTTGAGAGCATCGCCTGAGTCGGGCACGGTCCGCTCCAGAACCTGGATGCGGGCGATGTGCCCGGTGCGCGAGAGGGCGGCGAGGACGCGCCCCCAGCCTGCGACGTTGCTGTTCTGCGTGTCCTGGTCGAGCAGAGCGAAGGCGCGGGAGGAGACCTTCACAACGGAGGTAAGGGTGCCGTTGTGCGGGTCGTGCACGGCGCCGAAGCGGCCGTCCGGGGAGGTGACCACGCGCAGGGAGGCGGCGGTTCCCGGGAGGTGGAGTAGGCCCTCGCGACGCGTTCGGGTGGAGGGTCGGGCCAGCCAGATGAGCTGGCCCCGGAAGCGGCGCAACGCGTACCGCAGGGCGATGGGCGCCCAGTCGGCGAGGGAGCGTCCTCGGTGGCGGATGAAGACCGCCGCCAGGATGACGGCCCACAGCGGTAGGAGCTTGAGCGCACCGGCAACGCCTGAGGTGAGCAGGACCGCGAGCAGCAGCAGACCGGTAACGGTGACGAGGATCAGCTGGGGAGCCGAGAGGCCGACGAGCACGCCCCGGCGTGAGCGGTGCGGGAACTTCACGGTGGCCGGACCGGCGGAATGAGAGGTGTCACAGAGCATGCGAAGCCGTCCTTAGTGCGACGAGAAGGAGGAGGACGGGGGCGGGGGGCCAAGGGCAGCCTCGGCCCGCCCCCGTCAGGTGCGGGCTACGAGCCCGATCCACCCGGTGGCTCGCGGTAGACCCACCGCTGCGGTGTGGTGCCGCCCTGCGGGGAAGGCCCGCTCCCCGGCGACGGACCGCCTCGCCGTGGCGCAGGGGGGTCCATGTGCGTGACCCGCGGCGGTGACACCGAGGCGCCCTGGGGCGTCGGCCCGGATGAGACCGGTGCCGAATCAGTCTCCGAATCCGATGCGGAGCCCTGCCCGGGACGCTGGATCAGGGGCTGACTGCAGTCGCCGTCCGTGGGAGGCCGCTGGATCAGGGCCCGGCCCTTGTCGCCCGTGGCGTTCGGGTCCTCGCCGAAGCGGAACGTCTTCGGCGCCGGAGCGCTGGCACCTCCGGCGGGGTCGATGCCGGAGGCGACACCGCCCGCACCCTGGCCCGGTACCTTCGCCGGTCCCTGGGGAGCCGGCACTCCGATCCCTGCTTGCAGCGCAAGCGAGCCCGCGGTCTTGGCCGCGCCGGCGATGGCCCCCATGCCCGCGACGCCGGTGCGGTGTACGTCGTCGTGGCCTCCGCCGTCGGCGGCCCAGTGCACGAACTTGTACGTGGCGTAGGGGCACAGCATGACGAGGATCAGAACGACGATTCCGGCCATGGCGTCCGAGAGGGCGGCGAGGCCGCTGCTCGATTCGGACTTACCCATCGCGGATATCCCGATCAAGAACACGACCGTCATCAGGAGCTTGCTGACAACGAGGGTGGCGGTGGCCTCGATCCAGCCCCGTCGCCAGCGCCTGGCGACTTCCCAACCGCCGCCGGCCCCCGCGAACACCGCGAGCGTGACCAAGATCAGGATGCCGACCTTGCGGGCCACCATCACGGCCCAGTACAGGAACGCGCCGATCGCGGCCCCGAGGGCCACGAAGGTGGGCACCATCCAACCCAGCTCGTACATGGAGCCGTACTGGCTGACCTTGATCACGCGGCGGACCGCGTCATCCACCGAGCTGTTCGCGACTTTGAACAGCCCCTCGCTCAGCGCGTCTACCACGGTCAGGGCGACGGTGGTGAACGCGATGGCGCTGAAGGCGAAAAAGACGCCTGTCATGGTGCCGAACACGGCCTGGACGAGGGCGCGCTCGTCCCTGCGCCAAGCGGCGCGTATGAGCTGCATGATGAATGTGCCAACCGTCAGGATGAGCCCGATGGGCAACAGCAGTTCGTAGTTGTCACGGAACCAACCCGCGTTGAGATCTACCCGGGTGGTGGCATCGACCGCTTTGGCCGCCAAATCGGCAGCGCTAGCAGCCAGTTCGCCTGCGGATTTCGCGATCCATGCCCCGATGCCGTCGGTGATGGCCGTGCCGGGGTCGCTGACGAAGTCGACGGTGTCAACGACCGTGCAGACCTTGTCCATCATCGGGATGGTGCAGACATCCATCAGGCGCCTCCTTCCTTGTCGTGGTGGGCATCAGGGGCTGACACGGGGAGCGACGCCGACCAGCGCGCAGGGCTGCTTCGGGCGGCACTTGACAGCCAGGGTGATGGCGCGGGATTCGGCTCCGGCGCCGGAGCCGGTCCAGGCGATGGCCTGCTTGCCGGTAACGGTGACCGCGTAGACGTACGCCTCAGTGATCCCGCCTGGATCAGCGGCCAGAGCCGCCTTGAACGCCTGGGGGAAGTGGCCCTCACCGATCTTGGCGCTCGCACGCTGGTGGTTGTCGTGCATCCGCGCCCACAGCACCGGGCTGGGAACCTGGTCGGTGACAGACTTCCAGTCGACGTACTTCTTCTCGCTGGTCATCCACCGTTTGAGCCCCGCCAGGTGCTCGGCCTGGGAGGACGTGCGGGTGTCATACGTCCACAGGACCTTGGTGGCCGCCTTGCCGAACTCGATCGGATCGCTCGTCTTGGGCGGTGCCGAGACTGCATCGCCCTCGCGTGTCGTTGACTTCGGGGACGGCGATTCCTGGGCGGACCGTGAAGTCGGGGCGGGCTTTGCCTCGACCGGGTTTTCGGGGCGCGTCAAATACGCGACGAGGCCAGCGACGGCCAGCAGCACGGCGAGAACGATGCCGCCAATCAGGGTGCGTCGGAGGACCAAGGAGGGTGCTCCATACGAGCCCTCCTGGGAGATGGCGGAATACTTCGGCATCAGTGGACCTGCGTCCCCATGGCGCTGAAGAACGCGACGATGCCGTTCGCCGCGCCGAGCAGCAGCGCGCATCCGGCAGCGACGACCGTGCCCTTCTTGCCGTTGGCCTCCGCGTGGTGGCCGCCGCTGTGGTGGCCCCAGGCCCAGACAAGGGCGGAGATGGCCAGGGCACCGACCACGGCGATGATGCCGAAGAGATTGATCGAGGAGATGACGTTCCTCAGGACGCTGAGGCCGGGGAGCCCGCCGGCTTTCGGTGTCACGCCGGGGTTGTAGGCCAGGTACTGGACGTACTGCATGAGCTTCACGTGGAACTCCATTGCGGTTTTGGGCGTGCGAGGGCACCCGAAGGGGGTGGAGCGAGGGGGAGGGGGAGAAGGAGCCGGTCAGACGACTCGGCGGGCGGCGAGGATGTCCGGCCGCCAGTCGGCGAGGGTCGAGATCTTGACCACGTCGCCGGTCCCGGGGGCCTGCAGGATCAGCCCTGCGCCGAGGAACATCCCAACGTGTTCCGGCACGGCGGCCGTGCCACGGGTGAAGAGAAGATCGCCCGGCTTGAGGGCACCGAAGCTGACCGCCTTGCCCTCCTTGACCTGCGTGTACGTGGTCTGGGAGATCGAGACCCCGCCAGCCTTGTACGACGCCTGTATCAGGGACGAGCAGTCGCACCAGCCCATCGGATCCTGGCCGTGCGGATCAGAACACTCGCCACCCCACTGGTACGGGGTGCCGAGCTGTTTGAAACCCCAACGGATCGCGGTGCGAACCGACTTGGGAACATCAGCCGGAATCTTGTAGCCCTTTGGAACGGAGCCTGCAGGAATCGGGCGGAGCTTGGACGCGGTCCCTCCAGTACACCTGGTGGCGCCCGGGGTCATCGACTGCTTGTCCTTGCTGCCCTTGTCGCCGTCCTTGCCGGAACGACCCGCATCCTGCGAACGCGACTCATCGATGGCATTCTGAAGGGCCTTGGCCAGCGGCTCCCATTTGGCGTAGGCGCCGGGGAAGCCACTCTTCTGGACCGCCTGCGCGACCTGCGCCACGGTCATCGACTCCCAGCCCGAGACCTTGAGCAGACGCTCGTAGAACTTCGTCGAGGCGCGCCGCGGATCACGCACCTGCGCGGCGGTCCCCCATCCCTGGCTGGGACGTTGCTGGAACAGACCGAGAGAATCCCTGTCGCCGTAGTCTAGATTCCGGAGTCCCGACTCCTGCAGGGCCGTGGCAAGGGCAGCGATCTGCCCCCGCCGTGGCACCTTCATCGCGACGCCGGTGGCCTGGATCGTCTCGGCGTTCGGTATCTGTTCCTCGGGGTCATCCAGCCCCGGAACGGACATCGACCTCTTTCCATCGCCCTTGAGGATCGATTCCACCCGCCTGGCGACCGCTGCGGTGTCCACAGCGTGCGCATCGCCATTGGTACAGGTAGCCCGCGCGCTGCTGGCGCCAACCAGAGCGATGGCGAGCGTTGGTATCAACAGCATTGGGCTGAGTGCTACGGCCCCTGCTACAGCGACGACCTTCTTCACGGTCACGGGCCGAACGCCGGGAGGCTGGTCTGAGAACCAGGCCCTGGGGAGGGGCGCGCCTGGGCATGCCGCATCTGCAGCTCCTAACTCATAGGCAGCGCGGCACCGGCCTTCTCGTTGAAAGGGCCACGGCGCCGCGCCGTTAAAATTCGCAATCTCGAAGGGAGCTGGGGAACCAGGACTGGGAGCCGTTAACTCCCAGTCGCTGGGCCCCTACTGGAATGCGGCAGTCAGCCGCGCTCGTAATCTCACATGCCACATGGGATTCCCCTTCTCCGAATGGAAGGCCGGTTCGTGGAGTGCCGTCGCGTGCACGGTCTCTTGGACGCAACACGCATCAGAACAGCTCAACTTGGCGGAACCAGGTCCCGTCCTGCGAACATGGCGAGACTGTAGAGACGCAATCCGGCCGCACCAAACGGCCCGTCATCCGGGGAGTTGGGACCGCGGGCCAGAGGGTCTCGCTTCGTTGGGCACGGCCGGAAAGAGGAGTTAACCTCCAGCGCGTTGCTCGCCCCCCAGGCTGCTGCGTCCGCAGTTTCCCGGAGCGACTCATGCCGACGTGCGCAGCTTCCCCTTAGAGGGAATTGCGCAGGACTGCCTTCCGGAAAGAGAGAACCGCGCAATGCCGTACATCCTGCATCGAGGCGACGCGCTAACCGCCCTCGCCGGCATCCCAGACAACAGCATCGATGCCGTGATCACCGACCCGCCGTACAACAGTGGTGGCCGTACGAGCAGTGAGCGCACAGGCCGCACCGCGCGCGCGAAGTACACCTCTGTCAACGCCGAGCACGACCTCGCGAACTTCCCTGGGGAGAATCGCGATCAGCGCTCGTACGGCTTCTGGCTCACGCTCCTGCTCACCGAGTCCTATCGGGCGACCGTCGAGTCAGGCGCGGCGCTCGTCTTCACCGACTGGCGGCAGCTCCCGACCACAACCGATGCGCTTCAGGCCGCTGGGTGGACGTGGCGAGGGATCGCGTCGTGGCACAAGCCGGTCTCCCGCCCACAGAAGGGACGGCTGAAGCAGTCGTGCGAGTACATCGTCTGGGGGACCAAGGGGCCGGTCGACGCCAAGCGCAACCCCGTCTACCTGCCCGGGCTATACACGGCGAGCCAGCCGAGGAAGGACCGGGTGCACCTCACGCAGAAGCCCGTGGAAGTGATGCAGGAGTTGGTCAGGATCTGCCCACCGGCAGGCACGGTCCTCGACCCGTTCACAGGCTCCGGGACCACTGGTGTCGCAGCCCTTCGGGAGGGGCGCCAGTTCGTCGGCATCGAGCTCTCCGAGCATTACGCCGACATAGCGGAACAGCGTCTGCGTAGCGCGCTGACCCAGGACGACTTCGAACTTGCTGGGCCCGAGGAATGAGAGCAGACGCCCCAGAGGGTGGGGGCAGGAGCGCAGAAGAGGGCGGTTGCGCCATAGGAAGCCGATGGCGTAACCGCCCTTGGTCGTGCAGGAAGTCAGCCCGTGTCGATGCTCTGCCGAATGGGTCGCCGGCCCGCGTGAGATCGGGCTAACGGAGGCAGCGATCCAGCGAGCCACTGCTTCGAAGGCGTTTAGAGCACTAGTGTCATACGGTCCGAAAGTCATCGCGACAGTCGTTGCCGAGTTCTTCGTAGAGGGCGACCGCACCGCGTGCATCACCCGACTCGCCTGTCAGCTTCGCGATTCCTCCGGCCGTCGACAACGACCGGAGTGGCCCCCGAACCGGACAGCGCGTAGCTCGCGTCTCCCGGCGGCCTCCGGAGTAGGCAAGCCGTAGCCCGCTTCCGGGTCTCCACGTCTTCCCGCAGCCAGGGGTTTCTCGCCGCAGCGCAGCTGGCCCCTCGCGTTCACTTCTGTGAACCGGCCCGCTCGCCCGCGTCGAACCAGACGCCTGCATGACCCAGTCCCGGACCGCGATTTCGATCAGGGGCTCAGGCGCTTGTCGCTGAGTGTGGCTTCCTGCACCGGGCATCGTTTACTACGATCACCGTGAGGGTATGGCTGCCGCGTTCATCGGCGGCCGACACTCGTGTGGCGGCGAGCGGAGCGCAACGCGGGTGAGGAAGACCACGGCAGGGGCGGGGCTGACTCTGGATGGCATTGAACCGCGAGGTTCGGCAGGGCCGCTACGGTGAGATGTTCTTCCAGGCCATCGTTACTGCTGCCGGGCTGACTGCCCAGAAGCTTCATGAAGACGACTACATGACCGACTTCTTCGTCGGGCATCCTGGAGCGCGCGGCCGTCTGGTCAACCCCATGATCGGCGTGCAGGTGAAGTGCAGCCGCAAAGCGAAGGTGAGCAACTCCGCTGTCACCCATGGATTAAAGAGTAAGTACTACAACGAGCTCGCGAAGCCGGCCTCTGACTGGTCGCTTCCCACATTCTTGGTGGTCGTCCTGGTGCCCAAGGACGCCGACGACTGGATGGACGTGTCTGACGAGCGGCTGGCCCTGTCCAGGGCCGCCTATTGGACCTGTCTCCACGGCCAACCTCAGCGCCGGGACCTGCACGAGGACTCACCGGTCACGGTGTCAGTACCTCGTGAGAACCTTCTGACCGAGGATGCTCTTCTGCAGATGTTCGCTGTTGCGGATCGACTGCGAGGACAGGGGCAGGGGGTGCCAGTCCAATGACACAGAAGCAGCTACCAGAGCAGACGCTTCGCTCCCTGAGTCCTGAGTTGCTCCGCCGTTACCTGGACGCGCAGGGCTGGTACCTTGCCGAAGAGCAGCAGCGTGCTGAGGTGTGGGCCACTCAACTAGCCGACGGTCTCATGGATGTTCTGCTACCCAAGGACCCTCGTCTCACTGACTACGTACGGCAACTGCGGTACCTATTCGACAACTTGGCCATCGTTGAGGACCGAGAGTCATCAGCCATCCTCCGCGACATCAGGCTTGTCCAAACTGATGTGCACTATGTACGTCTTCTCCCCGAGGGGCTCGCTCCCGGCACTGTCTGGCTCTCCGAAGGCAGCCGCGCGGTGGCTAGTCTCCGAGATCTCTTCGTCAGCGCCACGTACCGTGCCACCACATGGCTCGAGAACCACCAGCCGCGTCCAGTAGAGCCGGGTCGCAAACCGAACCAGGTGTACGAATTCCTCAGCCGCCGGGTTCTACTGGGTCTGGCCCAGCCTGGCAGCTACATCCTGACCGCCGAGATTCCGTTGAACGTCGGGGTCCCGGAGCAGCTGCCACTCGACGCGCAGGGCCGCTATGGCGGAATCCCCCTGGCCCGACGAGTCTCGACAGCCTTCTACGACGGCGCTGCCGCCGCGCACAGCGCAGCCGAGCACGCGGCCCTCAACGCGGGTGATCTTTCATCCTTCGCCGAGCACGCCGAACACGGCCTGTCCGCGAACGTCTGCGAGGCGCTCGCCGAGCTCTCCTCACACGGGAAAGTCCCCTTCGAGCTACGGGCCGCATGGGCAAACAACTTGCCGGTGGACCGCCCTCTGGGGATCCTCCAGTTCCCGCCAGGGCTCATCGAACAGCTACAGCTCGGTGCGGAATACCTCCGCGACCGTTTCGGCCGGCAAGGGGTGTCCGTGCGGGGCTTCGTTACCAAGATGGAGCGCGTTCCGACCACCGGGCCGGGCTCGGTGATCCTTTTGGGCCGCCCAGAGGATGAACCAGCCAGCCGGGCGATGAGGGTCCATGTAGAACTGACCGCACCGGACTACGAACGTGTGGGCCGAGCGCACCTGGAGGGGCAGGAAGTGCTGGTCCAGGGAGACCTGGAGCGTGCCGGGAACCGCTGGCACCTCGTGCGCGTCCAGAGCTGCACTGTCGAAGAGATCACGGACTGAAGGGTCGCTGCGCACATTCGTGCAGCAGGCCGCCGCGTCGACTCCGCAGAGACTAGTGTTGATCACGGCACGTCCATGGCAGGGAGGCGGTATGCCCATCGGGGGAGTCGGCGACGGCAGAAGACATCCCGCTGCTCCCGGTGTCTACCCGGTCGGGGTACGGCTTGAGGAGCTGACTCCAGGCACACGGATCGGCGGCCTAACTGCAGCCGGGCCCGTCACGGTGGTACGTGCCGACTGGCGTGGCAGCAGCGCCATGGAGATCGTGTATCGGGATGACTCCGGCGGCTTTGGCAGCGTTTTTCTTTATCGGGAACACGAGGCGAGCCTCACCTTGCACGAGCCATCTGCCCGCAGCGACTTCACCGGTGACGCTACCGCCTTCCGTCTGGCGGCGGAGGCCCTGCGGCTCCGCATGGCAGGACTCTTCGATCCGATGCTGGCCGTCACCACATCAGACCTTGAGGCGTTACCACACCAGATCCGCGCCGTGTACGAGGAGCTCCTGCCGCGCACCCCACTGCGTTTCCTCCTGGCCGACGACCCTGGTGCAGGCAAGACCATCATGGCGGGGCTGTATCTCAAGGAACTGCTGTTACGAGGTGACCTGGAGCGTTGCCTGATCGTGGCACCAGGTTCACTGGTCGAGCAGTGGCAGGACGAACTGCTAGAGAAGTTCGGTTTGCGGTTCGAGCTGCTCACCCGTTCCCTGGTCGACTCCTCTCCGGACAGCAGCGTATTCGAGCACCACCCCAGGCTGATTGCCCGGATGGACCAGCTGTCCCGGTCGGAAGAGCTCCTGGAGCAGCTCCAGGACACGGACTGGGATCTGGTCGTGGTGGACGAGGCCCACCGGATGTCCGCTCGTTGGTTCGGCAACGAGCTCAAGACAACTCGTCGTTACCAGCTCGGTCAGCTTCTGGGCCGCATCGCTCGCCATTTCCTCTTGATGACGGCGACCCCGCACGCTGGGAAAGAGGACGACTTCCAAATCTTCCTCGCCCTGCTCGACTCGGACCGGTTCGAAGGCAAGTACCGCGAGGGTGTCCACACGCTCGACACGGGCGGGCTCATGCGCCGCATGGTCAAGGAGGACCTGCTCACCTTCGAGGGCAAACCGCTCTTCCCTGAGCGCCGCGCCTACACCGTGCCGTACGAGCTGTCGCCCGCCGAGCACGAGCTGTATGAGGCAGTCACGCGGTACGTCCGCAACGAGATGAACAGAGCCGACAGGCTGCGGGCGGCCGGCGATGGCCGACGAGGGAACACTGTCGGCTTCGCCCTCACGGTGCTCCAGCGCCGCTTAGCCTCCAGCCCCGAGGCGATTCTCCGCTCGCTCGAGCGGCGTCGCGAACGCCTGATCCGACGCCACCGGGAAATGCTGGCGGGTCCGTCCAGCCGCGACCGAGCCGAGGGCCTCGAGCACAGCCGCCGCATGATCACCCTGAACGGTGGCGACGACGATTGGCAGGACCGGCTCGACGACCTGGACAGCGGCGAACTCGAAGAGCTGGAGGAAGAGGTTCTGGATGCAGCCACTGCGGCGCGGACTGCCGCCGAACTCACAGTGGAGATCAACCAGCTCAGCGAGCTCGTCCAGCTGTCCACCCGGGTCCGCCTCTCCGGCACCGACCGCAAGTGGAGCGAGCTGCGCACCTTGCTGCAGGACCGGGACGAGATCCGTGACCATGACGGCAACCCACGCAAGATCATCATCTTTACGGAGCACCGGGACACCCTCAACTATCTCGTTGAGCGCATCCGAAGCCTGCTCGGCATGAGCGAAGCAGTCCAGCTGATCCATGGCGGTGTACGGCGCGACGAGCGCCGCCGCATCCAGGAGCTGTTTACCCAGGAGCGCTATGTGCGCGTCCTCGTGGCTACCGACGCAGCAGGCGAGGGCCTCAATCTGCAGCGCGCTCACCTCATGGTCAACTACGACCTGCCTTGGAATCCCAACCGGATCGAGCAACGCTTCGGCCGCATCCACCGTATTGGTCAGACCGAGGTCTGCCATTTGTGGAACCTTGTCGCCACCGATACCCGCGAGGGCGCCGTCTTCCAGCGTCTCCTCGACAAGATCGAGCACCAGCGCCGTGCCTATCGCGGCCAGGTCTTCGACGTTCTGGGCGAAGCCTTCGAGGAGCAGCCACTGCACCGGTTGCTGATCGATGCCGTCCGCTACGGTGATCGGCCCGAGGTCCGCGCCCGTCTGGACCAGATCATCGATCACACAGTTGGCGAGGGGCTCGACGAGCTGCTGGCCGAGCGGGCCCTTCACAGCGACCTCCTAGGCGAAACGGAGGTGGCCGAGACCCGGCTGCGGCTGGAAGAAGCCCAAGCCAGGCGGCTCCAGCCTCACTACGTCGAAGCATTCTTTCGCGCTGCCTTCACTGAACTCGGCGGGCGGCTGTCGAGACGGGAAGCAGGCCGGTTCGAAGTCACGCACGTCCCAGCTTCACTGCTAAATCGTTCCCGGCGTGGCGGTCTCGCGGCCCCGGTGCTTCGCCGCTACGTGCGGGTCGTCTTCGACCGCGAGCTCATACGCGGACGAGGCACGACCCAGGCGGCACTGCTGGCGCCCGGGCACCCGCTCATGGACGCGGTTGTCGATGTCACGATCGAGCGCCACGCCGCCGTGCTCCATGACGGAAGCGTCCTGATCGACCGCGGCGATCCCAGCCAGACCCCCCGGCTGCTGGTCGCTCTCACCCAGGAAGTCACCGACGGACGTCCACAGCCGAGAGTCGTCAGCAAACGCTTCGACTTCGTCGAGCTCACTTCGGACGGCTTGGCGATCGCGGCCGGTCCTGCGCCCTATCTGGACTACGACCCTCCGACGGAGGAGGAAGCGGATCCCGTGGCACAGGAAGCCGCCCGATTCGCCGCGCAGCCGTGGCTGGCGGACGGTCTGGAGGAGACCGCCGTCGCCTGGGCCGCCGACCACGCGGTCCACGAACATCTGCGGTCCGTCCGGGACCGGATCGTCCCGGAGGTGCGGCGCACTCGCGAACAGGTACGGCAGCGACTTACCCAGGAGATCGACTTCTGGTACGCCCGCCACCTCGAGCTCCTCGACGCACAGAACCAGGGACGCAAGCTGAGATTGCGTCCCGAGACCGCACTGCGCCGCGCGAGCGACCTGGAGGAACGGCTGGACCGACGGCTGCGCGAACTGGATCTCGACGAGCGGCTCCTGCCGCGTCCGCCGCGCATGGCGGGCGGGGCACTGATCCTGCCCCAGGGGCTCGTCGACCGCCTGCTGGGTCGGCGTCCCGAGTCCGCGGAAGTCACTGCCGCTGTGCGAGACGTGGCGACGATCGAACGCCGCGCGATCACGGCAGTGATCGACACCGAGCGGCGTCTCGGCCGCAGGCCCGAGGAGATGCCCCCGAACAACAAGGGCTTCGACATCCGGTCGTGGACGGCAGACGGAGACGACCTCCTGCATCTGGAGGTCAAGGGCCGAGTCGCCGGAGCGCAGGACTTCACCATTACTCGTAACGAGGTGCTCCACGCCAAGAACGTCGGCGATCGGTACCGCCTGGCTCTGGTGTCGGTCTCCCCCGAGGGACCCGAGTACGACCAGGTGCGGTATCTGACCGAGCCCTTCCGTGAGACCAACACGGATGACTTCAACGTGACCAAGTTCGTCTTCCACTGGACACGGATCTGGAGGCAGGGAAGCTCTCCACACTGACCGGTAGGTGGTGCCAAGTCAGCCCCGCGCCAGGGAAGTTGAGCGAACGTCAGTGAGACGCGCCATACTAGAGGCCAAACAATCATCTCATCCGACGGTTCCAGTCGCCCTGGAGCACCCACCTGGCCTGGAGAGTGCGCCCCGCATGACGACCACCCCCAAACGCAAGCTGATCGAGGTTGCGCTGCCACTGGAAGCGATCAACCGCGAATCGGCACGGGAGAAGTCCATCCGGTACGGGCACCCCTCGACGCTCCACCTGTGGTGGGCTCGCCGCCCCCTCGCCGCATGCCGCGCGGTGCTCTTCGCCCAGCTAGTCGACGACCCCTCCTCCCACCCCGACAAGTTCCCGACGCAGGATGCGGTCGCCGCAGAACGGAAGCGGCTGTTCCAACTTATCGAACGCCTGGTGGCGTGGGAGAACACGACAGACGAGGCTCTGCTCCGCGAGGCCCACGAAGAGATCCTCAAGTCCACAGACGGTAGTCCACCCCCCATCCTCGACCCCTTCGCAGGTGGCGGCTCCATCCCCTTGGAAGCCCAGCGACTGGGCTTGGAGGCACATGCTTCGGACCTCAACCCAGTACCGGTACTCATCAACAAAGCCTTGATCGAGATCCCACCTAGGTGGGCCGGCCAGCCGCCGGTCTTCCCTGGAGCGGCGAACGAGAAGCTCAGCCAGGACAGGCACGCCGAGGGGATGTGGCCGAACGCTACCGGGCTCGCCGAGGACATACGCCGCTACGGCAAGTGGATGCATCACGAAGCCGAGATGCGGATAGGCCACCTATATCCGAAGGCCAAGCTTGAGGACGGCAGCGAAGCCAATGTCATCGCCTGGATCTGGGCCCGGACGGTCAAGTGTCCGAACCCAGCGTGCGGAATCCAGATGCCGCTGGTCAAATCTTGGTGGCTTGGCAAGAAACAGGGCAAGGAAGCGTACGTCGTGGCAAGAGTGGACGATGGGAGCGTCGTCTTTACAATCGGCCACGACGTGAAGCAGGCCCCAAAGAAGGAAACGGACGGCACAGTCCGGCGTACGGGTGCGGTTTGCATCGGCTGCGGTGATACCGTGCCGCTCGCGTACGTGCGCGAGAACGGCAAGGCAGGTCGCATCGGTCAGCAGTTGATGGCCATCGCCGCAGAAGGCCCGCGCCGCCGGATCTACCTCCCGCCCAACGAGGAGCACGAGCAAGCCGCAAAGCTTCCGCGTCCTGACAATATTCCTGACACGGAACTTCCAAAAGCAGCGCTGGGCTTCCGCGTTCAAGGCTACGGCATGACGCACCACGCAGACCTTTTCACTCATCGCCAGCTCACAGCTCTGAGCACGCTCAGCGATCTCGTGAAGGAAGCTCGAGACCGTGTGCTGGTTGACGCGACGAACGCTGGCCTGTCTAGTGGCACCCCACTCGCAAGACGTGGCGCTGGAGCCGAAGCATACGCAGGCAGCGTCGCTACCTATCTGGCACTCATCGTTAGCAAAGCTGCCGACCGTTTTGCATCGATTTGCGGGTGGGACAGCAGCACGAAGACTGAGGGCACACGTAACGTATTCGCACGCCAAGCCGTCTCAATGGTATGGGACTTTTCAGAAGCCAATCCATTTGTTGACGCCTCCGGCGGATTGGATAAGTCCATCACTTCAGCGTCTCTGTCTGTCAGCCGGCTAGGTCGTGGGAATCCGGGAATAGTGAGCCAGGGCGACGCATCACACCGAAGTTACGCCTCTCTACTTGTCACGACCGATCCTCCATATTACGACAACGTCGGATATGCTGAACTCTCTGATTTCTTCTACATATGGCTCCGAAGGTCTCTGGCCTTTGATTTGCCAGACTTGCTTAGCACCATGCTTACCCCGAAATCGGCCGAATTGGTGGCGGATCCATTTCGCAGTGGCGGCAGGCGTGAGGCCGAGGAGTTTTTTAGATCGGGATTTGAGCGCACCTTTTCCAATATTCGCAAAGACTCGATGCTCTCATTCCCTGCTGCGGTCTTCTATGCATTCAAGCAGTCAGAGACGGACGCTGAGGGACAAGCTTCGACAGGCTGGGAAACGCTGTTGCAGGGTATGCTTCGATCCGGCTGGGCGGTGACGGGAACATGGCCCATGCGCACCGAGATGGGCAACCGGATGCGTAATATAGACAGCAATGCGCTTGCCTCTTCTATTGTGCTGGCCTGTCGCCCCCGCCCTGAGAACGCAGAAACAATTACCCGCCGTGCCTTCCTTGCGGCACTCAAGGATGAGATGCCCACGAAGCTCAACGAGTTGCAGCAAGGGGCCATCGCCCCTGTTGACCTTGCGCAGGCGACGATCGGCCCCGGCATGGCGGTCTTCTCCCGATATGCTCAGGTCCTGGAGCCCGACGGCAAGCCGATGAGCGTGCGCACTGCCCTAACGCTCATCAATCAGATCCTGGACGAAGTCCTTTCCGAGCAGGAAGGCGACTTCGACGCGGATACCCGGTTTTGCGTGCAGTGGTTAAAGAACTTCGGCTGGACCGAGGGTTCTTTCGGTGATGCTGACAACCTCGCGCGAGGTCGGAACACTTCTGTCGAAGGTGTCAGGCGCGGCGGAGTGTTCTTGGCTCACGAAGGAAAAGCGAGGCTGCTGCCGTTCTCCGAGCTGCCCCAAGACTGGCATCCGGAAAGTCAAGAGCGGATCAGCCTCTGGCAAGTCGTTCTACACCTGGCCAAAGCTCTGGATCAAGACGGAGGCGAGGCCGCAGCGCGCCTGATGGCCGCGGCACGTCTTCGCGTCGACATGGACGTTGCGCAAGAGTTGGCTTACCTGCTCTTCGCCATCTGCGAGAAGCGCGGCCTCGCCCAGGATGCGATCCTCTTCAACGGCCTTGGCCAATCCTGGTCCGACCTTACGGCCGCCGCGCGCAAGCAAGCCATCTCAACGCCGAAGCCCATCCAGGACGGGTTCACGTTTGACGAGGAATAGCCGCCGCTTCGACCGCAGCATCATGCGGCCGTATATCACGATTGAACCATCAGGGGAACGATAAAGATGGGGACGAGGACAAGCGATGGCGATCAGTAACCGGGACCGCGTCGGTCGCGGGTTCGAACTGCTGGGGCGGGGGCTGGAGCCCTTCGTCGATGAGGTGATGACGGCTTCGGTATCCAATGGAGGGGACTGGATCAGGGTTCTTGAAGCCCGCGACGCCACTAGGTTCAGAACAAGGCGGGTCTATTCGAAGTCTGACCCGGCTGTGCTGCTGAAGGTGATCACGGAGGAGTGGCGGGCCGGATTCAAGGACAGGCTCTCCCGGGGTGAGCAGTCCATCGCCTCCCTCCTGCGAGAACACCGAAACAAGTGGGCGCACAACGAGCGGTACAGCCACGAGGATGCTGCCCACGTTCTCGACCTGATCGAGCGGCTGCTGACGTCCGCCGGCGACATCGATGGGGCAGCCGCTGCTCGCAAAGAGAAGCAGAATCTCCTGCGAGCGATGTACGAGACAGAGACGCGCGAGGCAGTCAGGGAGTCGGCCCGCTCAGCAGTCGGCGTTCCCGGAGTGGTCAGGGGCCAGAGCATCAAGCCGTGGCGCGAGGTCATCCGCCCCCACCGCGATGTGGCGTCCGGCCGCTACGCATCCGCAGAGTTTGCTGCCGATCTCGACGGTGTGACTCGTAACGAGGGCGGTGAAGAGTACACCCACCCTGTCCGGTTCTTCGAGCGCACCTACCTCACCGAGGGTCTGTGCGACTTGCTCACCCGGGCGGCTCACCGACTCTCCGGCGACTCCAATGCCAGTCCTGTCATCAATCTCCAGACCAACTTCGGTGGCGGTAAGACCCACTCGATGCTGGCGTTGTACCACCTGGCATCCGACACCCCGCTCGCCGAATTCCCCCAGGAGCTACATGACTTGATCGCTGAAACCGGGGTCGCCTGGGATTCCGTAGGGGAGGTGAAGCGGGTCACTCTCGTCGGAAACCGGATCAGAGCGGCGAAAGGCAGCACCAAGGACGACGGCACCCACGTCAACACCCTTTGGGGGGAACTGGCCTGGCAGCTCGGCGGGCGGGATGCGTACGACCGGATCGCAGAGGATGACGACGCTGGCACCAACCCCGGCCGAGCTCTGCAGGAGCTAATCGCTGAATACAGCCCCTGCCTCATCCTCATCGACGAATGGGTAGCCTACGCCCGAGAGTTGTACGGCAAGGATGACCTACCCGCCGGCACCTTCGACAGTCAGTTCACGTTCGCTCAGACCCTGACCGAAGCCGTCAAGGCCGTGCCTGGCGCGCTGCTGGTTGTCTCCATTCCGGCCTCCGAGAAGGCTGACGGCAGCGACGCCGATTCCACCGGCAGCAATGACCTGGAGACGGGCGGCCTCCACGGCCAAGCGGCCCTCAAGCGGCTGCAGAATGTTGTCCGCCGGGTGGCCGACCACTGGCAGCCGGCCACTGCCCGCGAGTCCTTCGAGATCGTCCGCCGACGACTCTTCGAGGAGACCGATGCGGACGGCAAGGCTGAAATCGCAGCTGTAGCCCGTCAGTTCGTCGACTTCTATCGCTCCAAGCACGGCGAATTCTCCCGCGAATGTTCCGAGCCGGCCTATGAGGACCGGATCAAGGCCGCCTACCCGATACATCCCGAGCTCTTCGACCGGCTCTACAAAGACTGGTCGACCCTGGAGCGGTTCCAGCGCACTCGCGGCGTGCTTCGCATGATGAGCACCGTCGTCCACACACTGTGGGAAGCGAACGACCCTGGTCCGCTCATCATGCCCGGGTCAATCCCGCTTCAGGACCCGAAGGTCGTCAGTGAGCTCAACCAGTATCTCGACGACGAGTGGAAGGTCATCATCTCTACCGATGTCGACGGTGAAGGCTCCATACCCGTTCGAATCGACGAAGAGCGCACCACCTTCGGTCAGCGACGGCTCACTCGGCGCCTCGCCCGCACGGTCTTCTTCGGTTCGGCGCCCACGCTGCGCAGCGACCACAAGGGCATCGACCGGCAGTACGTGTGGCTGGGCGTAGCCGTTCCCGGCGACACTATCGGGAACTTCGGCTCCGCGCTGGACCTGCTCGGCCAGCGGACCACGTTCTTCTACCCGGAGAACGGGCGCTACTACTACAGCACCCAGGCTTCCATCACCCGCGCCGTCCAGGACTATGCGGAGGCTCTGCGAGACCGCCCTGAGGAAGTCAGGGCGGAGATCGCCAATCGACTGCGCCGGAACCAGATGCAGCCCTCGGGAGACTTCGCGCGCGTTCACCCGGCCCCGGAGGGCACCGGCGACGTACCGGATCACGAAGAGGCCCGCCTGGTCCTCCTTCACCCCAAGCACTTCCACAGCAAGGGGCAGAAGGGCACCAAGGCACTGGAGTTCGTCGAGAAGTGCCTCAAGCACCGTGGTTCCGCCCAACGCATGAACGTGAACCAGCTGGCGTTCCTCGCGCCCGACGAGCGGCGGCTCCAGGAGCTCGATGACGCCGTACGCGATTACCTCGCGTGGAAGGACGCGTACGCGCGACGCGGCGAATCCGGGCTGAACCTCACTGCTCAACAGGCCAAGTTGGCCGAGAGCCGCTGTGCCCAGGCTGACGAGACGGTCGATCTGCGGATCTCAGGGACGTACACCTGGCTGATAGTTCCCGAGCAGCCCCGGGGCGACCAGCCGTACGTCCTCAGCCCGATCCGCTGCGAGGGAAGCGATGATCGGCTCGCCGTGCGGGCTTCCAAGGTTCTGGTGCGCGAGGGACTGTTCACGACAGTCTTCGGTGCGCCCAACCTCCGACGAGATCTAGATTCCCACCTGCGGCCGGTCTGGGAGACGGGACACGTCTCCCTCGGAGTGCTGTGGGGCTACTACCGCAAGCACCCGTACCTGATGCGGCTCCGTGACCAGTCCGTGCTCGAACAGTGCGTGCTGTCCGTGTTGTCGGAGGGCATCACATGGGAAGCGGAGGGTTTCGCTCTCGCCGATGCATACGACGAATCGAGCGACACGTACCTCAACCTCTCTCTGCCCATGCAGGACTCCTTCGGCCAGACGACCGATGACACCCTGCTTGTGTTGCCAGAGCGTGCATCTGCTCAGCGACAACGAGAAACGGTCGCTGCGGCGGCCCGAGACGCGGCAGCGCGGGAATCAGTCGAGCGAGCACCTGGTGAGCGGCCTGCCGAGAGTAGGAATACTTCCGGCGAAGGCAACTCCGACGCTGCCCCCGCGTCGCAAGCGTCCCCCGACGCTCCTGAGCCGCAGTCGATCCGCAATGTCCGGTTCTTCGGTTCGTACCCAGTTGATGCGGAGCGAAGCGGCCGGGATTTCGCGAAGTTCGTGGATGAGGTCCTGCCGCATCTGCGGTCCGTTCCCGGAGCAGAAGTACGGATTCGGCTGGAGATCGAGGCGCACAGCAAAGACGGGTACCCGGACGACAAGGTCCGCGTGGTGACTGAGAACGCCCGGACCTTGAAGTTCGAGCAATACGGCTTCGAGGACGAGTAGGCCCGACCAGAGTGCGGACCTGGGGTCCGCACTCTGGTCATCCCATTGCACTGGTCGCTTCGGGAGGCGCTTGACTCTCTGGATGCTGGCGCGCGCCGCTACGGGAGCCCGGGTGGGCCCTGGGCGACGGCGGGCGGCACGTGGCCGTGCTGGCCCCCTTCGGCGAAGAGAAGAGGCAAGTTCACCCTTGTTTGACGAGGACAGGGCAAACACTCAGTTAGTCAGCCTGCCTGGAGGATGAGGCCAGTTCCCAGACCTGCCCCCGCGCCGGCGGCTGCCGTCTGCTGCGACGAAAGTCCTCAACCTGACGGTCAGTCCTCTTCTTTCGGACAGCATGGACGTGGTCGTTGTACGACTCGGTTCGTCCCGTGCATGAGCGTCCCTGCTCCGCTCCGCAGTATGTGCAGGGGACCGAGAGCCTGATCTTCTTGGTCTCCCTGGCCAACCTCTCGAAGTAGTGGGTGGGGCAGCCGTACAGTGCGGTGATCTCCGCGCATGGCTCCGCATCGACGGAGTCGGCCCAGCCGCATCGGTCTTCCGGTCGCGGAGCGTGCAGGGCGCAGGGCGATCCGTCCGAGCGCCGTGGATAGGGGCATCGCATGGCGAGGATGGCTCCCGAGGTCTCCGTCTGCGTTTCAGCACCGAACAGGCGTACCGTCGTGCCTTCTGCTACCCAGGTGACCGTTCCCTTCCCGTGCAGAGGCGTTCCCGGGCAGCGATCGGGGTCCGGATCGGCGCCATCCGGCGAAGGCCATTCGGTGTGCTCTGCGCAGGGCTCACCGGGCGTGCTCACCTCGATCGGGCAGCCGTCGTACCTCTTGTAGCGGTAGCCATAGCCACAGCGAGGACGCAGGAGCCGACGCAGCGTTCCTGCCAGGTCGTCAGCCCGCATGCCGTCGGACGGTTCGAAGGCGGTCTTGCCGAGTTCGAGGAGTTGTGCGATGTCGGCAGCCATCTGTGCCGGCATGTGGAGTCGGCTGGGAATGCCCTTGGTGAAGAGGGCGGCGGGGGGAGCGAGAGCTTTCGCCATGCTCCGTCAACGACTGCCCTAGGACCTGCGATTCACCACTCATGTGAGATTCACTCAGCCAGCCGATTTCAGCCCTGGCGCACTAAGAGGTCATCTCATTTGGCGGTTTCGGTAGTCTGGCTGAGTGCTGATGGTCGAGCGTCTGGTCCCGGATGGGCTGTGGGAGTTGTTCCAGCGGGTGGTGCCGGAGGCGCCGACTCGGCCGCAGGGTGGCGGCCGACGCCGGTACGGAGACCGTGAAGTGCTGGCCGCGATCATCTTCGTGGCCAGCACAGGCTGCACGTGGGCGCAGGTCCCGCCGGTGTTCGGCCCGTCCGGAGCCACGGCTCACCGCCGGTTCATGGAGTGGTCCAGGGCCCGGGTGTGGGCGAAGCTGCACCGCCTGATCCTGGACGAGCTCGGATCGCGAGGTGAGCTGGACTGGTCGCGGTGTGCGATCGCTCGGTGAACATGCGTGCCCTGAAAGGGGGGATCTGACGGGTCCGAATCCTGTGGATCGAGGCAAGAAAGGCTCGAAGATCCACTTGATCACCGAGCGGACCGGACTGCCCATCTCCATAGGGATCTCCGGGGCGAACCTCCACGATAGCCAGGCACTTGAGCCGCTCGTACGCGGCATCCCGCCCATCCGCTCCCGCCGCGGTCCGCGTCGACGAAGGCCGGCCAAGCTCCACGGCGACAAAGGCTACGACTACGACCACCTGCGGCGATGGTTACGCAGCCGCGGCATCCGTCACCGCATCGCGCGCAAGGGCATCGAGTCCTCCAAACGGCTTGGACGCCACCGCTGGACCATCGAACGCACGATGGCCTGGCTCGCCGGATGCCGACGCCTGCACCGCCGCTACGAACGCAAGGCCATCCATTTCCTGGCCTTCACCAGCATCGCCTGCACCCTCATCTGCTATCGCAGATTTGCCAAATGAGATGGTCTCTAAAGAGAGCTCTTCAGGCAGTGGTCAGGCAGTGGCTGGGACCATCTGCCATATCGTGGCAGGACATACGCCACTACTGCCTCGTCAACGAGGTACGCGCCTGTGAACACGTCCGGGTACTCCAGAGGGATCAACGCACCGTGTCGCAGGCCAACTCACGGGCTCTTTGTCACGCTCTGTTACTGAACGCGAAATGCGTCGGTTCGCACGATGATGCCCTGGTCTCCCCGAAGGTTCATGATGGCGACTCCCCCTCCAACCCAGTCGGCCCGCGTGCCGCGTGCGTCCTCCGGCTCACGCGTAGACCTCGGGACGTTGGAGCCTCAGGTCTTCTCCCGGCTGCTGGAAAAGGCGTGCGCCGATCGCCTGTTGCCTGCCGAGCTGGCGGCAGAGGCGGCTGTTCGGGCGGGCGTCGGCCGCCTGGGAGTGAAGGAGCTCCGCATGCTTCTTCTCCAGGTACCGCAGTTCGCGTCGGCCCACGCAGCGGTGGCTTCCGCCTGGGCATTGGTCAGGGCACGCCCCGAGATCGCTACATCCGTGCTTCACTCTCACGCCCAGGACATCGGTGACCCGACCGCCTTCATCGTGCGGGACGTGCGGCCCACCGAGCCAGAGGTTTTCAGTGCCCAGGCTGGCTGGCGGAGTCCCAGCGGCAGCGTCCACGGCGCTGCGGTCGCACGTACAAGCAGGAAGGCTGCTCATCAGTACGCGGCCGTGAGCCTGCTTGGACACATGAGTGGAGTTGAACCGGTTGAACAGGCTGGCACCGAGATGGGCTGGGTGCCAGCAGCCCGGTACTCGGCTGGCTCGGCTCCCGCGCAGGCCCGCGATCAGTCGTTCGCCACGCGGTTGCAGCACGCTCTGGCACAGCTGCGCGTTGCGCCTGCCGTTGTGGCGGAAGTGGCGATGCGCATCACCGCCGGAGCGCTCATCCCCCGCGACCTCCATGCCGTGCTCTTTGGGGCGGTCTCCCCCACGTGGGATCCAGCGCGCAGGGCCGCCCTGCAGGCAGCCGGTGCGGAGCCGGGGACAGCCGTGGCCGTGCTGACGCTCTACCAGTCGATGCGCAACCGCCCCAACCCGATCTTCACCGAGGAGCAGAAGGGGGGCGGCTCTGGGCAGTTTCGGGCTCGGGTGAAATGCGTGATCGACGATGAGACCGTCACCCTTCTCGGCCCTTGGCGCCCCAACAAGCGCCACGCGCGTGGGGCCGCAGCGCACCGGGTTCTCGCTGACCTTGCCGAGTTGCCCATCGAGCTGCCACACGCCCGGCACGATCCTGCCCCCGCGCTGGGCGAGGAGGAGGTGGGAGAGAAGGCGGACCCTCAGGATCGGCTCCGCTCGATGCAGGAATCGGGCGTGATCAGTGAGCTGACGTTCAAGGAGGAACCCAGCATCACCGGGCTGGAGCCACTGTTCGTGTGTGTGGCCGCCTGCATGAGCCGAGGTCAGATGCTCTCCGGCACTGGACGCGGCGTCGGCCGGTCCAGTGCTCGGCTGGAGGCGGCGAAGGAGCTGCTGAGCGCCTGTAAGCGTGCGGTGAGGCGCGCCGGCGGTGTCCGGCACGGTCGGGTGGTCGTGCCGGAGCTTCGCGGCAAGAACCCGTTGATGGTGCTCAACGAGCTGAAGCAGACCGGCAAGATTGCCGAGCTGAACGTCGGGGACCCTCGGCTCGACTCTGAGGTGGGTTTCGTCACTTCCGTCACGTGTCAGGTGCGCGGCGAGCATCTTCGGACGGAGGGGACGGGCTCGACCAAGCGCGCAGCGCAGCGAGGTGCTGCGGAGGCCATGGTGGAGCTGCTGGCCACCCCCGTGGATCCGGTGTTTTCGGCTGCCGCGTACACGCCGTCGGTGGGGGTCCAAGCCGATCGTCTGCGCCACGGTCCTGCGGGGCCGGTCGCCGTTCGCAGCGAGGTCGATGCGGCCGAGGTGGCGCTGTCCGCCGTCCTGCAGCAGGGTGCGGAACTTACGATCGATGTGCAGGGTGCGACCACTCGGTTTCTGGTCTATCGCCAGGACGGGCTGCCTGTGGGGTCGAGGTGCCATAGGCCGATCCGGCCGTGCACGGCCACCCTCGTCCTGCCCGGCCAGGGTGCTGCGGTCGGCCCTCGGCCGGTGGAGTGCTGGCAGGTGCCGGTGCGGCTGCTGGCGAACGCGCTCGCATCCCATCAGGGCAGGGGGAAGGAAGCCCTCTCGGTCCAGGTATGGCGGCAGGTGATTTGCCTGGGGCTGGAGGTAGTGGCCTCTGGGCGGGTGTTTCCGTCGCTGGAGGGGGACGGTACGGATGTGTGGCGGGCGGGGCCGCTCACGGCCGAGGAGAAGGCGAGGGCCCGGCAGTTGAGGCAGGCCATGGTGCCTCCGGCACACTGCGGGGCTGTCACGGACACGAAGCCCTACCGGTTGTGGGCGCCGCGCATGGTGGTCCGCGCGGGTCTCGACGCGGTCGCGGAGGCCATGCTGCGCGGCCCGGGCACGCCGGCAGTCCTGGGCAGTGGCCCTTTCACGGCAGCGGTGCCTCAGCAGCAGCGGAACCCCTCCCTCGTGCAGTGGGCTGACGATCTTGAGGATGGCCGCTCGACAGCCGAAGTGCTGGAGCTGGTGCTGTCGGTGCGCGCGCCGAAGAAGGACAGCCCGGGCGACACCGAGCTGCTGTGGGCCGACCTGCGCGTCCGCCAGCCGGACTCGCCAGTCGCCGAACAGCGGGCTTGGCGCCCCGTGGCAGAAGCCGCCGCCGACCCGCAGCTCGTGGCGCTCATCCGCCGGCGCCTTCGCCGCATGGCGGCGGCGTGGCCGCCGGCCGCACGGCTGCTGGAGCGGCCGGTTCCCGACACGTTTACTCTTCGGGCCGCCGAGGCTGTCCTGCTGCGGGGGCGCACAGGTCAGCAGCTGGAGCAGTTCGGGCTGCGGGTGGAGTGGCACCGGCAGTGGACAGACCTGCTGCGCACCCGGGCTGTACTGGGGCGCCGGCCCCCGTGCCCACCCTCCGCCGCGCGACCCAAGTTCTCCCTTGGCGACGTGCTGGACGGCCGGTGGCAACTGTCGGTGGACGGTAACGACCTGACCGACCGAGAGATGGACGATCTCGCCCATGCTCCCGTGCCGCTGGCCAAGGTCCGCGATCAGTGGGTGCTGGTGGACGAGGAGACGGCCAAGCGGGCCGCTGACCGCCAGATGCCGCCCATTCCCTCCGATGAGGCGCTGCGGGCCTCTCTGACCGGCCAGATCGACTTCGACGGCAAGACGTTCGAGTGTGAACCGGTAGCGGCGCTGGCTGATCTCGTGGAGTTCCTGCGCAGTGGCTCGCGTACCTCCCCGGTGCCGTCCCCCCGCGGCCTTGAGGCCACGATGCGCGACTATCAGCACCTGGGCCTGGCCTGGCTGGCCAACACCACCGACGCGGGGTTCGGGGCGCTGCTGGCCGACGACATGGGTCTGGGCAAGTCGCTGACCGCGCTAGCTCTGCACCTGCACCGCCGCGACCAAGACCGTCAGGCCGCAGGCCCGACGCTGATCGTCTGCCCCGCATCCATGGTGATCAACTGGGAGCGCGAGGTGCACCGGTTCGCCCCCAGCGTGCCAACCCTGCGCTACCACGGGCCGGACCGCACCCTGGACGAGGCGACGCCCCGCACCGTCGTGATCACGACCTACGAAACACTCCGCCGCGACATCGACGTCCTGGTCGAGCAGCCCTTCGACATGATCGTCGCCGACGAAGCCCAGGTCATCAAGAACCATCGAACGGCCACGGCCCATGCCATGCGGCGCATCAAGCCCACTGTCCGGATCGCGCTCACCGGCACCCCCGTGGAGAACAACCTCACCGAAGCGTGGTCAGTAATGGACTGGCTCAACCCCGGCCTGTTCGGAAACCTTCGGACCTTCCGTGACCAGTTCGCCCGACCGATCGAGGAGAACATCACCGACTCCGACCTCACTACGCGTCTATCGGGCCTTCTGAAGGCGTTCATGCTGCGCCGCCGCAAGAGCGACCCGGGGATCCTCTCCGAGCTCCCGCCGAAGATTGTGAGCCCCCGGATCGTCAGCCTGGCCCCCGAGCAGGCCGCCCTCTACCAAAAAGTCGCCGACGACACTTTCCGGGAGATTCGCTCCGCCGAGGGCGTCCACCGCAAGGGCCTGCTACTGACCTTGTTCAACAAACTCCAGCAGATCTGCAACGCGCCCGCCCAGTATCTAGACGAACCCCTGGACGGCGACTACGACCCGCAGCACGCGGCGGCTCGTTCGGGCAAGCTCGCCGCCCTGGACGACCTGCTCCCCGTGCTCTCCAGCCCGGACGAATCCGCCCTGATCTTCACCCGGTACAGGTCCATGGCCCGCTACCTGATCCGGCACCTGCGCGGCCACGGCCTTGAGCCGCTCTACTTCAGCGGCGACATCGCCGCCGGCCGGGACCGTCAGCGGATCATCGACAACTTCCAGTCGAGCCCGGGCAGGACAATGGTCATGACGGTCAAGGCCGGCGGTAGCGGCCTGACGCTGACCCAAGCCAGCCACGTCGTGCTGTTCGACCGGCCCTGGAACCCGGCCAAGGAAAGCCAGGCCATCGACCGCGCGCACCGGCTGGGCCAGCAGCGCACCGTCACCGTGCACCAGCTCATCACCGAAAACACCTTGGAAGACCGGGTGGACGAACTGCTCCGGCACAAGCGTGCGCTGGCCGATGCCGTTCTTGCCGATGGGTACTCCGCACTGACCGAGCTGACCGACGAACAGATCTGCGACCTGATCGCCCTGGGAGCACAGCGATGATCCACAACGCATGGGCGAACGCCTGGGTGACGGCTGTGCGCACCGCCGTCACCGATGAAGCCATGCTGCTCGCAGGCCACAACGACCTGGCAGCAGGCGGCATCGCGCACTTGGCCCTCACGCCCGGCAAGGCCGCCGCCATGGCCACAGCACGGCACAGCAGAGAGGAGGCGCACACGGTCATCACCCTGCCCGTGCTGACAGACGAACATGTGGCCACTATTCGTGCCGCGTCTTCGCACTGCGGCCATCACCGGGAGCTCCGTGCTGGCGGGCTTCCCGACTGCCTAGCCGACCCCGCCCATACCGGCAACGTGCCCATGGCCCCCGTCGCCGCGGAGATCGGCTTCGCTTGCACCTGCGGGATGTCACCGTGCCGGCACGCAGCTGCCCTCGCCCATGCCGTCACGCGCCGGCTGAGTACGCGCCCGGCAGCGTTCGCGATCATCCGCGGCCTGTCGCCCCAGCTCATGGGGGCCGAAGCGACTGCATCCGGAGCAGACTCGGGGATGACCACCACCCGCGCCGCTCCCGGTGGGAAGTTCCACGTCACCGCGCACCACGCATGGGCCTGGTACCGGGAATGCGCCAAGCCTCCTCTTGTCCCTGACCACGCTCCCAGCATCCCCGACAGGCCGGTCCCTGCGGCACCCTCATGGCCCACGCCGCCTCCCCCAGCCCCTAGCCAGGATCAGCTGCATGCCCTCCTCAACGACGCTGCCGCAAAGGCAAGAAGCTACCTGCTCTCGGGCACAGCACTCGAGTGCGCGTGGGACGACGACGCCATCCGACTGGCCTCAACCGTTCCCCGGGCCAGAATCCCCGAGATCGCCGATCGCCTCGGCCTCGACATCGCGCAGCTGCGCGAACGGCTCACCTCGTAGGAGTTCACTGTCATAGACAGCCGAAATGACTGGGTTCCCTGTCAAACGCCTCGATTGGATGACAGGGGACAAACTTGGCAGCCACTGAGGGGTTCTGGCGCCCACCCGACGCGACAGCCGGGCCACACACGTGCCCACCACCAGGCCCGACAGCCGATACGGCCCGTCAGAGAAGCCGACGGACCGTCATGGGACGAACTCCCGCGCGTGTTCTCCGAGCGCGTGCGCACGCCGTTCCTCCCCGTCGTTACCGTTGGGCTCGGGGTGGGCATAGAGGGGCTGGGGCGGGCGAGGCCGGTATGCCTGGTGGGGGAAGGGAACGCTGCGACGCGGACCGGGACGGACAGCCCAGCGGTGGAGCACTCTGCCACTCATCGACTCTGGCAATCAGGCGTCGACATGGCTGGCGGACCGCCCGTCGCAGCCTCAAGGCCCCTACAGCCTGGGAAGGCGGCTGGGCGCTGTAGCAGACCTCGACTGGATGGCAACCCGCTATACGGCCGATTCGGAGAGGTCCCCGACAGTGAGGACACCGCGTCGGTGAGCGAGTAGGTCGCCGAGCTTCTCCGCGTCCATGGTGCCTTCTGCGACGCGTACGACGGCTTCGGTGAACACTGGCATCGGGACCAACAGGATTGAGCGGCTCGCGGTCTCGCGGGCGATATTGGCGGCGTTGCGTTCGGCGAGTTCCTGGAAGTTCGGCCGTCCGATGCACACGTAATTTACCGGGCTGAGGCCGACGCCCGCGCCGAGAATCTCTTTCGCCTTGTTCCACCGGATCGGGCGGGTGTCCTCCTTGGAGGCCGTCACCGATACGACGACGGTGCCGTCGGCGTGGGCGATCTGGATGTCCTCCTCGCCTTCGGGCTGGCGAAGAACGCGTGTGGCAGACAGCCCGGCATGTACCAGGGCATCAGTGACGGCTTGTTCAAGCCCGCCGCCCTTCGCTTCATAGAGATCGTTTATGAGCCTGCGTGAAAGGCTCACCTGCGCGGAACGCGCTACGTGACCAGCGCGCTTCCGTCGTACCGAGTCTTCGATGTCGTCGAGGACCGCCTGCCTGAGGCGGGTGAGCTGCAGCGGTGTGAGCAGTCCGTCGAAGGCTGTGTCGGGGGTATCGAGAATCGTTTCCGGGGTGTGCAGACCGATGTCGTTCGTGATGTCGTAGAGGGTCAGCATCTGTTCGCGGGAAATGCCCGGTACATGAAGACGGGCAAGTGGAGCAAGTCGCGCTGGCAGGCCGTAGCGGGCTTCGAGGGCAAGGGCTCGAAGGTCCTCTTGTAGCGCGTCGGAGGCCCCGTGTACCCGTGCGCCTTCGGTGAGGGCGTCGAGCAGCCAGGCGGCGTTCTTGCCAAGAGCGCGCACGCGCGCCGCGGCTGCACCCATGCCCGGGAACGCAGTGGAAATCGTCCGGTGGCCTTGGCCGCTCATCCACTGCAGCAGGCATGCGGTGCGCACGAGCGCGCACATCTCTGCGACGTTGATGTGGGGCTTTGAGAGTGTGGCGGCCAGGCGGGATCCCGGTGAGCAGCCCGAGCTGTCCGGTGCGTGCTGCGGACGAGGGTCCAGCTCCATGCCCCGCTGACGCTGCAGCCACGGCCGGTCGCCGACCTCTGAGCAGGAGGCGATCTCGAAAATCAGGTCCTTCCTGGACGGGTGGCTCGACATGGCCCGTTCCAGTACGGGCACGAGGCGGGCGGCGCTCTCCATCGACAGCCCGGCGGCGCCCAGTACTCGTGCGAGCTGTGTGGGATATAGCTGTTGGCCGTCCGCCACCACCAAACCGCTGTCGGTGCATCGGCTTACTGCTGCGGCGATGGATTCGCGCACGGCGTCGAAGCCGCCTGCGCCTTCATAGAAGCTTGGGTAGGCGTAGGTCGTGGCTATGAAGTCGACGATGTCGTCTTCACTGTCGACGGCCCCCACGCAGACGATGTCGAAGATCACGTCGGCGAACGGGCGTTTCGGTAGCTGTGATTCGACCGGCTCGACGTCTCCGAGCAGGTAGGCGTTGACGAGCTGGCGTTGCTCGCGCGTGTCCTCCGCGACCAGAACCGCGGAGCCGGCAGTGCGCTGGCCAAGTCGTCCGGCACGCCCGGAGGCGTTGCGGTACTGGGAGACCGGGATATTGCGGCGGCTCCACCTGCCGCCTGGTACCGGGGAGAAGCGCGTTGAGTCGGCAACGATCACGATGTCGGTGGGAAGGTTGACGCCAACGGCGAGCGTCGTCGTGGCGACGATGACACGGGTCTCTCCGGAGCGGAAGGCATCCTCGACGAGGCTTCGTTCGGGGTGGGTGAGGTCGGCGTTGTGGAACGCCACACCGGAAGCAAGGCAGAGCCGCAGGTCGTTGATCGCGTCCGAGTCGTCGAGCTCGTTGAACTGCTCGCTGATCCGCCGGCCGAGGCCGACTGCCAGCAATTGCCCGCGTAACCGGCGCGCTGTCTCCACGACATCGCGGACCGAGGAGCGGAAGACGATGACCTGCTTGCCATCGGCGACATACTGCTTGGCGAGCGCGAGGACGAGCGCATCGCGGTCCTCCTGCGAAGCCGTCAGCGACTGCGTATGTGCGGTGCCGTCGGCATCCAGCACGATCGCCTCACCCGACGGGGCACAGACACTCTGCGTCAGAGGAATCGGACGCTCGGCCGAGCTGACCAGGGTGGCCTTGAGCCACACGTCGAGTTGGTTGACGTCGTCGAGTGAGCCGGACAGCGCGACAATCTGCGGCGGATCGCCGGCGCGCATGACCCGTGTGAGGAGCACCTCGAGGTCTGCTCCCCGACTGCTGTCGGACAGCGACTGCACCTCGTCCACCACCAGCGTGGTGCAGCGCTCCACCACGTCGGGCTGCTGGATGGACAAGGCCATGAGTTTCTCGTACGTCATGACCGCGAGGTTGAAGTTGCCGACGCGGATGTCGGCATCGAACTCCGTCCAGTCCGAGGTCGAGATCACGACCGAGAGCAGATGGCCGTACCGCTCGCGGAACAACCGGTAGTGCTCGTCCGCCAGGGCCCGGAAGGGGACGATAAAGATCGCATGCTGGCGCTGTTTGTAGGCCGACGTTGTGGCCGCCAATTCGCCGACGAACGTCTTGCCCGAGCTTGTCGGCGCGACCACCAAGAGGTTCGTACGGCCGTCGAGCGCACCGGCACGAAGGGCTCGTTCCTGGACGTCGGTGAGGTCGCCGACGTGCTGAGACCAGACGGCGACGAGTTCGGGCGGCGCCCCGAACGACGCCAGGGCAGAAATGGCGATCACGGCGCCATCGTAGCCAGCAGTAGCGATGTGGTGACACGAATATCTGCACGTCGGTCTGAGTCGATCAACGTGGGCCAGCAACGACCTCTCGTCCGTGAGATCAGACACCGAAGGTGGGTGGAGGCTCTCTCTGGATCTGAGACCCCAACTCGCGGGTGAAGTAGTGCCCCGAGCCGGGGCGAGCGCTGGGCCGAACGCCACCGGAGGCGCGTATGAGCTAGTCAGAGCCACGTCGGCCAGGGACTTTTCAGGGACTTTCCGCCGAGTAAGCAGGGAAGGCCCTGACAGCTCTGAAAGGTTCAAAGCCGCAGGTCAGGGCCCACTCCCTCAGCACTCGATGACATTGACCGCGAGCCCGCCCCGCGCCGTCTCCTTGTACTTGACCTTCATGTGGACGGCCCTCCTGACTCTTGGGGGGCGGGCGGCGGGCTACTCTGATGGTTGTCTTAACGGAGGTTGGCGGATACGAACAGGGATAATCCCAACCGTCAGGTTCGCTTGTCGTTTATCGGGTAGCCCTGGTGCGGCCACGACTGTGGGGCCGATTTCCGGCCGCACCAAGTGAGAGGGTGCGGGGTCGACGACACCGTGGGGTGCGGGGCAGCTCCAGCTCCGTGACGGTTATGTGGCGACGGTCGGTGTGGATGTGCGGGAGACGGGACTGCTGTCGCCCTTGACGTACCGGCTCACCGTCTCGACTCCGGCGGAGAGGAACACCAGGTGCCGGTGACCACTCCGCGCGCGTCCGCGAAGGCGAGTCCGTCGCGGTGTTCGGCGTGGGCGGCGTGGGGTTGGCCACGCTGCAGGACGCCCGGATCGCCGGCGCGTCGAAGATCATCGCCGTCGACGTGTCGCCGGCGAAGGAGGAGCTCGCCCGCCGGGCGGGCGCAAGCGCAACCGACTATGTCCTGGCCTCCGACACCACCGCCCGCACGATCCGCGGGCTCACCGGCAGGCAGGGCGCGGACGTCGCCGTGGAGTGTGTGGGCCACGCCGTGACCATCCACACCGCATGGGAGTCCACCCGGCGCGGCGGCCGCACCACCGTCGTCGGGATCGGCGGCAAGGACCAGCACGTCACGTTCAACGCCCTGGAGATCTTCCACTGGGGCCGCACGCTCTCCGGCTGCGTCTACGGCAATTCCGACCCCACCCAGGACCTGCCCGTCCTGGCCGACCACATCCGCTCGGGGGGTTTGGACCTCGGCGCCCTCGTCACCGAGCGCATCACACTCGACGGCATTTCGGCTGCCTTCGACAACATGATCGAGGGCAAGGGAGGCCGCGCGCTGATCGCCTTCTGAGCCCACGCGCCCAGCGCGCTCAGCGCAGGCTCTTCGAGCGGCGCTCTCCTGCGGTCGTCTCCGGCTCCGGCCCGGCGTCCCATGACGCCGGGCCCACAGTGCTGTCCTGGCCCGAATTACCTGTACCGCACAGGTGAAAGATTCGCTGCACAACCCGTTGACGTACATACCGTCCGGTCAGTACGTTCCCGGCAATCGCGATGCCGCCCCCCGTCGCCGCACCCACCGGAGTGTGCACCCATGGACACGGCGTCTTCCGCAGCATCCGCTCATCCCCTCCCCACCACGGCCGCGGCCGACAATGCAAGGAGACGGCGCAAGGTCGCCACGGCCGCCACCCTCGCCTCGGCCGTCGAGTGGTACGACTACTTCGTCTTCGGCATCGCAGCGGCCCTCGTCCTCGGCGAGCTCTACTTCCCCGCGGGCAGCCCCACCGTGGGGGTGCTGGCCTCCTTCGCGACGTTCGCCGTCGGCTTCCTGGCCCGCCCGCTCGGTGGCGTCATCGCCGGCCATCTCGGTGACAAGCGCGGAAGCAAACCGATGCTGGTGCTCGCGCTGGCCTTGATGGGCGTCGCCACGACGGGCATCGGGCTGCTCCCCACGTACGCCACGATCGGCATCGCGGCCCCCCTGCTGCTCGTCGTGTTCCGCGTCATGCAGGGCATAGCCGTCGGTGCCCAGTGGGGCGGCGCGATGCTGCTCGCCACCGAGTACGCCCTCGAGGGGAAGCGCGGGCTCTACGGCAGTGTCGTCCAGCTCGGCGTTCCCATCGGCGTCGTGACCGCCAACTCGGTCTTCCTGCTGGCCGGCGCGTTCACCAGTGAAACCGCCTTCGCCGCCTGGGGCTGGCGCGTGCCGTTCCTCGTCGGCTTCTTTGTGCTGGGCCTTGCCTGGTACATCCACACCAGGGTCGAGGAGACCCCCGAGTTCCGAGCCGCCGAAGGGGCCCTGGCCGAGAAGGAGAAGAGCGAGCAGAGCTCCCCGCTGCGGACCATCCTGCGCGGGCATCTCGGCACGGTGCTGGTCGGTACGACGGCCGCCAGTCGGCTCGCCGGGTCGGGTGCCCGACCCCGACCAGGGCGATCATCTGTGCCCACGACCCGGCACTTACGAAAAGATGTCGCAGGCGTGTAACTGACGCCATGGTGGGCGCCGTACGCAGCGCGCCCACTCATGCTGGAACGGCCGACGGCCGTGTCGACCAGGTGCGTATGTCAGTTCCGGGTGCACGTCGCCTGCAAGACGCCGACTGGCCCGGCGCGACCACGATGCGGGTGCGCGCTGGATGTCGCCAGTGAGGGCAGACTTCTGGGTCGCCTCCGTGACCCGGTGTTCCTCGATGCCCGCGGGCCAGTGTGCTACCTCGAGTCGTGGGAGACCGAAATCGGGCTCGTGACTGGTCGTTGACGCGACCAGGTCCGCTACATAACTTGCCGGCCCCCAAGCGATTTAGTTCACCGGCCCCCAAGTAATTCAGTTCAACAGTGTAGTTGGACTAGTCAAGGAGACAGATGTCTACTCTCAGCAGTCTCGGCGCCGGGTTCGCCGCGTCGTGCGCCGTGGTCCTCAGTGCGGCCGCACCGGTCAGCGCGGAACCCGCCGCTGAGCCGGGCCCCTCCATCGGAGGAAAAGTTAATCAGGCGGGTTGGTGGTGGAAGAGCAACGACGAGAACGAGGTCGATAAATCGGGCCTCGTCGCTCGGCCTGAGCCGACGCCGCCGAATGTGCCGGCCGGTGCGATGACCGTGGCGGCGGTCAATGGTGCGGAGGAAATGGTCGCGGCCATCGAGTTCGCGCTGAAGTACGGCCCGGGCGCGGATGTGACCTCGTTCGATGTGGTGCTGAGGGAATCCTCCGCCCCCGACTCGAACGTGAACTCCGACGGCAAGGGCGTCAAGGTCGTGGCGTGCCCTGTCACGGATGCGTTCTGGACCAAGGCCGAGGGTGGAAAGTGGTCGTCGCGGCCGGCTTACGACTGTGAACGCGCCGCTGTTGCCGGCAAACGCGGCAAGGACGGCATCTGGCGCTTCGACCTCACGTCGATCGCGCGGCTCTGGCTAGCGGAGGGCAGTCAGCTACCCACCTCGATCGCCCTCGTGGAGCAGGTCGAGGAGCCGATGAGTTTCCAGGTGGCCTGGGACGGGCCGTCGGACAAGGGCATCGGCATGAAGCTGGTGGCGACCGCGGGAGCCACACCCCAACCGCCGGCTGCCGTACCGGCGGGCAGCGGGACGACGGGCGATTCGGGCGCGGTCGACACAGGTGCCGGTACGGACGTCTCCGGGGAAGTACCGGCGGATGCAGGAACCACCGTGCCAGGTGACGCCCCGGCGCCGGCCGCCACGGAAGCCCGGGACGTGCCCCGCAGTAGCGAGCCGCGGTCGCCGGCTGCGGCCACCCCGATGACGCACGTGGGCTCAATGCTGGAGGACATCCCCGGCGGAGTCCTCTTCCTGATCCCGGTCGGGCTCGGACTCGCTTATGCGGTGATGTTCGCGCTCGGTCCCAACGGTGAGCCGGTGCTGTCCGGTGCGCGTCACGGTGTGGGCCGCGCGCTCGACCAACTCCGGGTGGTCAAGACGTTTTTCAAGGAGGGGCAGTGATCCGGCGACGGTCGAGGCAGATCGGTATCGCAGCGGTGGCGCTGGCGTTTGTGGTGGTCTCGGGCTGCGGGCAGAAGCCGGGCGTGAGCGGGCTCTACGCCGGGCCGAATGGAGCGAGTGGACAGGGCACCGCTGCAGGTGCGCTCGGAGGGGCTGGTACGGACGGTCAGCCGGTTGACCCAGGCGCCCTGGACACCGGCGCGCCGGACGTGGGTGCGGGCGCTGGCACAGACGCCACCGGGACAGGGACTGGAACCGGGACCGGGACGGGCACTGGGGGTGCCGGTGACAGGGGCGGCAGCGGTGGCGGTGGCGGTGGGCCGGTGCCGCCGGGTATCGGCGATCCCACGCCGCTGAAGCCGGGGCAGCCGATCAAGATCGGCGTGCACGCACCGGTGACGGGCGCGGCGGCGATCCCCCAGAACTCGATCGAGCGCGCGGTGGGCGTGTACGCCGACTACATCAACAAGAAGGGCGGGATCAACGGGCGGAAGCTCCAGGTCAAGCTCGAGAACGACAACTTCGACCCGTCGACTGCGGTATCGAAGTGCAAGAGCTTCATCGACCAGAAGTACTTCCTGGTCATCGGTTCCGCCGGTGCCGACCAGATCGACGCCTGCGCGCGCTACGCGAACTCCCGGCAGTGGCCCTACATCTCGGGCGGTGTGCATGAGTCCAATCCGCGTCTCGGATCGCTGAACGCGCTGCGGACCTACTTCGCGGCCTACCTCACCTACGAGCAGCAGGCGCCGATGATCACACGTGAGATGAGGGCGGCCTTCTCCGGGCGGAAAGTCGGGCTGATCGTGGCGGAGAACGATAATTTGGACAACTATGCCGGGGTACAGGGCAATTCACTGAAGCGGGCGTTCGGAGCCAAACTCGTGCTGAACGACCGCGTTCCGAAGAAGATCCAGGCCGAAGCAACGTCGATCGCGGCGAAGATTTGCAACAGCGGTGCGAAGGCGGTCGTGTGGAACGCGAGCCCTGGCGGACTGGTGAATGTATCCAAGGCGCTGACGTGCAGCGTGAGGTTCTACGGTCCCGGGAACACGAGCGGGCTCAACCTGGTTGCCGCGGGTGGATGCCCGCAGATCGACGGCGCCCGGTTCTTCTCGTCGTTCCCGCAATTGGACAGGATAGACTCGATCGACTCCGAGTTCCGGAAAGCGTATCGGGCGAAGAACGGCGGAGCTGATCCGGACGATATCGCAATCAATGCCTGGGGCCTCGAGAAGCTGGTCGGTCAGATGCTCCAGGCGGCCGGCAAGAACCTCAGCCACCGCACCTTCATGGCGACGCTCAACAGCGGCAAGACCTTCGACTCCGGGGTGTTCCCGGCGGCCACGTTCGCACCGAACAAGAAGTTCGGTGGCAGCGCGATGTACCTGCTGGAAGCCGACTGTGGGTCGCGGCAGTACAAGACCCGGCCGGGAAGGTACAAGCCGTGAGCCAGGAGCTGGTCGTCGCCCTGGCCAATGGGTTGTTCCGGGGCAGCGTGTACGCGTTGGTAGCCCTGGGCATCGTGCTGGTGTACCGCGCGACCGGTGTGTTCAACTTCGCGCAGACGGAGTTCGGCACCACCGGCTTGTTCGCAGCCTTCGTGGCCGTGGAAATGTGGCACTGGGACTACGCGCTGGGCCTGCTGTTCGGCATGTCCGTGGCCGTCGTCATGGGGCTGGTGACGGAGCGAGTGGTGATCCGTCCGTTGCGGCATAGCTCGAAGGTGACGCTGCTGGTAGGTACCGCCGGTGTCGCGACGACCGCGATCGGCATCCAGTTCTGGCTCACCAACGAGCAGCCGATCCGGGAGATGCCGCCGATCGTCGAGGGCTCGATCGCCACGGTTCTGGGAGTCGCCATCACCTACCAGAAGGTGATCACGGTGCTGGTACTGATCGTGGTGGCGCTGGCGCTGGCGGCGTTCTTCCGGTCGCCGTCCGGGCTGGCGATCCAGGCCGCGCAGCAGGAGGCCACCGCCGCCGAGCTGGTGGGCATCAGCGTGCGCCGGGTGTCGATGATGACGTGGGGAATCGCCGCGGCCCTCGGTGGGCTGGCGGGGATCCTGTCGGGTCCCAACGACACCTTCACCGCGGCGTTCCTCACCTTCGGCGGCGGTGCGGCGCTGCTGCCCGGCCTCATGGCCGCGGTGCTCGCCGGGATGCGCAGCATGCCCGGGGCGCTGGCCGGCGGCCTTCTGGTGGGCTTCGTGGAGCAGTTGGGTGCGCTCAGCGCGCTGGCCGGCCTGCCCGGGCCGAAGGCGACGATCCTCTTCGTGTTCCTGCTGGTAGTCCTGCTGCTTCGCCCGGAGGGCCTGTTCACGCGAAAGGTGGTCGGCGCATGAGTGCGGTACAGGCATCGCCCGGCAAGGAGGCGTCCGCTGAGAGCACGCTCGTTCTGCCCAGCGTGGTGGGGGAGCCCGAGTCACGGTTCCGGCCGACCACCGCCGGGTGGTTCGCCCGCGGCTTGGCGTGGGCGGCCCTGGCGTGGTTCGTGTTCGCGGTCCCCGGCAACTTCCTGTCGCCCTTCGACCTCCATGGCGAGGACATCGGACATCTGATCACCGCTGCCGTGTTCGTGATCATCGGGCTCTCGCTCAACATCCTGATCGGATACACCGGCACCATCTCGCTCGGCCACCAGGCGTTCGTGGGTATCGGGGCGTTCATGGCGGCCTACATGGAGGTCGACCTGGGCATCGACTTCTGGTTTGCGGTGCCGATCGCGGCGATCGTGGGTGGCTTGCAGGCAGCGGTGCTCGGTGCGATCTCGCTGCGGCTCACCGGGTTGTACTTCGCGCTGGTCACCTTCGCCTATGGCGTGTTCACCGAGGAGAGCATCTTCGGAATCATCAGCTTCACGGGCGGTGACGCCGGCAAGGCGGTCACGCGGCCGATGGGGTTCCAGAGCCCCATGGCCTACTACTACCTGTGCCTCGGGTTCGTGGTCGTGGTGCTCTGGCTGGATTGGCGTTTGACCAGAACCAAGGGCGGACGGGCACTGCAGGCCCTGCGGGAGAACCCGAGGGTGGCGTCGTCCTATGGGATCAACGTCAAGGCCTACACGTTGCTCGCGTTCATCACCTCGGGAGTGTTCGCGGCCGTGGCCGGAGCGCTGTTCGCGCACGGCAAGGACCTGATCGTCCCGCAGAACTTCGGCTTCGAGCTGGCGCTGTCGTTCATCTTGATGACCGTCGTGGGTGGCTTGCGGAACCGTGCGGGAGTGGTGATCGGCTCGGTGTTCTTCGCACTCATGGAGGGCGGCTGGCTGTTCAGAACCTGGCTGTTCGACACCGTCGGCGTGGACTGGCTGATTGCGGACGGCATCGGGTTGCCGCTGAGCTTCGTGCCCCATGTCCTCGGCCCCATCCTGCTGATCCTCACGCTGACCACCCACCCCGGCGGTATCGGACAGCAGATCGCGCCGATCAAGGAATGGATGCTCGGGCGGAAATTCAACATCCACACCGGGAAGGTGCGGGACGTGGAGGTCACCGATGTCCGTGCTTGAGGTCGACGACGTCAGTATCAACTTCGGCGGCGTGAAGGCGCTGCAGCACATTGATCTGAAGGTGGGGGAGTGGGAGATCGTCGGCATCATCGGCCCGAACGGGGCCGGCAAGACGACGCTTTTCAACTGCATCACCGGGTTCTACAGCCCCACCAGCGGGAGCATCTGCTACCGGGGAATGAACATCACCGGCAAGCCGGTGCACGAGCGCACCAAGCTCGGGATCGGCCGCACGTTCCAGAACGTCGGCCTGGTGAAGAACACCACCGTGCTGGAGAACCTGGTGACCGCCCAGCACCTGGAGACCGACTACGACCCCTTCGCCGGCATCCTCGGTGGACCGGCCACGTTCGCCGAGGAGCGCAGGCTCGCCGACCGGGCGCACCAGATCCTCGAGCTGATGAACCTCGAGGGAGTCGCGCAGGCCCGAGTGGCCGACCTGCCCTACGGCGTGCTCAAGAAGGTAGAGATCGCCGCGGTGCTGGCCACCGACCCCGACCTGCTGCTTCTGGACGAGCCGGGTTCGGGCATGGGCCCGGAGGAAGCCCACCAGCTCGGCGACACGCTGCTCGAACTGCGCAAGGAGTTCGGCGTGACGATCGTGATGATCGACCACCATGTGCCGCTGGTCACCAGGGTGTCCGACTACGTCTACTGCCTCAATTTCGGCGAGGTGCTGACGGAAGGCAAGCCGGACGAGGTGCGGCGGCATCCCGAGGTCGTGCGCGCCTACATGGGCGAGGACCCGGAGGAACCTGAGGCACCCACGGTCGCCGCGGCCGACGCGCCGGCCACCGAGCGGGCGAGGGAGGAGTACGTCTGATGGCGCTGCTCGAAGTGCGCGACCTTGTGGTCGGCTACGACCAGTACCCGGTGCTGCACGGCGTCAGCTTCGACGTCGAGCAGGGCGAGTGCTGCGTGCTGCTCGGCCTCAACGGCGCCGGCAAGACCACCACGGTCACCACAGTCGCGGGGATGCTGCAGCCGCAGTCCGGCTCCATCACCTTCGACGGCAAGGAGCTGCGCAAGGGCTCGCCGTCACAGCGGGTGGCCGGCGGCATCTCGCTCAGCCCGGAGGGCCGGCGGCTGTTCCCCCGGCTGACGGTGAGTCAGAACCTCAAGCTCGGCGCGTGGTCCCGCCGCCGCGACTCCAAGACGGTTAAGCGGCAGATGGACCTCGTGCTGGACTACTTCCCGCGCCTGGCCGAGCGGGAGAACCAGCTCGCCGGCACGCTGTCCGGCGGCGAGCAGCAGATGCTGGCGGTGGGGCGCGCGATGATGTCCCGCCCCAAGCTGCTACTGATCGACGAAGCCTCGCTCGGCCTGTCGCCCACCGTGGCGCGCACGGTGTGGGAGGTCACCTCGCGGATCAAGGCCGACGGCACCACGGTGCTGATGGTGGAACAGAACGCCGGCGCGCTGCCGTTCGCGGACCGCGCGCTGATCATGGAAAAGGGAACGTTGGTGTACACCGGCGTGGGAGACGAGTTGCGGACCGTCAACCTGCGCGAGGCGTACCTCGGATCAAGTGCATAGGAGTACATGATGCAGATCAACTTCGGTCGGCTGGGCGGGCAGCTCGGTGTGCTGCTGTGCCTGATCGGTTTCGTCCTGATGTCCCTCGGCTGGAACGGCGCGGCGAGCTACAACTCACTTCCGGCGCAGTTCCCCTACCTGATCTCCGGCGGCGTCATCGGCCTGGCGATCGTGGTGGTGGGCGCCGCGATGCTCATCGTGCAGAACCACCGGGTGGACCGGGTGCGTTTGGAGGCGGCGATCGACCGTCTCGCCGCTGCCGTAGACAAACAAGGGCTCGGCGGTCCCGGCGCGCAGGGTCCGGGCTTCAGCGGCTACGTGGTGGCCGGTGCCGCGTCCTACCACCGCGTCGATTGCCAGCTGTCGGAGGCGCGGGACGAGGCCGAGCTGATCGGCATCGAGGAGGCGATCGATCGCGACCTCGCGCCCTGCCGGGTCTGCGCGCCGCCGCGCGTTGCGATACCCGCCCGGCAGGGTTGAGGCGGGCCCTGCCACAAGTGCGCAACACGAGAGCCTCGTGAGGAGAGATGCTGACGTGCTTCTGACCAAGTGGCCGCGGTTGTGGATGAAGGTCACCCCCGCGGTGGCCGGGGCGGTCGCCGCGACCACCGCGGCGACCGGTGTGGCGGTGTACCAGGTCGCCCAGCCGGCCGAAGCCAGCCAGGTCTTCGCGGGAGCGGTTGACGGCGGAAGACCGCTGTACCCTGAGCCGCCACCGGTGGGCGCCCTGGAGCTGGAGCCCTCACCGGCTCCCTCGGCGACGCACGCCGACGAGCGTGATCGTACGGATCGGATGCGGCCGGTAGGGGCCGTCGCGATCCCCGCGCGGGTGCTGGCCGCATACCGGAATGCGGTGGCCGTGCTGAACGAGCGGCGACCTGGTTGTGGGCTCAGCTGGCCGCTGCTGGCGGCGATCGGCCGCGTGGAATCGGGTCACGCCCGCGGTGGCCGGGTCAATGCGGACGGCAGCACCATCACTCCCATCCTCGGCCCCCGACTGGACGGCGGCCCCGGTGTGGCGGCGATCCGCGATACGGACAACGGGGTCTATGACCGTGACACCGCATGGGACCACGCAGTCGGTCCTATGCAGTTCATTCCCTCGACGTGGCACCGTTGGGGAGCCGATGGCAACGGCGACGGCACCGCCGACCCGCACAACGTGGGCGACTCCGCGCTCGCGGCGGCCCACTACCTGTGCGCCGCGGGAGGAGACGTGAGCCGGGACGGAGGCCTGCGCCGAGCCGTGCTCGCGTACAACCACTCCGAGCGGTACCTGGACCTGGTGCTGGCGTGGATGCGCGTCTACGCGGGCGTCGCGACGGCGGTCGAGACCTCGCCGGCCACGCAACCGACGCACACTGCGCCGCCGGAACCGAGCCCCAGCGATGAGCCCTCACGGCGGGACAAGGAACCACCACGACAGCCTCCACGGCAGGGCAAGGAACCACCGCGACAGGAGAGCCCGTCCCCGAGCTCAGACGGACCACCTGAGCGGCATGGGCCGGACGAGCCCGCTCCGTCGGATCAGCCATCCGAGCCGGAGGTACCGGATCTGCCGCTGACCACTGATGAGTAGCCGGTATGGAGGCAACAGGCGGCGGAGCCGCGGGGCCGGCTGGCAAGAAGAGGGTGCCCGCTCTCCCCGGCCGCGTCGACGCCGAGGCGCTTTACGGTCGCTGCGCGAGCGGTGACCCGACCGGCTCGACCGGGCCAGAGAACAGCGGCCACGGGGCCGGCCCGGGACGAGTACGGGAAACCGCTACACCATCAAGAAGGAAGCCCCGCATGCAATGAGCGCGGGTCACCACCGAGACGGCCTACCTTGCCGACCCACAGGAGCAGGTCGGGCTGGTCGCGGCCGACGGCGGTCCGCTCACCTGGCCCCTGCACACCAGCCTGCTCCTCGCTCAGGAGTAGGAACTCACGCCCACGCATCCCGGCCGAGCGCGCCGTCGCGATGGGGCTCGCCAACCATGTGGTGGCCGATCCTTTGGCCGGGGCCATGGCATGCGCGAAACGGATCGCGGGGCTGCCGCGGCAGGCGGCCGAAAGCACCAAAACGACTATGCGGCCGCACGCCGTTGACAACCGGTCATGCCGGCGGCGCGGGTGCTGGTTCGTGATGAGAACGAACACCGGAAAGTGGGTTGCCCCGCAGGGCGACCGCCTGATGTGCCGGTAGCCGACCGAGTGCCCTGAGACGATTGTGAGGTTGACCATGCAGAAACCAGGAAAACAGCAATCCGTTCATGACGACCGCCTCGGACGCCCGGTGACGTCGCTGTCCGATCCCCACGCGACACGGCCGGAGCGCCATGTCCGCACGATACGTTGGAAGAAGTTGGCCAGAGCGCTGTCGACGATACTGGTGGTGCAGCATGTCGTACCTTCCTCGGCAGCTCTCGCTCCGGCCGCTGCTGAGGAGAGAGTCGTCACGGGCCCGGGTGCTGACGGGGGAAGCACCCCTCTCTATCCCGCTTACCCCGATCTCCTGTCACTGCCGGATCTGCCGAGTGTGACCGACAGCCCTGCCGTGCGGAACGGGAGAGGCCGGGGGCAGGCGCGGCCTGTTGTCCAGGGGATTCCGGCGACGGTCCAGGGGATTCCGGCGACGGTGCTGCAGGCCTATCAGCGGGCGGTGGACAACACCAGGGCATCGGAGCCGGGTTGCCACCTGCCGCTGCCGTTGCTGGCGGCGATCGGGAAGGTGGAGTCCGGGCATGCGCGGGGCGGTGATGTCGACGCGCAGGGCACCACTCGGACGCCGATTCTGGGACCGCGGTTGGACGGCAGTCCCGGTGTGGCGGCGATCGCCGACACGGATCACGGGGTCTACGACGACGACACCGTCTGGGACCGCGCGGTCGGATCCATGCAGTTCATCCCGTCCACCTGGCGCAGCTGGGCCGCCGACGGCAATGCCGACAGGAGGTTCGATCCGAACAACGTTTTCGACGCTTCGCTGGCCGCAGGCCGGTACCTGTGCGCGGCCGGCGATGATGTGGCCACACCCGAGGGGCTGCGCCGGGCCGTGCTCGCGTACAACCACTCAGAGTCCTATCTCAACCTGGTACTGGCCTGGATGCGCGTATATTCCGGCGGCCCCGTCGCGGTGCCCGACACACCGGGCTCGGACTCTGACACCGCACCGGATGCACCCCGCGACCACGCACGGCAACCGGAATCCACACCGCCGCCACGCAGGGCGGAGAACACTCTGAAAGCGGGGCGACCCGCCGGCAACCAGCCCGCTCCGGCGCCATCCCCGGGCACGAGTACGCCGGGCGGTGACGGGGGCGGCGCCCCCGATGGTGCCCCGCCTTCGTCGCCCAACGCACCGACCCTGCCGACTCCCGTCCCGACCCCGTCGGCACCTCCGTCGACTGTGCCAACCATCAACACCGGGACCACCGGTTGATGTGTTGGGCAGTTGATGAGACGCCACCTGACCACCGCTTCCCGTTACGCGTCTGCCCGCGTCTTGACCGCTGTGCCGGCGGGCTGCGGATTGCGCGACCGGAGCGGCACCAAGCACATCGACGGTAGCGGGCCGAGTGAGATCGCGGTCGCGGCCCTGGCGGGCGAACCCTGAAGACGGGCACAGGCGGTACGAAGCCATCGCCGTGATGACCGCCGAGCGGCTGCCGGTCCAGCTGGCCGCCCGCGTCTTGCCCGTCGCAGAGTTCGGCTACCACACCTGGAAGGACCGTCCGCCCTCGGCTCAGCCGGTCAGGGACGCCTGGCTGACCGAGGCCATTACCGGCATTCACCTCGCCTCCCGTGGCACTTACGGCTCCCGCCGCGTCCACGCCGGACTCGACCTGGGATCAGTCATCCACGTCAGCCACGGCACGGTGGAGCCGCTGCTGAGCAGCGGCCCGGCATCCAGGGCCTTTCGGGCGGCCGTGGGCCTCGCCCCAACCACGAGATCCGTTCGGCCGCCGACCTGGTAGAACGCAACGTCGCCCGCACCGCCCGGGACAAGTTGTGGGTCACCGACATCGAGCGCCGTGAGGCGCGATGAATCGAAGGAGGTGCAAGACCTCCTCGCCGGGCTGTCGCGGCAGCCTGGTGGGAGCTGAGACGGCATCCGCTTATCGATCACGGGGCTGGCCTGGTCGAACAGGGTTCCTGATCGGGTGATCACGCGAGAACCGGCGCATGACAGCAGGGCCTCTTGGTAGCTCGGAGGTGCGAACCAAACCAAGCACCAGGAGGCCCTGTTGTCGCAGCCTTTTGCGCTCGCGTGCGTGGAGTCCAACTCGCCCTCCCCGTCATGTGACTGCCTCGCGCACAGGTTCGGCAACGCGCTGTCCGGTCGGGGTGGGCGTGGCAGCGTTGATGGCCAGGAGCGTTCCACTGTCAAGTCGGCTAGGGTCGGGGTTGCCCTAACGGAGGTTGGCGGATACGAACCGCGACAATCCGGACCGCCAGGTGCGGCTGACCTTCCTGGGCTGACCTTTCCCGGGCCGACCCGTTCCAAGGGCCCACCCGGGGAAGGGGCGTATGAGAGAACGGCGGGGATGGGCAGGGTCGGTTCAGCGGGGACCCCGGCTCGCGGCCGTGACCCAGTCGAGGGCGGCACCGGCGTCGAACTCGCCCTGGCCACCGGCGAAGAGCAGCCCCGCGGTGCCGAACGCCGGGTCGGCAGCGGTCCCCGGCACGTACGGGATGGCGATGCAACGCATCCCGGCGCGGTGCGCGGCCTCGGCCCCGGGCGGGGAGTCCTCGAGCACCACGCAGTCCGCCGGGTCCGCGGCCAGCCGCCGGGCCGCCTCCAGAAAGACATCGGGCTCCGGCTTGCCGCGCTCCACTTCCTCGGCGGACACGGCGACGTCCATCAGCGGGGCCAGACCGGTCGTGTCGAGCACCGCCTCGATCGCCGCGCGGGAGGACCCGGACGCCACCGCCGTACGGATCCCGGCCGCGCGGAGGGCGTCCACGAACTTCCGCATCTGCGGGAACACTTCAGTAGAGGCCGAGGCGAGCGCGAGGTAGTGGCGGTTCTTCCCGGCGAGAAGCTCGTCGACCGGCGCCTCGATGCCGTGCTCGCGGCTCAGCACCTCGAGCGTCTCGCGCGTGCCGATTCCGATGAAGCGCTCGTGCTGTTCCCAGGTGAAGCGGGTGACGCCGTGCTCGGCGAGCACCCTGCGGCCCGCTTCGTAGTAGTTCGGCTCGCTGTCGACCAGCGTGCCGTCGAGGTCGAAGATCACGGAGGGGGTGCGGAGAGTGCGGGGGGTGTGGGGAGAACGCATGCACCCAGCATGCAAGAGGCGGCGAGGCGGCAGAATCAGCGGGCCGGGGCGGCGGCCCGGCCCACCGCCTCGATGAGCGGCAGCATCCGGTGCGGTACGCGCTCGCGCAGCGCCATCTCCGTACGGGTCCGCACCACACCCGGCAGCTGGATGAGCCGCTGGATGACGTCTTCCAGGTGCTCGTTGTCCCGCGCGACGACCCGCGTCATCAGGTCTCCGCCCCCGGTGATCGAGAACGCCTCGATGATCTCCGGCACTTCGGCGAGCGCGTCTCCCACATCGTCCAGGTGGCCCTGCGTGACTTCGATGTGCACGAACGCGAGGACCGGGTGGCCCAGCGCGGCGGGGGAGAGCCTGGGGCCGGAGCCGGTGATGACGCCGTCCCGCTCGAGCCGGTCGATCCTGGCCTGCAGGGTGCCTCGCGCGACCCCGAGGATACGGGCGTACTCGCGCGCGCTCGTGCGCGGCTGCTCCAGCAGGAGCCGCAGGATTCTGGCGTCCAGCGCATCCACGGCTGCCATGGGCCGACGGCCTCCTCCTGGTCGGGATGTCCGGGCCTCGACTGTACCAATGGCTCAGCCTGCAGGGCGGCAGGTGAGCCACCGACCCCGTACGGCCCTCGCGGGCGGCGGATTCAGTCAGAGGGCCAGCACATGACCGGTGCGCGGGGCGGTCCGCCCCGACTGAACCTCGTGCCAGACCTTCTCCAGGGCCTCCGGGCCGTGGCCGTGGACGACGTCGACCCACCCCTCGACCACGGGGGCGAACCGCTGCCATGCGTCGGCGAAGCGGTGATCCAGCCCTTCGCGCCCCCAGTCGCCGATGCGCTTGCGCATCTGGTCGGGTGCGAAGAACATGCCCGGTCCCGTGTCGGCCAGTGTGCCGGCGGGGCCGGGCTGCTGGCTGGTGACGCCGACGACCACTTCGTGCACCAGGGCGTCGCCGAGGTGGGCGCGCAGCGCGGCGGTCAGGGCCTCGTCCCCGGCGAAATCGGCGTACAGGGTGGGCACGGCCGGGGAGAGACGGGGCGCGTCCTCGTACGCCAGCACCCGGTCGTAGCAGCCCAGGCTCTCGGTAAAGGCCAGGTTGCGCCGGGACGTCAGGCCCACCACCTCGCACCCCTGCCCCCGGAGCAGGAAGGCGGCACCGTAGGCGGTCTTGCTCGACGCGGACGACAGGACGGCGGTGCGGGCTCCCAGCCAGGCGTTGTCGACGAGCCAGTCGGCCAGCATGAAGGAGGTCCAGAAGAGCGGGCGGTAGAGGATCTGGAGGTCCTCGCGGTCCGGCTCGTACGCGAGGTCGCCCGTGGTGAGGGCGTAGGCGTTGTAGGGCGAGGGCAGGGTCTTCCGGTGGGGGCTGGCGTCCCGGAAGCCGCGCTCGTCCACCCGCCCGGGGCGCACCAGCAGGTGGCTGCCGGACGGGTAATAGCCGTAGAGGCGGCTGCCCTGTTCGACGCCGTCGACCCGGGATGCGACGACCTCGGCGAAGCCCCAGAGCGGGACGATGCCCCAGCCTGCCCGGGCAGGGAAGAACTCCCAGTAGCGGAAGGAGTCGCCGAGCGCGGCGTAGGTGACGTTGTTGGCGGTGAGGCCGACCCGGTCGACGCGCAGCAGCGCCTCGCCGTCCTGGACCTCCGGGACCGGTGCGTCGACGAGTGTGGCGTTCGACAGGTCATCGCGGGCTATGAGCAGGTTCCAGCCGCTGGGCGTGGCAGTGGTGTCCATGGCCCGGAAGGTACTTGAATCCGGATTCAGATTCAATACTGGGCTAGGATGCGGCCCATGTCCGCCCCCGACCGCTCAGCCTCCGACCACGCCGCCCACCACGCCGTCCCCGACCACGTGGCCCACGAGTCCACGGCACCCCGGCGCACCCGGCGCGGGATCCGCACCAGGGATGCCCTCGTCGCCGCAGCCCGGCGGATCTTCGAACGAGACGGCTACCTGGACGCCCGGATCGTCGACATCGCGGCCGAGGCCGGTGTCGCCACCGGCAGCTTCTACACGTACTTCGCCTCCAAGGACGACGTCTTCGCCGCCGTTCTGACGGAGCTGCAGGACGAGATGCTGCACGCAGGAGTCAGCGGCGGCAGCCGCGGGGAGCTGCGCCGCGGGGTGGAGGAAGCCAACCGCGCCTACCTGGAGTCGTACCGTCGCAACGCGGCGCTGATGGCCGCCATGGAGCAGGCCGCCGCCGTGGACCAGCGGTTCCTGAAGCTGCGGCTGCAGCGGTCCCAGGCGTTCATCGAGCGCAGCGCCGCAGCGATCACCCGCCTCCAGGAAGCCGGCCTGGCCGATCCCGCGCTCGACCCGGCGGTCACCGCTCGGGCCCTCAGCGCCATGGTGAGCCGCATGGCGTACGTGACCTTCGCCGCCGATCAGCCCGTGCCCTTCGAGACGCTGGTGGAGACGCTCACCCGGCTCTGGATGAACGCCCTGCGCATGCCGCAGGATTAATCCTTTCCTGGGGTTGAGGAACTCTTGCTACGTTCGGCCATGACGCGATCCCGAACGGACAGGAGTGCTCGTGTCACGCACCAGGATCGCGTTGGTCACGGCCAGGCCGCACCCGGACGTCGGCGTCGACCGCGACTTGCCGCTGTTGCAGCAGGCACTCGACGCCGAAGGCGCTGAGGCCGTCGCCGTCTGCTGGGACGACGCGGAAGCGGACTGGGAGGCATTCGATCTCGCGGTGGTCCGGTCCACGTGGGACTACAGCTGGCGGCCTGCGGAGTTCCTCGCCTGGGGCGACCGGTGCGGAAGCCTCACCTCGTTGGCCAACAGGCCGTCCGTCCTGCGCTGGAACGCGGACAAGCGTTACCTGGGGATGCTTGCCGACCTCGGTGTCCCGGTCGTGCCCACCCGCTACCTGATGCCCGGGAGTCCGGCCGATCTGCCGCACAGCCATGAGTACGTGATCAAGCCGACGTCGGGCGCCGGAGCCAGGTTCGCCGCCCGTTACCGGCCCGAGGATCACGACGAGGCGCTGCGGCATCTTGAGCGCATGCAGGCCGAGGGTCTGACCGCGATGGTGCAGCCGTACATGCGCCGGATCGACACCACGGGTGAACGCGCCCTGATCTTCGTCGCGGGCAGGTTCCTGCACGCCGTCCGGAAGAACGCGGTGCTGTCCCCCGGGACTCCCTACGACCAGCGGAAGGTGCCCCATCCGGGGCTGCGGCCGTGGTCGCCCACGCGGGCCGAGCTGGCGGCGGCCGAACGGGCGCTGGCCGCCGTGCCCGGCAGTCGGGATCTGCTGTACGCCCGGGTGGACCTCGTCGAGGATGAGGACGGGAACCCCCAGGTCATGGAAGTCGAGCTGGTGGAGCCGAACCTCTTCCTGACGGTGCACCCGGGTTCGCTTCCCGCTGTCGCGGACGCGATCGTCCGGACCGCCACGGGTGCGCGGTAGGCGTTCAGTTGGTGGTGGGGCGGCCTGCCGCGAAAACGTGCTGGATTCGGCGGAGGACGTCCAACTCGGTCAGGGGGTTCCCGTCGACGACGATGAGGTCGGCGCGCAGGCCGGGGGCCAGGACACCGGTGTCGGTCAGCCCCATGGCACGGGCGGAGTTGGTGGTGGCCATGTCGAGGATTTCGGTGTGCTTGAAGCCGAGGGAGGCGAAGAATTCGAGCATGCCGACGTAGTCGCCGAACCCGGCTCCCGGCACGCCGGCGTCGGTGCCGGCGATGAAACGGACACCGGCCTCCCGCATCTTCCTGATGACCTCGACCATGGCGTCGGCCCGTTCGGGGCCCAACTTTTCAAGGAAGAGCGGCCAGTTCCCCGAGACGCAGCGACAGACGGCGATGTCGTTCTCGACCATCCGGCGGGTGATCTCCGGGTCGTAGACGGTGCTGTCGGCGGTGCGCCAGGAGCAGTGCTCGACCGTCCGGACACCGGCTTCCACGCAGTGGGCGATGGCGTCGGTACCGTGCGCGTGCGCGGCCACCCCCAGGCCATGGCGGGCGGCTTCCTCGACGATCAGGCGCAGTTGGGCGGGGGTGAACTGCGACTCCCACATGCGCGGCCCACTCGGGGTGAGGGCGCCACCCGAGGCCATCACCTTGATCAGGTCGGCTCCGGCAGCCGCGTTGCGGGCGATCTGTGCGCGGATGTCGTCGTCGGTGGTGACCTCGCCGCCGAGGAACCCGCAATGGCCACCGCGTGAGGTCAGCGGCGCGGTTGCGGAGAGGATACGCGGCCCGGCCGCCGTTCCGGACTCGATGGACGTACGCAACCTCACGGCGAGCGCGTCGCGGTCGCCGAGATCCCGTACGGTCGTCACCCCGGCGTCCAGCATCTGCTCGGCGCGGCCTGCCATGGCGGCGGCGAGTTCGCCCGGGTCGGCCTGGGCCACCTCGCTGATAGGGTCCGGGCCCGCGTCGAAGGCGAGGTGGACATGGCAGTCGATCAGCCCGGGCATGACGGTCGCCCCGGGACACCGCAACCGGGACACCGAAGCATCGACCGACGCGTCCAGCTCGGCCGCTGTGCCGACAGCGGTGATCACGCCGGCGTCCACGAGCACGGCACCATCGTCGATCACCTGATCCGCGGGCCCGGTGATGACGCGGTCTGCGGTGATCAGCATCTTGTTCACAATTGCCTTTCGCGGAGGGCGTGGGATATGGCGATGAGCTCACGGGCGTCGGCGCCCAAGTCGTTGCCCGAGGGCAGCGCGATCCGTGCGGCGGACAACTCGGTGTCGGGATCCTCGGTGGCCGGCTTCAGGGCCAGTGCCTCGGTGATGTGCCGGGCGAGTTGATCGGCCGGGCCGCGGGCGAGATCGACATCGGGCGCGACGCGCGTCAGGTACGGGCTCAGGCGCACCAGTCCGTCGCGGCATTCGATGAGCCGGCGATAGAACCGCTCGTCGGTACGGCGCAGCCGGAAGCGGTTCCACGCGGAACCGGCCGGTGCCCGGTTCAGGACGAGTTCCGGATAGGCGGCGGCGAGGGCTGTCCACAGGGGAAAGAGCTCGTGATACATGCGGCGGTGATGGACAACCGACCGCCAGCGGGTGATCAGTTGCACGCCGGCCGAATAGCAGATTCCGATCAGGACGATGCCCATGGACCAGTCGGTCATGGACCAGTTCACCGTATTGAACGCCTCATGCGATCCGGGCTCGTTGATGCGCAGACATACCCAGACCACTCGGTTGACGGACGTGATCGTCAGTCCGAACAGGCCGACTGCCATGGTCCGCAGACCGAGCGCCAGGTGCCGGGACGCCATGTGCGCGTAGCGCAGCGCCCACAGGCCCGATGTCAGATAGGCGTAGACGAAGTAGGCGTTGCCGATGACGTAGAACCCGGCAATGGCCGGCTTGGCCATGTCCGGAGTGCTCAGCGTGTGGGCGCGCATTTCCGCGGGTGTGGCGATCATGGCGACGACCAGAGCGATCAGGACACCGGCGAGCAGGCCGGTGTTGATCCGCAGTTGTCGCCGGTACTCGTCGTTCGCGCCACGTGTGGAGGAGACGAAGAACAGGATGAGCGCGTACAGGCCGGACATGAAGATTGCGTTGAACGCCACCTTGCCGACACCGGCTGCCGTGAACCCGTCCACCGCACGGTTGGCTTCGGGAAAGCTGAGGACTTCGCCGGCGAGCAGCAGGAGCAGACACGCGACCAGGATGCGCAGGACCCGGTCATGGGGGGCGCGCGCCAAGTCGACGATCTTCCATACCGCCCCGACGATCAACATGATGACCACTGTTTCCTGGAACATCACATCCACCCCCAGCGGGGGTTCAGCGCGGAACGCAGCGGGCCAAGGGCGGGATCCTCGGGTGTGCGGGGGGTGACGTAGTCGATGACCACCGCCCACTCCTGGATGATCGTCGCGACCAGTTCGGCCTCGCGTTCGTAGTCCTCGGTGTAGCAGGTGCGACGAAGACCCCGCGTGATCGAGTCGCGGGGGAAATCCGGTCCCATATCGGGAAGGTCTTCGTCCGCGTTTCCATCGTCGTGATGATCGGCGAGGATGTGGCCGATCTCGTGCAGGATGATGTGATCCTGATGAACGCGGGTCGTCTCCTCCTGGTAGAAGATGCACTCCTCGCTCGGTCGGGACATCCACAACCCGAACGGTCCCGGGATCGGCAGCGCCCAGGGAATCAGCCGGATCGGTTTGCCTCGGTGTTCACCGAGCCTGCGGCATAACTCGTCCACTCGCAGCGGAGGTTGAATGTCGAGATGCCGTAGCAGGCGCTTGCAGTAGCGGCGGAGCTCGCGTTCGCGTACGGCCACGGTGTCCCTTCTCATGCCCCGGCGCCGGGACCTGGGGTGTCGTCCTGGTCGAAAATAGCGATCATCTTGAGCAGCTGCTTGCGCATCGCGGGCGTCATCGCGCCTGCCCGCATCGCGATCGTCCGCACCTGGTGATCGGCGAGCCGCTGCCGCAACAGCTCGTCCTCGGGGTCCTCCTGTGCGACCAGCCACTGCACCGTGATGGGCGGCGATCCTGGTTCGCGGTGGTCGTCGAAGAACTTCGCAAGACCCTCCAGCACGCTCAACGTCGGGTTCGTGTGCGACCCGTTGCGGAGCATCGCCAGGTAACTCCGCGACAGGGTCGCCGGATGCGACGGATCCGCGGTGACCGCCTTGGCCACTTCGGCGGTCGAGTACTCCCGCTTCCGGCCATGGGCATCGGTCCATCGCACGGTCGCGAACAGCGCGTTCAACCGCTCGGCCAGCGACTGCCCATGACTCCGGCCGTCGTCTGCCACTATGCCCACGCTCCCCGCACCGGATGGCCCCGTCGTGCCGTCACGATGCTACATCGGCCCCCTGTGCCGTCTGTTGGACGATATCCAGGATGCCTTGACCCCATGCCCCAACAGGTGCCAATATCTTGGACACTTGGCCAGTGATGGAAGCGACATCTGAGGCACGAGATGGGCGTGTGGATCAGGCAGCTCAGGTTCGGCTGCACCGGTGTGGCCCACACCCATGAACAACTCCGGCGCTCCCAGGGCGGGCGGAGCCGCAGGATGGCCCCGCTGCCGTGGGCCTCGCCGGAGCGGGACGGAACGGGGGTTCGGCCCGCTCCGGCGGGACAGAAGGCGAGCACGCATTCAGAAGAGGGCGGGGCGTCGTCCTCGCTCAGGTTGCTCTGCATGCGGTCCAGCATCTGCGCTGCTCGAGGATGCGCTCGACGCGCTCCTCGATACGACGGTGACCGTCGTGCATGAAGAGGCTCCTACTTCCGGTTCAGGTAGGCGAGGCCGGGGTGCTCGCTCGTGTAGGCGTCGAGGAGACGGCGGGCGACGGACACGGAGTCGACGAGGGGGTGCAGGGCGAAGGCCTTGACCGCGGTGGCGCGCGAGCCGCTCTCGGCGGCGGCCATGACCTCGCGCTCGACGGCCTTGACGCTGCACACGAGGCCGGTGGCGTGGTCCGGCAGGGGGGCCACGGAGACGGGGTGGGCGCCGCCCGCGTCGACGAAGCAGGGCACCTCGATGACGGCATCCTCGTCCAGAAGCGACAGCGTGGTGCGGTTGCGGACGTTGAGGATGAGCGTGGTGCGCTCGTTCCTGGCGATGGCTCGCATCAGGGCGAGGGCGACCTTCTCGTAGCCGCCGGACTCCAGGTCGCAGGCGTCACGCTCGCCGACGCCTGCGGCCTCGCGGTTCTCCGCCATGTACGTGGCCTCGCGCTCGGCGCGGGTACGGTCCCAGGTCTCGAGGGCGGGGGCGTCCGCCCGCCGCATCTCCTCGTAGAAGCGCGCCTGCTGGTCGCGGAGGAAGGCGCCGCGGGTCTGCTTGGCCTCCTGGTAGGCGCGGACCGCTTCCCGGTTGAAGTAGTAGTAGTGCAGATACTCATTGGGAATCGCGCCCAGCGACTGCAGCCAGTCGGGGCCGAACAGCCTCCCCTCCTCGAATGAGCCGAGCAGGCCGGGGTCCCCGAGCAGGCGGGGGAGTTGGTCGCGGCCCGCGATGTGCAGACCGCGCACCCAGCCGAGGTGGTTGAGGCCGACGTAGTCGATCCACGCCTCGTCCGGATGCGCACCGAGCACGCGCGCGATGCGGCGGCCCAGGCCCACCGGCGAGTCGCAGATGCCGATGACGCGGCCGCCGATGTGGCGGGACATCGCCTCGGTGACCAGGCCGGCCGGGTTGGTGAAGTTGATGACCCAGGCGTCGGGGGCGAGACGGGCGACGCGCCGCGCGATGTCGACGGCTACCGGAACCGTGCGCAGACCGTACGCGATGCCGCCCGCGCCCACCGTCTCCTGGCCCAGGACGCCCTCGGCCAGGGCCACGCGCTCATCGGCCGCCCGGCCTTCGAGTCCGCCGACGCGGATCGCGGAGAAGACGAAGTCGGCGCCGGTGAGGGCCTCGTCGAGGTCGGTGGTGACGGTGACGGCCGGGGCGCCCGGGTCGTCCCCGGCCTGCTCGGCGAGGACGCGGACGACGGCGCCCAGCCGGCCGGCGTCCAGGTCGTGAAGGGTGACATGGGTGACGCGGCCCTCGGCGTGGTCGCCCAGCAGGGCCCCGTACACCAGCGGCACCCGGAAACCCCCGCCGCCGAGAATCGTGAGCCTCATACCTGAACCACCTCTACGCCGGCCTCTTCGAGCGCGGCGCAGGTGGCCGGGTCCGAAGGGGCGTTGGTCACCACCACGTCGAGTTCCTCGGGCCCGCAGACTCTGGCCATGCCGGTGCCGGGGAACTTCCCCGCGTCGGCGAGGAGCACCACCTTGTCGCTGGCCGCGATCATCGCCCGCTTGACCGGCACCTCGACCACCGCCGTGTCCATGATCTGGCCGCCGGGGCGCACTCCGCTGGTGCCCAGGAAGAGCCAGTCCGCATGCAGTTGACGGAGATTGTCCTCGGTGAGGAACCCGGCCAGGGAGCGGTACCCGCGTCTGACCATGCCGCCGAGGAGTACCAGTTCTATGCCGTGGTCGTCGGCCAGCTCCTCGTACACCACCAGATTGCTGGTGATCACGGTCAGTCTGCGGCCGTGCAGCTGCCGGGCGAGGCGGTACGCGGTGGTGCCGATGTCCAGCAGCACGGACTGGCAGTTCTCGATCATGGTCGCCGCCCGCGCGGCTATCTCGTCCTTCTCGGTCACGCGTACCTCGGCGACCTCGGCGAAGGGCTGGTCGCCCTCCTCGATGACCGCGCCGCCGTGGACGCGGGAGAGGAGGCCCTCCTCCTCGAGCTTCAGCAGGTCGCGCCGCACGGTGGCGGCGCTGACGCCCAGTTGCTCGGAGAGGTCCGCGACGGCCGCGGGGCCGCCGGATCGCAGGGCGCGCAGGATCAGTTGGTGTCGTCGCTCAGCCAGCACGCGATGAACGCTACTCGGCAATCTCCATCACTTCTATGCTCATATTTGCTCAACTCTTGCCAAGTCGGCTTCGCGTCGCACACGGTCCTGTGCACGTCCTTGCAGACATATGACGAGAGGACGCGCTCGTGGCCGAGTCGCCCCCTCTCCGGACCGGGTCCCCGGCGCTCAGCCCGATGTCCTGCAAGCCCCGGTCCCGACCGCGGCCGCACTACCCGCTGGGCCCCGGCATCTATCGCTGGCCATGGGTGCTTCATGCGCTGTGAGGGCGCCCGCCGGAGCGGTACCGGTGGGTCCAGCAGGAGCTCGGCATTGAGCCCCGGCTCGACTCCGTGGTCCGTTGGCCCCCTCAGCGAACGCGGCTACGGCAGCTGGCTGGGCCAATGGCCCAGTGTTTCGAGCCTCACTTGAGTCATTGGGGCTAAGGATGCTCTCATGGAGTCCTCAATGGCGCTGCGGATTCCGCGGCGCCTTTTCCATGCCGGGACGCCGAGGGGACGGGAAGCAGTGCTGAAGAGGGTGTTCGTGGCTCCGGATCCGGGGCGGCTGCGACTGCGCAGCGGGCTGCGGTCCGTCCTCGGCGTCGGGCTGGCGGTGGCCTTGTGCGGGCTGACCGGGCACACCCTGACGGCGGTTATCACCGGCGGGCTCGCCGCGCTCCTCGCCCTCTTCGCGGTCACGGACGCGACGGTCCGTGGCCAGGCCGTCACGACCGCTCTGCTGCCCGCGGCCGGCTTTCCGGTGCTCGCTCTGGCGGCCGTGCTGCACGACCAGCCGCCGGCGCGTGACGCGGCGTTCGTCGCCGTCGCGGCCGCGGGCGTGTACGCGCGTCGCTGGGGGCCGCGCGGCCATGCCCTGGGCGTCTTCGCGTTCATGACCTTCTTCGTGACGCAGTTCCTGCGCACGGTGCCCGAGCAACTGCCCGAGCTGTACTCCGCCGTCGTGCTCGCCTTGCTCGCCTCGTCGGCGGTCCGCTTCGCGATCTGGTGCTATGAGCGACGGCTGTCACCACCCGTCGTATCGTCCCTGCCCAGCGGGTCGGGGCTTGCGCGGACGACCACCCGCCAGGCGGTCCAGGTGGCCGTCGCAGCTGCCTTCGCCCTGGCCGTCGGTCAGCTGCTCTCGCAGGACCGCTGGTACTGGGCCGTCGGCGCCGCATGGTGGATCTTCGTGAACACCGCCTCGCGCGGTGAGACGCTGGTCCGCGGTTTCCGCCGGGTCCTCGGTACGGTCGCCGGCATCGTCGTCGGCGTGATGGTCGTCGTCCCGCTGCACGGCGCGGTGGTGCCCACCGCCGCCCTCATCGCCGTCTGTGTCTTCGTGATCTTCTACACGGCCCCTGTGTCGTATACGTCGATGATGCTGGCCGTGACGTTGATGGTCACGCTGCTGTACGGACTCCTCGGTGTGCTGGAACCGAGCCTGCTCGCGCTGCGCCTCGCCGAGACCGGAGTCGGTGCGATGGGCGCGGTGCTGGCCGTGATGTTCGTGCTGCCCATCACGACACACGCCGCCACCCATGCCTGGATCCGGAGCGCTGTGCAGTGCGTGCACGACTGCACCACGGCCGCTGCGCGCAGGCTCGCCGGTGATGCGGAGGCCGACCCGGCGCCGCTCGCCGCCGAGCTTGAGCTGCTGCTCGGCCGGGCGCGGATGTCCCTCGGCCCTCTCGTCCACCCGCTCAGCCCGCTGCGCGCCCGCAAGGTCCGTGCGCGTCAGGTTCTGGAACTGCTCGACGCCTGCGCCCGGGAGGTTCGCGGCCTCGCCTCAGTGGCGGCCGACCCGTATGCCTCCCACGATGCCCGGCTCGCCGCCGCCTGCTGGCGGGTCGAGGCCGCCGTCCAGGCCCTGGTGGAGCCCGGTGGGGAGCCGGCGGGGCCGGTGCCTGACGACGCCTACGCCGTACAGCGGCACGGGGGCGCCCAGGAGGCGGCCCTGAATCACCTCCACGGGCTGGAGAAGGCGCTCGCTGAACTCGCCGCACCCTTCCACAGCTCTCCGCGCGCCCCCATGGTCGGCTCCTGATACCGCGTATCGCGGCCCGGGAATGCTCGCATTCGTCCATCAGGTCACATTTCTCCGTCGTGGGGTGTCATAGAAGCAGACCCCCCGAAACCGAGCCGACGTGCCCGGGAGATCGACTCCCGGACGAGGAAGTGGGAGATGACCGTGACCTCAACCCTTCTGGTCACCGGCGGCACGGGCACGCTCGGGCGCCTCGTCACGCCGCTGTTGCGGGATGCCGGCTGTGACGTACGGGTACTCAGCCGGCGCAGCCATGAGTCCGGGGGCGGCATCGAGTTCGTGACCGGCGACCTGGCCACCGGCGAGGGCATCGAGGCCGCAGTGGACGGGACCGAGACCGTCGTGCACTGCGCCGGCAGCGCCAAGGGCGACGAGGACAAGACCCGGAACCTGGTGCAAGCCGCGGCCGCGGTCGGTGTCCAACACCTGGTCTACATCTCGGTCGTCGGCGCCGAACGGATCCCGGTGATCAGCGGCGTCGACCGCGCCATGTTCGGCTACTTCGCATCCAAGCGGGCCGCCGAGCGCATCGTGGCCGACTCCGGACTGCCGTGGACCACCCTGCGCGCCACCCAGTTCCACGACCTGATACTGACGACGGCGCGGCAGATGGCGAAGATGCCTGTGATACCGGCCCCGTCCGGCGTCCGATTCCAGCCGATCGATGCGGGCGAGGTGGCGACCCGGCTCGTCGAGCTCTCCCTCGGCAAGCCGTCCGGCTTCGTGCCCGACATCGCCGGGCCGCGCGTGTACGAGATGAAAGAGCTCCTCCGCAGCTACCTGCGGGCCGCTCACCGAAACCGGCTGATCATGCCGGTCAGGCTCCCCGGCAAGGCCGCTAGGGCAGTCCGGGCCGGCGCCAACCTCGCCCCCGAACACGCCGTCGGCCACCGGACCTGGGAAGACTTCCTGGCCGAGCGGCTGCGCTGAACCCGCCACGCAGCGGCGGCGCGGCGGTGGTGCATGCCGCCATCCATCGGAGAGACAGGGGGGTGGGTGGTCTAGACCTACTGCTACCGTCAGCTCCGGCACGCGTAACAGCGGAACCGCCGTACCGCGGAAGGGGAGCGCAGTGGGCAGCAGCAGAGCCGCACGGCCAGTACGGGCGTACATCGGGTCCTTCACCTCGGCCGGCGGCCACGGAATCACCACCGCCGCCGTCGACCCCGGCTCCGGCGCGCTCACCGCGCTGCACGTCACCGACGAGGTCGCCGACCCGTCCTTCCTCGCCCTCGCGCCCCGCGCGGACCTGCTCTACGCGGTCAGCGAGACCGCGCACGGCGCCGCGGCGGCGCTGAGCCTCGCCGCCGACCCCGACCGCCGGGCCGTGCTGAGCGCCGCCGTATCCGTACGCGGCCACGCCCCCACCCATCTCGCCGTCGCCGATGGCAATCTCCTCACCGCCAACTACGGCTCGGGCAGCGTGACCACGATCCCGCTCCGCCGCGACGGCACCCTCACAGGCCCCAGCCACGTCCTGCGGCACGAGGGCAGCGGCCCGCACCCGGAGCGGCAGAAGGAGCCGCACGCGCACGCCGTGCTGCCCGACCCCACGGGGCGCTGGGTCCTCTCCGTGGACCTGGGGACGGACTCGGTCCGCGTCTGCGCGCTGGACCCCGCGGGCAGCGCGCTGAACCTGCACCGCGAGGTGCCGCTACGGCCCGGCTCGGGACCGCGCCACCTCGCGTTCCACCCGCGGGGCGACCGCGCGTATGTGATCAACGAGTTGGCGCCGACCGTGACGGCCTGCCGCTGGGACGCGGAGGCGGGGGAGCTGGAGCCGCTCGGCGAGACGGCCGTCCTGCCGGACGGGGACGGCGCCGGCAGCTACCCGTCGGAGGTGGTGATCGCGCCGGACGGCCGCTTCGCCTGGGCCGCCAACCGCGGCCACGACTCCCTTGCGGTCCTCGCCCTCGACGCCTCCGGCGACCGGGCGCGTCTCGTCGGCCAGGTGCCCTGCGGCGGCCACTGGCCGCGGCATCTGACCCTCGACCCGTCGGGGCGGCGCCTCTACGCGGCCAACGAACGGTCCGGCGACGTCACCTGGTTCGACGTGGATCCCGCGACAGGCCTCCCGCGCCGCGCGGGCTCTCTGGCCGCGCCTGCGGCGTCCTGCGTGGTGTTCGGCTGACAAACCCGGACTCCGCCCGCCCCGACGCCTGGCGTGGGGACGGGCGGGAGGCAGCGCGTCAGCGGACCGGAGAGCCCTGGAGCTGCGGGTGCTGGATGCCCAGCGCCGTCGCGTACTTCGAGAGCACCAGCCTGCCGATCGTCGAGTACGCGCCGAGCGGTTCGGACGCGGCGCACTGGGCCTCGTCCGTGGCCGCCTTCAGCAGGCCGTCGGCGACCTCGGGGCCGATCAGGTACGGCGCGAGCGCCAGTTGAGCCGAGCCGGAGCCGCGCAGCTGCTCGGCGGTACGGGCGATGGCGCCGTCCACGTCCAGCGCGGCCGCCAGCACCGGCACGGCGAGCCGGGCGGCGAGCAGCATGCCCGTTATCCCCGCCGCCTGCACGGCCTCGTCGCCGCCGACCGTGGCGAGGATGATGCCGTCGGCCGCGGTGGCCACGGTGAACAGGCGGGCGCGGTCCGCGCGCGCGAGACCGGCCTCCGACAGCCGTACGTGCAGGGCCTCCGCGAGCAGCGGGTGCGGACCGAGCACGTCGGTCAGCTCGGCGGCGGTGCGGCTGTCCATCACGGCCTGGCGTATCCGGCGCATGAGCGCGCTGTCCGGGCCGGCCAGCAGGGGAACGACGACCGCCACCGGGCCGTCCTGCCAGGGCACCTCCGGAAGCGCGGCGGCCTCCTCCTCGGAGAGCTGCTCGCGGATCAGGGCGGCGCGCTGTGCCCGCTCGGCGCGCTCGGTGGCGGCCTGGGTCAGCACCGCTCCCAGCGACGGGAACTCCTGGTCGTCACCGTCCACGTAGCCGATGCGGGCCTCGAGCCCGGGCAGCTCGGAGCGCGCGATGCTCATGACCTCCTCGGCCAGGCTGCGTGTGTTGGAGCCGGGGGTGCCGGGCACGGCGAGGACCAGCGCGGGCGCACCCTCAGGAGCCGCGAGCGGCTCCGGTCTGCGGTGCCGCCCAGGCTGGCGGGGACGCGGCATTCGTACGGGCAGGCCGGTTTCGGGCCCTGTGGGGTGGCTCATGCGGCCGCATGCTAATGCCTTTGGGGGTCAACGCGTTCGGTCAGGGGGCAGCTGTGCGTCATCCGTCCCGTTTTTTCCGATGAACAAACGGTTGAATGGACAATTGTCAATCGTTCGCCCGATCCGGAGGCCCCGAATCCGGATGTGGCGGATGCGAGTGATCCGGGTGCGACCGGTCCGGAGGCGGCACGTCCGGCAGATGCAGCAGCCGGGGGTCGGCAGGCAGCAGCAGATCGTCGGTGGCGAGGGCGGCAGCGATACGCAGTGCGCCGGCCAGCGGGTCTCCCGCGGCCGCGACCAGCCGCGCGTACGGCAGCTGCCGCGCCAACTCGTTACGCAGCGGGGCCAGCAGCGGCTCGCCCAACCCGAACAGGCCGCCGGTGAGCGCCACTTCGCTGCCTCCGACGGCCGGGCAGACGGCCGCCGCCGACTCCGCGATGCCGCGCGCGGCATCCCGCAGAATGCCCGCCGCAACGGGGTCGTCAGCGGCGCAGCGGCCGACCTCCGGGGCGAAGGACGCCAGCACGGCAGGCCGGTCGGGGCGCGGGTACAGCAGCCCCGGAAGCCCGGGTGCCGGGCCGAACACTGCCTCCAGCCTGGCCAGCAGCGCGGCCGACCCCCCGCTGCGGCCGTCGTACGCGCGCAGGGCGGCATCGAGACCGGCCCTGCCGATCCAGGCACCGCCGCCGCAGTCGCCGAGGAGATGGCCCCATCCGTCGGCTCGCCGCCACGCTCCGGGTTCGTCCGCCGTGCCGAGCGTTACGCCGAGGGCGATCATGCCGGTGCCCGCGGCCACCACGGCGCCGGGGCGCTGGCCCAGCGCCCCCGCGTACGCGGTCACCGCGTCGGCCGCGAGGGCCAGCCGCCGTACGCCGAGCGCCTCGGCCAGCGCCCCGGGGAGCGTGGCACGCAGATCGTCGCCGAGGGTGGCCATGCCGGCGGCGCCGATGGCGACCGCCGCCACTCCGGAGGCTCCCGCCCGGTTGAGCAACGCCCGGGCGGCGGGCAGGAGTTGGTCCAGCAGATGCCCGGCATCGATGCCGGACGGGCCCGTACGCACCGGCTCGCGGGATACGACGGTGTCGACGGCTCTCGCGTCCCCGGCGGCGGCGAGGCCGATCCGCAGGCCGGACCCGCCGGAGTCCGCCCCCAGCACCCACGCGGGCGCGGACCCGGCGGTCACGGCAGCTGCCAGTCCAACGGCTGCGCCCCCTGCCGTACGAGCAGGTCATTGGCGCGGCTGAAGGGGCGGGAGCCGAAGAAGCCGCGGTCGGCGGACATGGGGGAGGGGTGCGAGGACTCGACCACCGGCAGTCCGCCGAGCAGCGGGCGGAGGTTGCGGGCGTCCCGGCCCCACAGGATCGACACCATGGGCTTGCCGCGCGCGGCGAGCGCCCGGATGGCCTGCTCGGTGACGTCCTCCCAGCCCTTGCCCCGGTGGGCCGCGGGCCTGCGCGGGGCCGTGGTGAGGGCCCTGTTGAGCAGGAGCACCCCCTGCGCGGTCCACGGCGTGAGATCGCCGTTGGACGGCCTGGGCAGCCCGAGGTCGCTGTTCAGCTCCCGGAAGATGTTCTCCAGGCTCCCGGGCAAGGGGCGGACCTCCGGTGCCACCGAGAAGCTCAGCCCCACCGCATGGCCGGGTGTCGGGTACGGATCCTGACCGACGATCAGCACCCGCACATCGTCGAACGGCTGCTGGAAGGCCCGCAGCACATTCGGTCCTGCGGGCAGATACGTCCGGCCCGCGGCGATCTCGGTACGCAGGAAGTCGCCCATCGCGGCGATCCGTTCGGCAACCGGCTCCAGGGCCTTGGCCCATCCCGGCTCGACGATTTCGTTCAACGGTCGTGCAGCCACGGGGCGTCACTCTACTGGTTCAGCAGTGGCTCAGCTGACCGCCTCCTCACGCGAAGTCACCGGACCTGTACGGCACCGGTACGGGATCGGCATCGGGACCGGCATCGGGACCGGCACGGCATCAGTATGGGCGGGGCTCAGGCGACCACGGCGGCCCGTACGCACAGCACATCCGGCAGGTGCGCGGCGATCAGCTGCCAGCTGTCCCCGTCGTCCGCGCTGGCGAAGAGCTCGCCGTTGCGGTTGCCGAAATACACCCCGGCGGGGTCGGCGTCGTCCGTGCAGAGCGCGTCCCGCAGCACCGTCCCGTAGTGCGCGCCCTCGGGAAGACCGGTGCCGAGCTCCTGCCAGCTCGCCCCCGCGTCCTCCGTGCGGTAGACGCGACATCGCCGCCCGGCGGGCACCCGGTCCTCGTCGGCGTTGAGCGGGAAGACGTAGGCCACATCGGCGCGGTGCGGGTGGGCGGCGACCGGGAAGCCGAAGTCGGAGGGCAGTCCCTCGCCGATCGACGTCCAGGTGGCCCCCGAGTCGTCGCTGCGGTAGACGCCCCAGTGGTTCTGCAGATACAGCCGGTCCGGGTCCCCGGCGTCCTGGGCGATCTTGTGCACACACTGCCCGAAGTCCGGGTACGGATCGGGCAGGAAGACCGCCTGCACACCGGAGTTGGAGGGCGCCCAGCTCGCCCCGCCGTCCAGCGAGCGGTACACCCCGCCGGTGGAGACCGCGACCGTCACCGCGTCCGCGTCGCGCGGGTCGGTGATCACCGTGTGCACGGCGAGACCGCCGCCGCCCGGCTGCCACTTCTCCCGCGTCGGGTGGTCCCACAGCGGCCGGACGAGCTCGAAGGTCTCACCGCCGTCCTCGGAGCGGAAGAGCGCGCCGGGCTCCGTGCCCGCGTAGACGACGCCGGGCGCCGCGGGCCCCGCGGGCTGCAACTGCCAGACGCGTTCGAGCGAGGCGCCGGTGTCCTTCGGGAACTTCACCGCCGGCTGCTGGGGCTCCTCCCACGTCTTCCCGAGGTCGTCGGAGTGGAACACCGAAGGCCCCCAGTGGGAGTTGGTCCCGCCGGCCAGCAGCCGGGGGGTGGTGCTTCTGGTGTCGATGCCGACGGAGTAGACGGCCTCCGCGTTGAAGTACGGTCCTTCGAAGTCCCAGCCCCCGCCGCGCCGTCTGCCGACGAAGAGCCCTTTGCGTGTGCCTGCCGCGAGTAGTACGTCGGTCATCGCCGACCACCTCCGGGACGCCGTTGCCTCCATTACGGGCCAGTCTGCACCCGCCCACTGACAACGGCGCCCGGGTGTGCATTCCCGCGCAGGTCAGGCGGCGCGGTGGTACTGCTGAGGGCTGCCGACCTCGCCGCCCAGCTCGCGCGCCGCATGCCGCGCGAAGTACGGGTTGCGCAGCAGCTCGCGGCCGAGCAGCACGGCGTCCGCCTGGCCGTCCTCGACGATCTTCTCCGCCTGCCGGGCCTCGGTGATCTCCCCGACCGCCGCGACCGGCAGGCCGGTCCCGGTCCTGACCCGCTCGGCGAACGGCACCTGGTAGCCGGGCCCGGTGGGGATCCGCACCCGCGGCGCGTTGCCGCCGCTGGAGACATCCAGCAGGTCCACGCCGTGGGCGAGCAGGTCCGCCGCGAAGCGCACGGTGTCGTCGGCCGTCCAGCCCGTACGGGCGTCCTCCGCGTTCTCGGTCAGCCAGTCGGTGGCCGAGATCCGGAAGAAGACGGGCAGTTCCCCGGGCCACACCGCGCGCACCGCGTCCACGACCTCCAGGGCGAAGCGCGTCCGGTTCTCGTACGACCCGCCGTACGCGTCGGTGCGGTGATTGGTGTGCGGGGACAGGAACTCGCCGATCAGATAGCCGTGCGCGCCGTGCACCTCGACGACCTCGAATCCGGCCGCACGCGCCCGCCGCGCCGCGTCCGCGAACTGCCCTACGAGCTCGGCGATCTGGCCGGTCGTCAGCTCATCCGGCACCGGGTGCCCGTCGTTGAAGGGCAGCGGGCTCGGGGCGACGGGCTGCCAGCCGTGCTCGCCGGGCCCGACGGGCGCGCCGCCGCGCCACGGCCGGTCGGTCGACGCTTTGCGCCCCGCATGCGCGATCTGGATGCCGGGCACCGTCCCCTGCCCCTTCAGGAAGGACGTGATCCGGCGGAACGCCTCGGTCTGCGTGTCATTCCAGATCCCCAGGTCGGCGGGGCTGATCCGGCCCTCCGGGCTCACGGCCGTGGCCTCGACGAGGATCAGCCCGGTGCCGCCCGCGGCGCGCGAGGTGTAGTGCGAGAAGTGCCAGTCGTTCGCGACTCCTGTGTCCGGACCGGACACGTCGGCGGAGTACTGGCACATCGGGGCCATCCAGACCCGGTTGGGGATGGTCAGCGACCGCAGGGTGAAGGGCTCGAACAAGGCGCTCACGGCACGCTCCGTTTCGCGATGGGGAGGGTTGAGGATGCTTGAAGCGCTCGTACGATACCCATCGTAGTACGCCATGTGTCAAACTACGATGAGTCTCGTACAATGGAGCTCCCGAGAGACGAGGAGCCGCCGTGACGACCGCGACCAGCGCAACGCCGGGCCGCACGCTGGATCATCCGGCGCGCGATCAGATCCGCCTCGAGGACGTGCTGCACGCGCTCTCGGACCCCATGCGGATGCGCGTCGTCCGCGAGCTGGCGGACGCCGAGGGCGAGCTCTCCTGCTCGGTCTTCGACCTGCCCGTGAGCAAGTCGACGACCACGCACCACTTCCGGGTACTGCGCGAGAACGGGGTGATCAGGCAGGTCTACCAGGGGACGGCCAAGATGAACGGACTGCGCAGGGCCGACCTCGAGGCGCTCTTCCCCGGCCTGCTCGACAGCGTCCTCGAGGCGGCCACCCGCCAGGCGGCCCGCCTCGGCGAGAACGAAGAACTGAGAACTGAGAACTGAGAACTGACAACTGAGAACGGTGGACTGCGGCCTGGGAACTCTGGACCGAGGGCTGAAGGGCCCGGCCTCAGTCCTCGGCGTCCGCCGCGGCCAGCAGCCCCGCCCAGTCCGGGATCTTCACGACCGTACGGCCCAGCGACTGCCCCAGTGCCGCCTCCGCCGCCTCGATGCCCTGCCAGCCCGACCACTCCACCGGCTCCTGGCCCAGCCGCCGCAGCGCCTCCCGCGGGTCCTCCGGAATCTGCCGCTCCGCCAGCGCCGCCGCATCGGCGAGCACCGCGGCCGCGGTCTGCTTCGCGCACGGCCGGTTGCTGCCGATCACCCCGGTCGGACCGCGCTTGATCCACCCGGCGACGTACTCGCCGGGCGAGGGCGCGCCGTCCCGCAGCACGCGTCCCTCCGCGTTCGGCACCGTCCCGCGCTCCGCGTCGAACGGCAGCCCGGGCAGCGGCACGCCCCGGTAGCCGACGGACCGCAGCACCAGCCCGGCGTCGATCTCCTCGTACTCGCCGGTCCCCGTCACCCCGCCGCGCCCGTCCGGCGCGGTGCGCTCGAACCGTACGCTCGCCACACGGTCGCCTTCCGGCCCGGCGAGCACGGCCACAGGGCGCAGGAAGAAGCGCAGATGGATGCGGCGCGTCCGGCCGAGGGGCGCCGCCCGCCGCTCCTCGGACTGGGCCGCCCAGCCCCGCAGCACCTCCACATTGCGCCGGTTCACCGCAGGAAGCCCCGAAGGATCGTGGAACGCCGGGTCGAGCGCCAGCTCCTCCGGCCGCACCACGACCTCTGCGCCCGCCAGGGCCCCCAGCTCCCGGAGCTCCTTGGTGGTGAACTTCGCCTGCGAGGGGCCGCGCCGCCCCACCATGTGCACCTCCTGGACACCGCTGTCCGCAAGCGCGCCGAGCGCCGCATGCGGCATGTCGGTCGGTGCCAGCTCCTCCGCTCCGCGCGCCAGGATCCGGGTCACGTCCACCGCCACGTTCCCGACCCCGATCACGACCGCCGAGCGGGCATCGAGCAGGAAGCCGCCCGCCACGGCGTCCGGATGGGCGCTGTACCAGGCGACGAACTCGGTGGCCGAGTAGCTGCCCGGCAGGTTCTCGCCGGGCACGCCGAGGTGCCGGTCGGTCGCTGCGCCCACGCAGTAGACCACCGCGTGGTACAGCTCGCGCAGCCGCTCCGGGCCGAGACCGCCCTCGCCGACGCGCACATTGCCCAGGAAGCTGATGTCCGGGTGCTCCAGGACGGCGCGGAGGTTGTTCTGCAGCGACTTGATCTTCTCGTGGTCGGGCGCGACGCCGTAGCGCACGAGGCCGTACGGGCAGGGCAGCCGGTCCAGCACGTGCACGTGCACATCCGGTACGGCCTGCTGCTCGACGAGGGACTGGGCGGTGTACACCCCGCTCGGTCCTGAACCGACGACGGCGACGCGAAGCACAGTGGCTCCTTTCCCGCAGAGTGTCTCCAGCATCGCACCCGTGCGGGCTCGGCGGGAGGTGCCCTGCCGCCGAGCCCTAGGACATCCCCCGCATGCGGTTGATCTCACTCGTCTGCTGGGCGATGACGTCGTTCGCCATCTCCTCGACGCGAATGTTGTTGCCGTCCGACAGCGCCTCCGTGGCCATGCTCACCGCTCCCTGGTGATGGGTGATCATCAGCTTCAGGAAGAGCTCGTCGAAGGCGCCGCCCCGCGCCGCGCGGAGCTCGGCGAGTTGCTCGTCCGAGGCCATGCCGGGCATCGCCCCGTGGTCGTGCCCCGCGTGCTTCCCGGCCCCGCCGTGCTGCTTCAGCCAGCTCTCCATGGCCTTGGCCTCCGGACCCTGGGCCGCCGATATGCGATCGGCGAGCCGCTTCACCTTCTCCGTTCCCGCCCGCTCCGCGACGAGGGAAGTCATCGTCAACGCCTGCTTGTGGTGCAGGATCATCCGCTGCGCATAGGCGAAGTCGGCCGAGTTGGGGGTGTCGTCGCCGACGGCCTTCTCCGCCTCCTCCGGGGAGAGCGTCTTCGCGGCCTCACCCGGCTTGCCCGGCGCCACCACTGACGGGCCGTCATCGCCCTGGGCGGCGGAGTTCTCCGTACCCGACTCGCAGGCGCCCAGGGCCAGTACGGCCGCGGCAGCTGCCGCAGCGGCGGTCAGCGCGCGGACGCGCGGCCTCGTACGGAAGTGATCCACAGCGACCTCCTGAGAAGTGCGGACCGTTCGGGCACTGTCGTAGCACGTCAGTGACCACAGATGATCGAAGTCCTTTATTACATGTTCATCGCCATCTGTTGTTGTGTACATGGGAGCAGCGATACTGCCGGGGTCCAAGAACCGTTCAACTCCGAACGGATACAAGGGAGGACGCAGTGACGTCGTTGCACAACCCACGCGCGCGGCGCAGACGCCTCGGCGTGGCGGCGGCCGCCTTCGGCCTGCTCGCCTCGTTCCTGGCGTCGACCCCTGCGGTCGCGACACCCGACCCGGGTGACGCGCCCACCAGGGAGCGAGTGAGCAAGAGCGAGGCGGCCGACACCAGGGCCGCCATCGAGGACGGCGAGATACCCCCCGTGGACGAGGTCGTCACGAGCGACAACGTTTCCCACCTCGTCAACATCCCCAAGGACGCGCTCCCGGGGACCAATTCCGACCTGGCGTTCCAGGGCAGGTACGCCTTCGCCGGCAACTACGACGGCTTCCGGATCTTCGACATCAGCAACCCCAAGGCCCCGAAGACGGTGAGCCAGGTGCTGTGTCCGGGATCGCAGAACGACATCACGGTCTCCGGCGACCTGCTCTTCCTCTCCACGGACTCCTCGCGAAGCGACAACTCCTGCAACAGCACCACGCAGCCCGCGACCGAGAAGTCCTCCTGGGAGGGCATGAAGATCTTCGACATCAGCGACAAGCGGAACCCCAAGTACGTCGCCGCTGTCGAGACCGCCTGCGGCTCGCACACCCACACGCTGGTGCCCGAGCGCCGCAATGTCTATATCTACGTCTCCTCGTACTCACCGAGCGAGACCTTCCCCGACTGCCAGCCGCCGCACGACGGCATCTCGGTCATCAAGGTGCCGCGGTACGCGCCCGAGAAGTCCGCGGTCGTGAACTTCCCGGTTCTCTTCCCGGACGGCGGCAACCCGGGTGCGCCTACCAACCCGGGCGTCTCCAAGACCACCGGCTGCCATGACATCACCGTGCTGCCCTCGAAGGACCTCGCCGCGGGTGCCTGCATGGGTGACGGCATCCTCTTCGACATCGAGGACCCGGCGCACCCGAAGGTCATCGACCGGGTGCAGGACAACGTCAACTTCGCCTTCTGGCACTCGGCCACCTTCAACCAGCGTGCCAACAAGGTCGTGTTCACCGATGAGCTCGGCGGTGGCGGGGCGGCGACGTGCAACGCCGCGATCGGCCCGAACCGCGGCGCCGACGGCATCTACGACATCACCGGCCAGGGGAACGAGCGCAAGCTCGTCTTCCGCAGCTACTACAAGATCCCGCGCTACCAGGCCGACACCGAGAACTGCGTCGCCCACAACGGCTCGCTGATCCCGGTGAAGGGCCGCGACATCATGGTCCAGGCGTGGTACCAGGGCGGCGTGTCCATCTGGGAGTTCACCGACTCCTCGGAGCCGAAGGAGATCGGCTACTTCGAGCGCGGCCCGATCTCCTCGGACACGCTGGTCGGCGGCGGATCGTGGTCGGCGTACTACTACAACGGCTACATCTACTCGAACGACATCGCCAAGGGCTTCGACGTCGTGCGGATCGACGACCGTCGGACCGACGGAGCCAAGTGGGTCCGGCTCAAGGAGCTCAACGTCCAGACGCAGCCCGACTACCGCTGATCGGCCTGCTTCACCACGCGCACCTGCTTCACCGCGCGTACCGGCGTCCCGCCGGGCGGCTCTTCGCCCGGCGGGACGCCGAGCTCCCAGGGCAGCCCGTACCGCTGGAACAGCTCGGCGCGCAGCCGCGCCTGGGGCATCGGGGCGCCCGGGATGAGCAGCGCAAACACGGCGCCCATCAGCAGCGCGCGCAGCATGGGGTAGTCGGCGTCGGGGTCGGTCGAGCCATAGCGGGCCACGGTGTCCTTCAGCAGCGAGGCGAGCCGCTGCTGCTCGGGGCCCTGGACGAAACCGTCCGCGGTGAGGATGCCCGCCATGTGCGTGCGCATCAGCGTGGGCTGGTCGCGGGCGATACCCAGGATGGCGTCGATCGCGCGCGCCAGCCGCTCCTGCCCGTCGTCGGTTCGCGGCTCGCACTCCAGCGCGGCCTCCAGCGTCAGGTGCATGAGCCGGTGCACGGCCGCCTGCAGCAGCTGCCGCTTCCCCGGGAAGTAGTACGACACCAGGCCGCGGGCCGAGCCCGCCCGGTCGGCGATGTCACCGAGCGTCGTCGCCTCGTATCCGCGTTCCCCGACCAGGTCGACTGTCGCCTGCAGCAGCCGCTCGCGGGAACGTCGGCGCAACTCTTCATTGACCGATGCGCTGCGCGGGGACATTCTGTAACTCCTGCGTTGACTGGTTCAGAGCCAATATACTCAGTGGGTCTTCGGAGGTGGCCCTCATCAGGGGCCTGCTTTCCGGAGCTGCCGCCGCCTCGGGCGACGCGGGGGATCGTCCGAGGCGGCGGTCTCCCTGCCGGTACCGCGCGACATCGTTGTCAGGTTGGCCCCTGGACATCCCCGGTCCCAGCCCCCAGGTCCAGCACCGGCCGCAGGGCGGCATGCCGGACCCTGCCTGCTCGATGCGGAACAGCGTCCCGGAGAAGCCGAACAGCACGCCCTTGATCGCCATGTCCGTGATCCTCTCTACGTCACCCCCGGCCCGACAAGGGCACATCGCGCCCCGGCCTGGCCGGTCCCCACCGGGTGCACGCGGCCGCCGCCAGCGCGGCGAGCGCCACCCCGAACAGCCAGCCCCCGAGCACGTCGGAAAGCCAGTGCACCCCCAGATACAGCCGTGTGAAGCCCACGCCGACGACCGAGGCCACCGCCACGGCCGCGGCGGCCCGCAGCCACCACCCCCGCAGCCCTGCGCGGAGCGCGAGCCACAGCAGCAGCGAGCAGGCCAGGGCCGCCGTCATCGCGTGGCCGGAGGGGAAGGCCGCGTAGTCGGCGGTGTCGACCGGGTCGGGCCACCGCGGGCGCTGCCGCCCGACCGCCGCTTTGAGGCCGTTCTGCACTCCGGTGGCGACCACGGCCGTCACCGCGACCCACGCGGCCGTCACCCAGTCGCCGCCCCACAGCAGGAGCAGCGCCGCCAGCGCGAGCAGAGCGCGCATCGTCCACGGATCCCACACCCAGTCCGTCAGCACCTCGTTCGTCCCGACCCAGCCGGGGTGGCCGACGGCCGAGCCGTGCAGGCCGTCGGCGACATCCTGGTCCCAGGTCAGCAGCGGTTGCCACGGGACGGCGACGAGCACCAGCACGAAGAATCCCAGCAGGCCGCAGACCGCCGCCGTCCACAGACAGCGGGCCGGTGAGCGGGGTGGTGGCGCATCCATGCGGAGATCCTCGCCGACTGCTGCGGCGGGCGCCCATCCCAGCACGCGCGGCCCCTTCCCCGTACCGCTACCGCAGCACGCTGAGCGCGGGCACCAGGGCGACCAGCAGCGGCACCACGGGGACGCACGCCGCCGCGGCCGTCAGCTGCAGCCTGCGGGCCGGGGTGAGGCGGGGCGCCGCGGTCAGCAGCCGGTCCACCCGTCGCGGGACCTCGGCGTGCGGCGCGGGGCAGGGGCCGAACACCCCGCGGTCCTCGTTGAGTTCGACCAGAGCCAGCGCGATCGTCAGCCGCCCGAAGCGGCGCGAGGCCACGTCGTCCGCGGCCAGCTCGACGAGCCGGTGCATCTCATCGCGGAACGCCGCGAACACCGGCACCTGCGGAAACCCGGTCGCGAGCGCCGACGAGCAGTGCAGCAGCCAGTCGTGGCGGGCCCGCGCATGGCCCTGCTCGTGCGCCAGTACGGCGTCCAGCTGGCGACGGCCCAGACGCCGCAGCGCCGCGGTCGTGATGACCAGCCGGGGCGCCGGGCCCGGCAGCCACCAGGCGCCCGGCCGCTCGCCCTCCAGGACGACGAGCCTGCCCTCGGTCTCCACCTCGCCGGGCAGCCGGGGGGAGCGCACCAGCAGCTTCGAGCGCTGCCGTCTGCGCTGGGCGCGCGCCGCCCGCACCTCGCGGGTGAGCATCGCCGCGGTCCATGCGGCCCCGCAGGCGAGTACGGCGGCCACCGTCCCGGCCCACGGGCCGTAGCCCTGCAGCGCGTACGCCTCGACGACGCCGCGTGGTGCGGGCGCGAACACATGCCCCCGTACGGCCTCCCAGGCCGCGGCCGCGCTCAGCGCCATCGCCAGCGCACAGCACAGCAGCACTGCCGCCACCGCGCACTGCCACATCCACAGGGCCAGCACGGGTTCGCGGTCCGCCCACTCGGCGCGCGCCAGCAGGCGGGGGGCAACGGCCGCGGCGAGCCCGCCGAGGACGAGCAGCGCGAGCGGGAGCATCATGCCCGCCAGCCTACGAGCGGGTGGCTACCGGCAGGTATGGGCTCGACGGCGAAGTGACGCAGACCACGGAATCCGTAGGCCTGGGCGGAGGGCAGGTCCGGCGCGGGCGGTTCAGACGGTCAGGAGCGCGGGCGTTCAGGCGGTCGGGAACGCGGCCTTTCACGCGCTCGGGAGCGCGGCCGTTCACACGGTCAGGAGCATGGCGAACATGCCCATGCCCATCGACACCCGGCACGCCGTCGCCAGCTCCGGGCGGTGGACCCAGCCCGGGCCCGCGGCCGCCGGTGCGGCAGGGGACACCGGGGACGGCGCCGCGGCGAGCGGCACGATCCCGACGCCCGTGCGCAGTACGTACACCGCGAAGTACGCGAGCAGAAGCCCCGTCAACGCCGGTGCTCCGGACGCCGGTTGAGCGGCCAGCCCCTCCGCGTGATCCGCGTGTGCCGGCGCGAGCGCCATGTGGACCATCGCCAGCGAGCCCACGGCGTGGTGCAGATGATGGCGGTCACCGCGGGCGAGCAGCAGGGCGTGCAGCGCGGCCGCGGCGAACACGGCGGCGAACACCGGCGCGGCCCACGGCTGCGGCTTCAGTGCGGCGGCCGGTACCGCCATCGCCGCCATGCCGAGCCCCATGAGCGCCTCGCCGCCCGCGCCGCGCCGCTGCTCCCGGCCGCCCCCGCGCACCCGAATCCGCAGCAGGCAGAGCGCGCCCGCCGCGCCGCACAGCGCGACCGTCAGCCAGCCCACCAGCGGTGGTCCGTGCACAGCGCACCTCCCGGTACGGGACGGGTTCCGCCGGGAGGCTGCCCGCGCCGGCCGCCGGGCACGGGAGCGCACAGGTGCACATCAGGGAGCGCGTCGACGCCCCGGTGAGCCCCGCCCTCGCCCCCCACCTGCCCGCGCGGCACTCCTCCTCGTCACCGGTCAGGGCCGGTAGCGCATCGGGTGGTCCTCCGGGACTTCGACGACCGCGATCCGCACCCCGTCCGGGTCGGCGATCCACATCTCGACCAGCCCCCACGGCTCCTTGACCGGCGGGCGCAGGATCTCCACCCCGCGCTCCGCCAGTTCCTCGTGCGCGGCCGCCGCGTCCGCGACCTGCAGCCACAGCTGCAGTCCTGGGGCCGGCGGAACCTCGGAGCGCCCCGACACCTCGAGGAAGCCGCCGCCGAGGAAGTACACCGTCCCGCGCTCGGGCCCTGTCCCGAACTCGCGGAAGACGGCGAGCCCCAGCGCCTTCCCGTAGAAGTCCCGGGACCGTTCCGGATCGGTGGGCCGCAGAAGAACCCGGCTGCTCAATACGTGCACCATGACCGGGACCCTATGCAGTGGTGCACGCGATAAACCCGTATGACGGGGCTTGTTAGCCTCATGGTCCGCACGCAGCCGCTGCCCTGCAGCCGTACGAGAGGAGCCCGTGCGCCATGGACACCGCCCCGCTGCCCCCCGCCGCCGTCGAACCGATCTTCAGGGACGCCACCGACGCCGACATCCCGGCCCTCGTCGCGCTCATCGAGTCGGCGTACCGGGGCGACGCGAGCCGTACGGGGTGGACCACAGAGGCGGACATCCTCGACGGGCAGCGGACCGACCCCGAGGGGGTCGCCGCCGTGGTGAAGAGCCCGGACAGCCGGATGCTCGTCGTCGAGCAGGGCGGCGAGCTCGTCGCCTGCTGCCAGCTCGAACACCGCGGTGAGCAGGCGTACTTCGGGATGTTCGCGGTGCGGCCGGAGCTGCAGGGCGTCGGGCTCGGCAAAGTGATCATCGCGGAGGCGGAGCGGACCGTGCGCGAGGGATGGGGGACGCGCGAGATGCACATGACGGTGATCTCGGCCCGCGAGGACCTCATCGCCTGGTACGAGCGCCGCGGCTACCGCCGTACCGGGCAGATGAGCCCGTTCCCGTACGGCGACGAGCGCTTCGGCATCCCGCGCCGCGACGACCTGCAGTTCGAGCTGCTGGTGAAGGAGCTCGCCTGACGGG
>NZ_JBQQBX010000049.1:0-38732 GCF_052245475.1 Streptomyces sp. 7N604 | reverse complement strand
GGCGTAAAACGTGATTTGTGGGCCGGCCTCACCGGTGGCCCGCACGGGACGTACGACCGTGCCGGCCCGTAAATCATGCAGCCCCAGAGGGACCACCCCGCCCCACCCCTGACTCACCCACCGGACACGAGCCGCCTCCCCCGCCACCCCGCACACCCGGCCGGGGATGATCTTCGGCGGAGGCCGCGCAGACGCGCGCGGCCCCGCCCCGTAGGGTGGGCGGCGAGGGCCGTCGCACGGCCGAACTCGCCGCTTCAGCGCCGCAGCGGCCCCGCACCCGCCTCTCCGCACGGAGGATCCGCACCGCCATGACCGACAACGCCGCCCACCCCGCGACCACCCCCGCCTACCCCGTCGGACTGCGTCTCGCCGGACGCCGGGTCGTCGTCGTCGGCGCCGGCCAGGTCGCGCAGCGGCGGCTCCCCGGACTGCTCGCCGCAGGCGCGGACGTTCTGCTGATCGCGCCCTCGGCGACCCCCTCCGTCGAGGCGATGGCCGAAGCGGGCGAGCTGCGCTGGGAGCGCCGCCGCTACCGCGAAGGCGACCTGGCGGACGCCTGGTACGCGCTGATCACCACCGACGACGCCGAGGCGAACGCCGCAGCCTCCGCAGAGGCCGAGGCCCACCGCGTGTGGTGCGTGCGCAGCGACGACGCCGAGGCGGCAACCGCCTGGACCCCGGCCACCGGCCGCAGCGAGGGCGTCACCGTCGCGGTCCTCACCGGCCGCGACCCGCGCCGCTCGGCCGCCGTACGGGACGCGGTGGTCGAGGGCCTGCGCGACGGTACGCTCGCCGCCCCCCGCCATCGCGCCCGTACGCCGGGCGTCGCCCTGGTCGGCGGCGGTCCCGGCGACCCGGACCTGATCACGGTGCGCGGCCGCCGGCTCCTCGCCGAGGCGGACGTCGTGATCGCCGACCGCCTCGGCCCGCGCGATCTGCTCGACGAACTCCCGCCGCACGTCGAGGTGATCGACGCGGCGAAGATCCCGTACGGCCGGTTCATGGCCCAGGAGGCGATCAACAACGCGCTCATCGAGCACGCGAAGGCGGGCAAGGCCGTCGTACGGCTCAAGGGCGGCGACCCGTTCGTCTTCGGCCGCGGCATGGAGGAGGCCGAGGCGCTGGCGGAGGCGGGCATTCCGTGCACCGTCGTGCCCGGGATCTCGAGCGCGATCAGCGTGCCGGGCGCGGCGGGCATCCCCGTCACCCACCGCGGCGTCGCGCACGAGTTCACCGTCGTCAGCGGCCATGTCGCCCCCGACGACCCGCGGTCGCTCGTGGACTGGCAGGCGCTCGCCCGCCTGCGCGGCACGCTGGTGCTGCTGATGGCCGTGGAGCGGATCGGCGCCATCGCCGAGGCGCTGATCGGGCACGGCCGGGCGGAGGACACACCGGTCGCCGTGATCCAGGAGGGCACCACGGCGGCTCAGCGCCGGGTCGACGCCACACTGGCGAACGTCGCGGAGACCGTACGCGCCGAGGGCGTACGGCCGCCGGCGGTCGTGGTCATCGGCGAGGTCGTCGCGGTCGGCGCGAGCCCCCGCGCGTAACCGCCGGTAACCCAACTTGTCCCCAGCCGTTGGCAGCGGATCGAGGACAAGGCAGTATCGCCCTGTGGCAGATCTCATCACGGTCGACGACCCCGACGATCCCCGCCTGAGCGACTACACGGGCCTGACCGACGTCGAGCTCCGGCGCAAGCGGGAGCCCGCGGAAGGGCTGTTCATCGCCGAGGGCGAGAAGGTGATCCGGCGCGCCAGGCACGCCGGTTACGAGATGCGCTCGATGCTGCTGTCGGCCAAGTGGATCGACGTGATGCGCGATGTGATCGACGAGGTACCCGCGCCCGTCTACGCGGTGAGCCCCGAGCTCGCCGAGCAGGTGACCGGCTACCACGTGCACCGCGGCGCCCTGGCCTCCATGCAGCGCAAGCCGCTGCCCACCGCCGGGGAACTGCTGGCCGGTGCGCGCCGGGTGGTGGTCATGGAGGCGGTCAACGACCACACCAACATCGGCGCCATCTTTCGCAGTGCCGCCGCCCTCGGCATGGACGCGGTGCTGCTGTCGCCGGACTGCGCCGACCCGCTCTACCGGCGATCGGTGAAGGTCTCGATGGGAGCGGTCTTCTCGGTCCCGTACGCGAGGCTGGGAATCTGGCCGCGGGACCTGGAGGCGGTGCGCGAGGCCGGGTTCACGCTGCTCGCCCTGACCCCCGACGAGAAGGCCGCGGCCATCGACGAAGCCGCCCCGCACCGCCTTGAGCGGGTCGCGCTGATGCTCGGAGCGGAGGGCGAAGGGCTGTCCAGGCAGGCGCTGGTGGCGGCGGACGAGTGGGTCCGTATCCCGATGGCGCACGGCGTCGACTCGCTCAACGTGGGCGCCGCCGCGGCGGTCGCTTTCTACGCGGTGGCGACCGGCCGCCCGGAGGGCTGAACCGGCCTCAGCGCGCCAACGACGGCGATGACCCCGGTGCGGCGTGCTGTGCCGACCAGTCCTTCGTGAGGCCGAGGCCGCGCGCCGGGCCCTGGCAGCCCTGAGCCGCCGCGATGCCCAGCGCCACGAGCAGGGTGACCGTGACGAACACGATCAACCGCTGCCGCAGCAGCCGACGGTTGACCCGGGGGCGGCGGCCCGCGCCTCCCGTGCGCGTGGCCGTACGGGTGTTGGGGCGCGTGCCGCCCCGCCCGGCGTTGCGCGCGGTGCCGCGGGCGACGGGCGTGGGCCGGCCGGGGCGCGTCCCTGTACGCGGGGTGGAGGCGCGCGGGGACTGGGCGCGGGGCGCGGCCGACGACGGGCGCCGCTCCGTGTGCTGCCGCGTGTACGCCTCGGTCGGGCGACCCACCGGACGGTCCGCCTCCCGGCGCTGGGCGGGCGGCCGGACCTCGGACAGGCCCTGCGCCTCGCGCGCCGCGATCTCCTTGAGCCGCATGGACAGCTGCAGGGTGGTCGGGCGGTCCACGGGATCCTTGGCCAGGCACGCCTGGATGAGCGGAGCGAGCGAGTCCGGTACGCCGTACAGCTGCGGCTCCTCGTGCACCACGCGGTAGAGCATGACCTCCGAACTTCCCTGGCCGAAGGGGGAGTCCGCGGTCGCGCAGTAGGCGAGGGTCGCGCCCAGCGCGAAGACGTCGGTCGCCGGGGTCACGGCGGCGCCCCGCACCTGCTCGGGCGCGAGGAAGCCGGGCGAGCCGACGGCCGTACCGACGTGCGTCAGCGTGCTGGCCCCGGTCGCCCAGGCGATTCCGAAGTCGATGATCCGGGGGCCCTTCGGGGAGAGAAGGATGTTCGACGGCTTGAGATCGCGGTGCACAACACCGGCCTCGTGCACGGCCACCAGGCCCTCGGACAGGGCCGCGCCGATCGACGCGGTCCGTGCCGCCGACAGCGGGCCCTCCTCGGTCACCTTGTCGTGCAGCGAGGGGCCCGGCACGTACTGGGTGGCGAACCACGGCCGGTCCGCCTCCAGGTCCGCGGCCACCAGCCGGGCCGTACAGCCGCCGCGGATCCGGCGAGCCGCCGACACCTCGCGCGCGAAACGCGAGCGGAACTCCTGATCCTCCGCCAGGTCCGGCCGGATCACCTTCAGCGCCACCCGCTGCCCGCGCCGGTCCGAACCGAGGTACACCACGCCCATGCCGCCGGCGCCCAGCCGCCTGTGGAGCCTGAACGAGCCGACGACACGCGGGTCCTCGCGCCGGAGCCGCATCATCGCCATGTCCATCCCCGCTAGCCGGTCCGTCTGACGTGGCACAGCTTACGGATTGAGGGCCCAGTGCGCTCATAGGCGGCGCATGCGTCGGCCGACGGATTGTCAGTACCCGGTGGGATCCTGGAAGTACGGGCGGGGGCGGCTGCCGTATCCGGTCCCTCGATCGGGTGCGAGATCTCAACGGCCCGTCGTGGAACGGGGATTGATCCGGTGAAGGGTGACCGGGTGGAGATGGTCGTGGACGCCGGAGACACGACGCGGACGTACGACAGGGTGGACTCGAGGGCCGTCCGCAGGGTGGAGACGGCGGTGCGCAGGGGAGTCGTGGAGGTGAGCGAAGTCACCCTCCCCCAACGCTTCGCAATGGGAGGTGCCCAGAGCACCCCGTGCCCAGAACGGAGGACGGGGACCGCCCCCCTCGGGGATGACCCTCAGGCGTAGGAGCGGATCTCCACCCAGGGGAGTATCCGCTTCCGGCCGGTGTCATCCTCCGGGAGGCCCGGCAATCGATACGACGGCATGACGACCGGGCGTGGACGCGCCCCTAATGTTGAAGTCAAGCGGCGGGCGGAGCACTCGTCCCCCGAGGTCAGACGCCCGCCGCCCCAAACGGGAAGCGGTGCGGGAAGGGAGCGGGGGCCATGGCGGAGACGGTGGGACGAGCGGCCTTCCGGTCGCAGGGACGCAAGGCGGTCGCCGCGTTCGGCGTCCGGCCGTCCGGCACACGCCACCCGCTCGTCGCCACCGCGATGGTGCTGCCGCTTGCGGCACTGCTCGCGGTGGTCTTCGGCGGCTGGGAGGCCGTCGTCACACAGGCGTCGTCCGTGGTCGGTTTGCTGGGGCGCTGAGCGGCGCCCCGGGCCCGGGAGAGCGGCCCGGGCCGGGGACACCGGCCAATCAACCCCGTGGGGACGGGGGTGCGGCGGACGGCACGAATGCCCGGACAGTTGGGGAACTGTCCGGGCAGTGCCGTTTCGCTCGCCGCGACGGCCGCTCCGCGGGGTGGTGGGTGGCGCCGCGTGATGGCGGGTCGGTGGGTGCGTGGGTCGGGGGCTGGGTGGGGTGGCCCCTCTGGGGCTGCATGATTTACGGGCCGGCACGGTCGTTCGCCGTCTGCGGGCCGCCGTCAAGCCGGCCCACACATCACGCTTTACGCCCCTGCCGGGACCACCCCACCCCGCCCCCTCCCGCCGGTACCCGCCTGCGGACCGTGCGCGGCGGGCACTGTAATGGCCATGCGGTCGGCCCCCGGGCCCCTTCCGCCCACCCTGACGGCCAGGTGCGCGGGCCCGGGTGTGATGGTGTCTGCGGTCGGCGATGTGCCGTCGGGTGGACCGCATGTCACCCCAGCTCTGCTTGCTGCAGGCCTTTGCGGCGCCGCCGGCGTTCACGTGCAGGGGGGTACGGCGGCGGCCGACTGGCCCCGGCCGTAATGGCTGAGTTGGTGATGGTTGGGTGGAGTGGGCGATGGGTGGCAGACGCGCGACGGCGGGAAGGGGTGGGGCGGGGTGGTCCCGGCAGGGGCGTAAAGCGTGATGTGTGGGCCGGCTTGACGGCGGCCCGCACGGGACGTACGACCGTGCCGGCCCGTAAATCATGCAGCCCCAGAGGGACTACCCCGCCCCACCCCTGACCCACCCACCGCACACGAGGCGCCCCGGCCGAAGGCCGGGCCCAATCGCAGCACCGCCAGCCCGCCGTAAGATCCGATCCGAGCCCGCCGGGCGGGAAGCGGAGAAACCTGCAGGGGGATGCCTTGGGGACGTCGGTGGCCGAGCAGTTGGCCGCATTCGGGCGCGGCGCGGAGGCCGCGCGAAGCGGGCTCGCGTCGTGCCCCCTCCCCGCCGCGCGGAGCGGCCCCGCCGGCGAGGCGACCGGCGGCCCCGCCCACGAGGCGACCGTCGTCGCCGACCGCCCCGACGGCACCGTCGTACGGATCGGGCCCGTCGTCTCCAAGGCGCACGCCCCCGGCAGCGATCCCGCCGCGCTCGCCGCGCGGCTCCGGATCGCCGCCCATCCGCGGCTCGGTGGCGTCCTGCTCCCGCCGCTGCCGGCGTCGCGCGATGGCGACCTGCTCGGCGTCCTGCACGACGGGCGCCCGGCCACGCTGTGGCCCGCCGGCGAACCCGTGGCGCCCGATGAGCCCGACGCCGCCCCGTGGGAGGAGGCAGCGGTCCTCCTCGCCCGGCTGCACTCCGTTCCGCCTGCCGAACTGGCGGGACCCGTCCCGCCGATGCGCGGTCCGGCCAAGGCCGCGCGGGCCATCGCCCGGCTGCGGGCAGCCGCCTGGACGAGCGAGGGCGCGACCGAGCGCGCGACCGCGACCGCCACCGAGCGCGGGAGCGGCGCCGAGCCCGGCCCCGCGACCGTGCTGCGCGTCTGGGACGCCCTGCCGCCCTGGGCACGGGGCGAGGCCCCGCCGCCGCGTGCCCGCGCCCTCTGCCACGGCGACTGGCACCTCGGTCAGCTCGTCAGGCACCCGGCCCCCCACGGCCCGTGGCTGCTGATCGACGTCGACGACCTCGGCCTCGGCGACCCGGCGTGGGATCTCGCCCGCCCGGCGGCCTGGTTCGCCGTCGGCCTGCTCGCCCCAGATGTGTGGCAGCGCTTCCTGGACGCGTACCGCTCCTCCGGCGGCCCGGCCGTACGGCCCGAGGGCGACCCCTGGCCGGAACTCGACGTCCCCGCCCGGACCCTGACGGTCCAGTCGGCCGCGCTCGCGCTCGCCAAGGCCTCCGCGGGGCGCCGCCCCCTCGACGAGGCCGAGCGGGCGCTGCTCGACGCCTGCGCCCGCATGGCCGGTTCGGAGCACGGCACCCATACCGCCCGTCCCGAGCCCGGCGGCATGTCGCGCGCCGCCAGGCCGTAGCGTGAAGTCCCAGCCGCCGGGCAGAATTTCCCGGCGTTTCCGACGTTTTACGGCGAGGAGCTGAGCCGACGATGCAGTGTCCCAAGTGCCATGCGCCGATGCACACGTACAACCGCAACGGCGTCCAGATCGAGCAGTGCAGCGGTTGCCGGGGGATATTCCTCGACTACGGGGAGCTGGAGTCGCTGACCCGGCTCGAGACGCAGTGGTCGCAGCAGGCTCCGCCGCCCCCGCCCGGTCCGCAGGCGTACCCCTCCGCCCCGGCCTGGGGTGCCCCGCACCAAGGTCATCACGGCCATCACGGCCACCATCACGGCCACCGGAGCTTCGGCCGGATGCTCTTCTCCTCCTGAGAGACCCGGAGCACGGCGAACGACCGAGGGCCGGAGCTCAAGGCTCCGGCCCTCGGCCGATCGGTGTGGACGATACTGGGATTGAACCAGTGACCTCTTCCGTGTCAGGGAAGCGCTCTCCCGCTGAGCTAATCGTCCTCGGTGCAGCGAATGCCACCGATGGTGCGTGCGCGATACTGGGATTGAACCAGTGACCTCTTCCGTGTCAGGGAAGCGCTCTCCCGCTGAGCTAATCGCGCTGGGGCTCCCCGTGCCGAAGTCCCCCAGCCACCGCTGGGTAGGGTTCCCCCCCGGCGAAGCCAGGGGAGTACCTCCGGGGAAGGTCCTCGCGGACCCAGTGGACGATACTGGGATTGAACCAGTGACCTCTTCCGTGTCAGGGAAGCGCTCTCCCGCTGAGCTAATCGTCCGTAGAGGTGGAGACGGGATTTGAACCCGTGTAGACGGCTTTGCAGGCCGTTGCCTCGCCTCTCGGCCACTCCACCAGTGCGGGGGTTCGGGATGATCCCCCACGTCGAGCGGACGACGAGATTCGAACTCGCGACCCTCACCTTGGCAAGGTGATGCTCTACCAACTGAGCCACGTCCGCAGGTGCGTCCCCGGACTCGGTCCGGGAGCTGCTCCATCCCCGGGGCGCACCCGCGTCCCGGCGACGTGTTGAACTCTAGCGGATTCCTGGGCCAGCTCAAATTCCGTTTCCCCAGCGTGCACCGCTGCTTGCCCGACTGTGCGCCGTTTCTTGCCCGCCCGGGGCACCCCGGTCGGGGCCGCCATAGACTCGCAGCCGTGCACGACCTCGTCCCGCTCGCCCGCTTCGGCGGCCTCGTCGCCTCCGATCTGTGCGATGTGACGAGCGATCCTGCGGCCCTGGACTCCTCCGGCTTCTGGGCCGTGGTCGCGGACTTCGAGGGTCGGCTGGTCTGCGCCCGCTTCGGGGACGTACGGCACGAGCCCGTCCCCGGCCCGGAGCCCGGCGCATGGCGCGGCCCCGCCGCCGGCGACTGGACGTCCTCGCTCGACCGCGCCGCGTACACGGCGGGCGTGCGGCGGATACGGGAGCACATCGCCGCGGGCGAGGTCTACCAGGCCAATCTGTGCCGCATTCTGTCCGCGCCGCTGCCCGCCGGCGGCGATCCGGCGGACGTCGACGCGCTGACGGCGCTGCTCGCCCGCGGCAACCCGGCCCCGTACGCCGGTACGGTCCGGCTGCCCGCCCATGGCGTCGAGGTGGCCACTGCCTCGCCCGAGCTCTTCCTGCGCCGTGACGGCCGGGTCGTGGAGTCCGGGCCGATCAAGGGCACGGGGCGTACGGCGGCCGATCTCCTGGACAAGGACCGCGCCGAGAACGTGATGATCGTGGACCTGGTCCGCAACGACCTGGGCCGGGTCTGCGCCACCGGCTCGGTGACCGTCCCCGCGCTGTGCGCCGTCGAGGAGCACCCGGGTCTGGTGCACCTCGTCTCCACCGTGCGCGGCGAGCTGGCCGACGGCGCGGGCTGGCCAGAGCTGCTTGCCGGAACGTTCCCTCCCGGCTCGGTCACCGGCGCCCCCAAGTCCAGCGCGCTGCGGATCATCGAGGCGCTGGAGACCGCGCCCCGCGGCCCGTACTGCGGCGGCATCGGCTGGGTCGACGCGGACCGCGGTACGGGCGAGCTGGCCGTCGGCATCCGTACGTTCTGGATCGACCGGGCCGGGCCCGGTCGCCCCGTGCTGCGCTTCGGCACGGGCGCCGGGATCACCTGGGGCTCGGACCCGGAGCGCGAGTGGGACGAGACCGAACTGAAGGCTTCCCGGCTGCTCGCGGTAGCGTCGGGCACATACGCCGAGACGGGGAGGTCCCCACGATGAAGATCTGGCTCGACGGCGGGCTGCGGGACGCCGACGCGGCGCGGGTCTCCGTGCTCGATCACGGTCTCACGGTCGGCGACGGCGTCTTCGAGACGATCAAGGCGGTCGAAGGACGGGCCTTCGCGATGACCCGGCACCTCGACCGGCTCGCACGCTCCGCCCGCGGTCTCGGGCTGCCAGAGCCGGACCTCGACGAGGTGCGGCGGGCCTGTGACGCGGTGCTGGCGGCCGAACCGATGCCGCTCGGCCGGCTGCGGATCACCTACACCGGCGGGCTCTCGCCGCTCGGTTCCGACCGGGGTACCGCCCCGGCCACGCTGGTCGTCGCGCTCGGTGAGACGACCCGCCGCCCCGACACCACGGCGGTTGTGACCGTGCCCTGGACCCGCAACGAGCGCGGCGCGCTCGCCGGCCTGAAGACCACGTCGTACGCCGAGAACGTGGTCGCGCTGGCCAGGGCGCGCGAGCACGGCGCCTCCGAGGCGCTGCTCGCCAACACCGTCGGGCAGCTCTGCGAGGGCACCGGCGCCAACGTCTTCGTCGTGCTCGACGGCGAGCTCCACACCCCGCCGCTCGCCTCGGGCTGCCTCGCGGGCATCACCCGCGCCCTCGTTGCGGATTGGGCCGGGGCGAAGGAGACCGACCTGCCGCTGGACGTGCTCGAGCGGGCCGACGAGGTGTTCCTGACCTCCACGCTCCGCGACGTCCAGGGTGTGCACCGGGTCGACGGCCGGGAACTGCCCGGCGCGCCGGGCCCGGTCACGTCCAAGGCGATGCGGATCTTCGACGAGCGGTCCGCCGCCGACCCCGACCCGCGCTGAGTCGCAGACGCGGACAGGGCCCGGCCGAAACGGGTGACGCGGGGCCGCGGAGCAGGTACAACACCTCTGATGACCACCACCCTGCGGCCCACGGGGCCGGAACGGCGCGGCCCCGACGGGCTGCGGTCCCGCGACTACGAGATCTGTGTCAACGGCCGCCGGGTCGGCACGATCGAGCTCAGTACGGACAGCAGGTTCGGCCCGGCCGTGGGACGGATCGTTGACCTGCGGATCGAAGAGCGAGACCGGCGGCGCGGCCGCGGCACCGTCGCCGCGCTCGCTGCCGAGGAAGTGCTGCGCGGCTGGGGCTGCCGCCGTATCGAGGTGATCGTCCCGGCGGCCGCGACGACGGCCTTGCACCTGGCCGTCGCGCTCGGCTACACCGAGCGCAACCGGAACATGGTCAAGAAGGTCCCCGAGCAGCCGCCCGGACCCCCGGAGGGCAGCGAGGCCCGGCCGATGAGCGAGTCCGAGTTCGCGGCCTGGCTCGACTCCGCGAAGCGGGAGTACGTGCAGAGCTGGGCCGACCGGGGCGTGCCCGAGGACCAGGCGCGGGCCAAGGCCGAGGCGGACCACGCGGCCATGCTGCCGTACGGCGGGCGCACGCCGGGCGCCGTGCTGCGCATCCTGTCCCACCAGGGCACCGACGTAGGCACCCTGTGGGTGTCCCTGGCCGAGGATCTGCCCGACGACTACGACGGCTTTGTCTTCGACGTCCGGGTCGCCGAGAAGCACCGAGGACACGGCCACGGGCGTTCGCTGATGCTGGTCGCCGAGCACGAGTGCCGGGCCGCAGGGGCCGACCGCCTCGGCCTCAACGTCTTCGCGGGAAACACCCCGGCGATCCGGCTGTACGAGTCGCTGGGCTACGAGACGGCCCGGCGCCACCTGTACAAGCCGCTGATCTGACGCCTTGCGCGTCAGCGGCCCAGCAGCCGGTCGGCGATCTCCTCGATCCGCTCCCGCAGGCCTTCCTGGCTCTTCCCGCCGTCGAGACGCTCGTCGCCGATCACATACGTCGGCGTGCCCGTGACCCCGATCGCCTTCCCCTCCGCCTGGTCCGCGTCCACGATCAGCATGTGCCGCCCGTCGATCAGCGCGGTGTCCATCTCCTCGGTGTCCAGGCCGAGTTCTCCCGCCACCTCCACGAGCAGCGGCTCCCCCCGCGTCGCCAGCGCCTCCGTACGCCCCAGCACCGCCTCCACGTACGGCCAGCCCCTGCCCTGCGCCGCGGCCTCCTCGGCGGCCTGGGCCGCGGCGTAGGCGTGCTTGTGCTTCTCGAGCGGGAAGTGCCGAAGGCGCAGCTCGAGCGCCTCGCCGTAGCGCTCGCGCAGGGCGCGCAGGTCTTCCAGGGCGGCGCGGCAGTCCGGGCACTGCAGCTCGCACCAGACGTCGAGGACGGGGCGGCTCGGGGTGGCGTTGCTCATGGCGCCAGTCTCGCAGGACGGCCAGGGCCGCTCGAACCGGCACCTGGGGAGGAGCCCGTCCCGGAGATGTCCCTGAGGGAGCGCCCGGGGCATGGCCGGTGCCATGGCCTGCGGTGCACGATGGAAGCACGACCACCACGACGGGGATGGGAGTGCGGGCGATGCTGACCACGACCGTATGCGTGGCGCTGTCCGCCGCGGGCCTCGCGATCGCGATCCTCACGGCGTACCGGCGCCGCTTCCTGCGCGCGACCCGGATCGCCGCGCTCTCGCTGATCCCCGTCGGCCTGGCCATGGCCGGGCTCGCGGAGCTGGGCGGGGAGGTCGGGCGGGCCGTCGGCGACTGGGCCGCGGACCTGGTGTTCAAGCCGTCGGTGTGGGCGGGCTTCGCCGTCCTCGCCACATCCGTGGTGCTCTTCGCGGCCGCCAGGATCGCGGGGCGGCGCGGCGCGGGACGCAGGGCGGACGGGCCGGCAGGGCGGCCGGCCGTGGAGCCGGGGGCCTCGGCCCCCACGCTGGGCCCGGGCCGCCAGTCGGTCCAGCCCAAGCCGAAGGCCACCTCCGGATCGTCCGACGGCCTCGAGGACTTCCAGGACATCGAGGCGATCCTCAAGAAGCACGGGATCTGACGAAGCCTTTGTCAAGTCATGACGAAGTCCCCTGAAAAATCCGCGTGTTGATCCTCAGGGGTGGCGGAGCTGCGCCATCATCGGCGGGAGATGAACGACGACCTCGCCACCCCTGGCGCCGACCAGTCCCTGTCCCCTGGTCCGGGGGACCCCGGCGCCGAATCGCGCGGCTGCCTCTTCGCGCTCTCCCAGCCCCCGCTGATGCTGTTCCTCACGGTGATCGGCGCCCTGCTGCTCTTCACGGCTCTCTACGATCTGTATCCGTGGTGACGCGGCCCGGTATCCGTGGTGGCGCGGAAGCGGTCGGCTCACTCCCCGGCTTCGCGGCGCCGCGCCCGGTACGCGGCCACATGCAGCCGGTTGCCGCAGGTCCTGCTGTCGCAGTAGCGGCGGGAGCGGTTCCTGGAGAGGTCCACGAAGGCCCGCCGGCAGTCCGGGGCCTCGCAGCGCCGCAGCCGCTCCCGCTCACCGGCGACGACCAGGAAGGCGAGGGCCATGCCGCCGTCGGCCGCCAGGTGGTCGGCGAGGGAGGCGCCCGGCGCGAAGTAGTGCACGTGCCAGTCGTAGCCGTCGTGGTCCGTCAGGCGCGGCGTGGTGCCCGCGCCCGCGACCATCTTGTTGAGCAGCTCCGCCAGGGCCCGGGTGTCCTCGGTCGCGAAGACCTCGGCGAAGCCCGCGCGCACGCTCCGTACGGCCGCCAGGTCGCGGGCGTCGAGCCGTTCCACGTCGCTGATGCTGTGCCGGTCGACGAAGCGCCGCAGCGCGGCGACATCGGGCAGCGAGTCGGGCTCTTCGCCCTCCGCCGCGCTGTTGACCAGATCGACGACGGCGTCGAGTGCGCACCGGGTGTCATGGTTGATCAGCACGGTTCGCTCCCTGGCCGGTGGTCGACAGCTGCCTGGCTTCCGCAGGTGCGTGTGCATCCGCAGATGCTCGCCGACTTTAGCGCTCGCAACGCACCGGCGCCTTCGCCGCGGTGCGATCCGCGGCGAAGGCGCCGGTGTCTGCGAAGTGTCTGCGATGTCTGCGGTGCGTGTGCGGTTGCGAGGTCCGGGCTCGCGCCGTCTCCCCGAGTCGGACGGCTACGGGCTGTGAGCGGTAGGGGGCGGTTGGTCCTGCGGTGCCTCTCAGGTGTCGCCCGGCTCAGCTTTCGGCCAGGATGTGGGAGAGCTCGGTATCGAGATCGAAGTGGCGGTGCTCGGTGCCCGGGGGCACCGCGGCGTCCGTCCGCTTGAGGAACGACTCCAGCGCCCGCGCCGGGGCCTCGAGCAGAGCCTCACCCTCCGGAGAGCTCAGGGCGATGCACACGACGCCCTGGCCGTGGCTGCGGGACGGCCAGACCCGGACGTCGCCGGTGCCGGTGGGCCGGTGCAGTCCCTCGGCGAGGAGGTCGCGGGCGAACACCCACTCGACGGTCTCCTCGGCTCCGGTGTGAAAGGTGGCGTGCACGGCGTAAGGATCGGCCGTGTCATACCGCAGGCCCGCCGGGACGGGCAGGGAGGATTCGCTCGACACAACGAGGCGCAGGTGCAGCTCGCAGCTGACCGTGGTGTTCATAAGCGCCAAGGCCTTTCGCTCAGTGTGCGCTCGGGGATTCGCACGTCGGCGAAATCGACATGCCACCTACGGTGTCGTTGTAAACCCCTCTGACCGTTTTGAGGTCGTTCAGGTACCCCGTACGGCGGAGTCCCGAGTCATCCTCGGCGACCATTCCGGTGACGCTTCACGGTCGGGTAAGTTGGGCCGTATGAATGCGGAGAGTGACGAGCGACGGGAGGTCGCCAAAGTGGGCGCCACCGGCGCTACGGGGGACGGTGCGACGGCGACGGGCGCGACGGCGGTCGGTGGACTGCTGGGCTCGAAGGCACCGCAGTTCATCCAGGCATCGAGGACGCTGCATCTGAGCTGGCAGGTAGGCGTTTTCCTGGTCGGTCTCGCGATCGTGGCGGCGGGCGTGATCATGCTGCCGCTGCCCGGCCCCGGCTGGCTGGTGATCTTCGGCGGCATGGCGGTCTGGGCGACCGAGTTCGTGTGGGCGCAGCTGGTGCTGCGCTGGACGAAACGGAAAGTGACGGAGGCCGCACACAAGGCCCTGGATCCGCGGGTGCGGCGGCGCAACATAATCCTCACGTCGATCGGCCTGGTGATCATCGGAACCGGGATCGCGGTATACGTCTGGAACTACGGTTTCGTGATGCCGTGGCACGTCGGCCGATGACGCGCGGATGGTCAGGGGCACGCGCTGACATGCGGTAATGTATGCCCTGCGCCCGGGCGATTAGCTCAGCGGGAGAGCGCTTCGTTCACACCGAAGAGGTCACTGGTTCGATCCCAGTATCGCCCACTCGTTGAGGGGCGAGCCCTGCTCACAAGCAGCGTTTGCCACCTCAACTTCGTTTTTCTGCGCGGCTGCGCCGCGCGGGCGGGGGCTTCGCCACCCGCACCCCCCACGCCCACCGGCCGAGGGGCCGGAGGCTTTCGAGCCTCCGGCCCCTCGGTGCGTTTCCGAACCCGGCGCGGGTGCGGTCACCGCATTCGGCCCAGTGCGTCCCGGACCCGCCGTGCATCACGCAGCCGCTGTTCGTACGTCGCGCCGACGGCGAGCAGCAGCAGGCCGGCGACGGCGGGCGGCAGCCAGCGGGGGAGCGCGTCCACGACCTGGACGATATACGGGGCCAGCTCGTGCAGGGCGTCCAGCGCCAGGGCGGCACCGCCGAGCAGCAGCGGCGCCTGGAGCTGCTGCCGGGCGCCGAGCAGCGTCACGGCCAGGGCGCCGAGCCCGAGGAGCAGCGGCCGCAGCCAGTGCGTGTCGCTCCAGGCCGCCACGAGGCTCGGCACCAGCGTCGCAGCGAGCCCGGGGCCGTACGTCGCCCAGGAGGACGCTGACGGCTCCTGGCGCCGCCTGCGGACGCCGACGAAGAGCGCGGCGACGCTCACCGGCAGCGTGTACGCCTCGGGGGCCGTGACGCCGGACGCCGAGAGCCGGACCCAGGTCGCGAGGACGAACAGCGCGGCGGCCGCGTGGGCGGCGCTCCGGCGATCCGGGCGCAGCGCCGTGCCTGCCGCGATGACCCCGGCGAGGGCGAGGACCGTGGTGAGGACCGGCCGGTTTCCCGCGGCCAGGCCCATCGCGAGGAGCGCGGCCGCGTACCCGGCGCTCTCGACGGAGATCCCGGCCGGGACGGCGCGCAGCCGGGCCGCAAGGAGCGACGCGGCCGCGGCGACCGCCAGGACGGCGAACGCCGTGCGGGCCGCCGGGAGGTCCCCGGCGGCGCACAGCGCGACCGTGAGCGCCACGGCGCACACGACGGCCGCGCACGCCGTCACGGCCTGCCGCACGCGTCCCCCGGACGCTGCGGCGGCCCCGAACACGACCAGCAAGCTGCCGAACACGGCGAGCGTCACGGCCTGCTCAGCCAGCCCCCAGAAACCGACGGTCACCGCCACCGCCACGGCACAGAGCAGCGCGGCGAGCGAGGCCCCGCCGGGGGCATCACGGCCGGGGGACGGTGGGCCCTCTGCGGCGTGAGCCGCTGGGCCGGTGGGGTCTGTGGGGCGCGCCGCCGGGTCGGAGGCCTCATGGCCAGGGGGCGCGGGAGCTGCGCAGCCCGTTGGGTCGGAGTCTGTCGAGCCGGGCGCCCGTCCGGGGGACTCGCGGCCGGGGGACGCGGAGCCCTGTGCGGCGGAGGCCGCCGGGCGGGAAGGCGCCGGGTCCGCGGGGCCGGGTGTCGCAGCGGCCTCCGGGAGGGTTGCCGAGGCGACCAGGAGGACCGCTGTCTGGGCCACGAGCAGCGCCACGGCGACCGGGTACGGGAGGTCGAGGGCGACCGGCAGCACCACGCCCGCGGCGCACCCGGCCACGACCGCCCAGGGGAGCAGCGCGGGCCGTCCGTGGCGCCCCGTTTGCCAGCGGTGCACCGCCAGGGCCGTCACCGCGGTGAGGGCCAGGACGGTCGGGACGGCGAAGGTGATCGGCCAGGACCACTCGGGTCCGAGCGTCCCGGCCGGGGTGATCGCCTCGCGCGATCCCGCCGGGGCGCCGGACCAGACGGCGCCCACCCAGCTCACCGGGTCCAGTACGGCCGTGGCCACCGCGGGTCCGGTCCAGAGCAGCGCGCCGGCGTGGACGGCGCCCGCGGCGGCTGCCAGCCCGGCGGCCACGGGGGCGCGCCCGGCCAGGGCGCGGGCGGCCACCAGCACACCGGTTCCGCACAGCAGGTAGCCGAGGACGGTCCATTGCTCGGGCAGCCCGGTCCTGAGCAGCCCGCCGAGCGCCGCGACCACGGCCAGGCCGCCGCCGGCCGCAGGCCACGCGGCGCCTGCAGGCCGGTGTTCGCCGGAGGGACGGGTCCGGGGAGGCCGGTCCGGCTGGATCGGTGCGCCGGAGTCTCCGGCCTCGCCCGCACCAACAGGCGTCGACGGCGCGGCCGGTGCCGACGCTGCGGCCGGTGCCGACGGCGCGGACAGTGCCGGAAAGCGCCACGACGCGCTCACTCCGGCCGCGGCCCCCACGAGCAGCAGCGCGGCCGCCCGCCCCGCCTCGGCGGTGCCGGATGCGGTCACCGACAGCCCCGTCGCGAGCAGCAGCCCTGCGGCCCCCGTCACCGAACCGGTCAGGGCAGCGGTCAGGCGTACGCCCGGTACCCGGCACCACAGGGCGATCGCCAGGTCCGCCACCGCCGATGCCAGCAGCGCCGAGCCGAAGCCGAACGGACCGGCACCCTCCGCCACGGCCCAAAGAACAGGCGGCAGTTGGGCCAGGCATACGGCAATGGGGAGCGGCAGCACCAGCCCGGCCGCCCGCGTGCCCGATGGCGCCCCCGAGTCCGGCGGCGCCTGGTCGGTGCCCTCGGATTCGAAGGCGTGCAACCCGTCGCCGTCCGCGGGGCGATGGCGGAGCCACAGCCCGTACGCCGCCCAGGTCCCTGCGATGACGGTGCTCGCCGCGGCCGCGTAGCCCGCGACGTCCGCGTCCGGGAGCGCCACCCGGTGCAGCGCGTACGCGTCCAGCACCAGCAGGAGCAGACCCAGGCAGGCCACGACCTCCGAGGTCGCGACGAGCGCACGGCGCAGCAGCAGCGCGGGCGCACCCATGGCGGCCAGCGTCAGCGCGCCCAGGACCGCGGCCCGGCCGCCCAGCCCCAAGTGCCCCCAGCTGACGACGGTGAAGGCGGTCACGGCGATGGCCAGCAGCACGCCTCCGAGGGTCAGCAGCAGGTTCTGCACGGTCGGCGGGTCGGCCTCCCGGAACGGCAGCGGCGAGCCGGGCAGCGGCGAGTCCTGTCGCGGCGAGTCCCGCCGCGGCGACGGGGGCCCGGACCGCGGGGCCCAGGCCATCGCGCGGGCAGAGGCGGGGCCGGACCGCCGCAGCTGGGCGAGCAGTTGGGCCCGGCGCGCGAGCAGCCGTGAGCGCTGAGCCTCCACCCGGGCCAGGGTGAGCTCGAGCTGCTGCAGCTCGACGGCCGGCGGCAGGTCCGGTGGCACGTTGTCCATGCCCCGGGAGTGTGGGTGCCGGGCAGGCACCCGGACATGGGCGCACGTACTCAGATCCGTTGAGTACGCGAAGCCGCCGGACCCCAACGGGACGGCCACACTGGCCCCATGGACTGGCACCGGTACCGCTTCCGCAGCCTCTGGACGGTCGATGCCGCGCCCGCGGCCGTCTACGCCGTGCTGGCCGTGCCCGAGGACTATCCCGCCTGGTGGCCGCAGGTCCGCGAGGTGAGCCGGACCGACGGGGGCACGGGTACGGCCCGCTTCCGGTCCGTCTCGCCCTACGACCTCCTGGTCACGATGCGCGAGACCCGGCAGGACCCCGCGGCCGGGGTCCTGGAGATCGCGATGAGCGGGGACCTCGAGGGCTGGGCGCGGTGGACGGTCGGCGCCCGGCGGCCACCAGGCGCTCGCGGCGGTGCGCACGCTCACTTCGAGCAGGAGGTCGAGGTGAGGAAGCCGCTGATGCGTGCTCTGGCCGTGCCCTGCCGCCCGCTCTTCCTGGCCAACCACGCGCTGATGATGCGCGGAGGCCTGCGCGGACTGCGCCGCAGGCTCGCGGATGTCGTTTGATGGAACTCTCCCGGGCACTGTATTGTTCAGGCCGTGCCGGGGGCCTGGCCCAGCACACGGGGCGATTAGCTCAGCGGGAGAGCGCTTCGTTCACACCGAAGAGGTCACTGGTTCGATCCCAGTATCGCCCACGAGACCGAGGCCGCACGTGTCCGCGAACAGCGCGGACCCGCGTCGGCCTCGTCGTTTCTGCGCGGGACTCCGTCCCGCGGTGCGGGGGCTTCGCCACCCGCACCCCCTGAAACCTGAAACGAGGCCGGGACGCCAACGGGCAGCCCGGCCTTCGTCGTTGGAGCGATTCCCGGGCTACGCGGCGGCCGGCAGCTCGGGCCGCAGCGGCCAGGCGGGGTCGACGGCTTCGTCCGAGCCGTTGTGCGCGAACCACGACTGCAGCCCGCGCGCCTGTGCCGCGTGCCACACAGCCTGCCGGGTGTGCAGCTCGGCGGGGCTCAGTGGATCGAGCCGGGCCGCGAATCGCCGGCCCAGGGCCCGTACGACCTCCAGCGCTGCCACCGCGTCCGCCGCCGCGTCGTGGGCGGCGGACAGCACCACCTCGTAGTGCGTGCACAGGTCGGCGAGCGTGCGCCGGCCCTTGCGGTAGCGGTCCAGATGCTTGTCCAGCACCCGCGGGTCGAGCACGCACAGCGAGCCGAACCCCAGATAATCGGCGAGGGCCTTGGCGCGGTGCCGCCGCAACTCGCGGTCCAGCAGCGTCAGATCGAACGGCGCGTTCATCACCACCAGCGGCGTGTCGGCCGCGGTCTGGGCGGCGAGCGCCCGCGCCACCTCCTCCATTACCGGCGCGGGCCACCGGCCCTCCCGGTTGAGCAGGTCCTGTGTCAGGCCGTGCACGGCGATGGCTTCCTCAGGCACCGGCACTCCCGGGTTCACCAGCCAGCGGCTGATGCGCGGCACCGCCGCCGGTGCGCTCTGGACCACCAGCGCGGCGGAGACTATGCGGTCCTGTTCCACGTCAATTCCCGTGGTTTCTGTGTCGAATGCGGCGAGCGGCCCCTCGTACCAGCACGGCATGTCACAACTCCTCGCGCGAAAGCGGCAGATGGGAATTCGAACCCTCTGCCCGAGCTGGTGATACCCGGGCCGTTTGCGCTGTACGCAGGGCGGAGACAACACAGATGACGGACCGTTCGAATGTCATCGGGTCCGGAGCGGGGAATCAATCGGCAAGGCCGGGAAGGCTATTCGGTCATGGCGCTCGCGCAGCCCGAACATGAGGGTCCCGCCCGTGCCGAAGGTTACGGGGGAGGGCTGCTGCCGTTGCGCGGCGGACTCGCCACCAGTGCCTGCATGGAGACTCTCCAGGTGGGCTATCTCCACGCGGTCGCGGCCGCGGCGGGCTGCTCGCTGGCGCAGCCCTTTCCCGACAACGGGATCGACTGGCACGTCAGCCACAGCGCGCCGGGCCACGCCGTGGACGACGAGGTGACCATCAAGGTGCAGCTCAAGTGCACCTACCAGATACCCCCGCACCCGCCGGGACGGGCGTTCTCCTTCACGCTCGACAACGAGCACCTGGTGAAGCTCGCCCGCACCCCGGTGTCGGTGCACAAGATCCTGGTCGTGATGCTCGTACCGCGCAGCCGCGAGGAGTGGCTGCGCGCCTCCCACGACCGGCTCGAACTGCGGCACTGCTGTTACTGGACCAACCTGGCCGGGCACCCGGTGACCGGCCGGCGCAGAACCACCGTGCGGATCCCGACCACGCGGATCTTCGACGACCGAGCCCTCTGCGAGATCATGACCCGGGTCGGGGTGGGAGGGAGACCTTGATGCACCGGCCGTTCGACGAGTCCGTACGACCACATCCCCGAGAAGCCGCGGGAGCTCTGCCCGCAGGCGGCCTGGCCCCCGAGCAGGTGGACCCGGCCGTCCTCAGCGCCCTGCTGGGGCGGCACGGCTGGCGGCGGCGCGGCGGGGCGGCGGGCCGCTACGGCCGCTGGACCCCGCCGGGGCCCGGGGCGGCCGGGACCAGCCTGCTGGTGCCGGAGAACCGCGCCTTCCCCGACAGCGAGGACCTGATCGCCGAGGCCCTCACCGCGCTGGCTCGCAGCGCCGCGCCGTCGGCCCGCGATGTGCTCGTGGGCCTGGCCGTGCCCAGTGACGAGATCCGCTGGTGGCGGGACGTACCGGTGCCGGAGAGCGGTGCGGCGGCCTGGCCCGCGCAGGAGCAGCTGCGGGCGGGCGCGCGGGCGATGCTGGTGGCCGGTGCGCTCGCCGCGCGCGCCCGCGCCGGCTACTACGGGGCGCGGCACCGGCGGCACGCCGAGGCGGCCCTGGAGCGGATGCTCGTCGGGCCCGAGCCGGGCACCGGCCGGCAGCTGACCGTATTCGTGCCGGTCGAGACCGGCCGCACCGCCGTCACCACCCTGCTGCGTGCCCTGCACGCGGCCCGCGACGCCGTCGACTACCAGCGCGCCACGGGCGGGATGGAGGCCTTCGACGCGGCCGTCGAGCTGGGCGTGTGCCAGGAGCTGACCGAGGCGGTCGTGGGGCTCGTTCGCGGCTCGGAGGGGGTGCGGGTGGCGCTTGACTGGTCGCCCGCCGCCGGGGCGCCGGAGGGCTTCGCGGGCAGGCCGGAGCCGGTGGAGTTCTCGCCGGGGGACCTGCCGGCCCTGCGGGAGGCGGGCGCGCGGTATGTGCGCGACGAGCCGTCCGTGCCGGTACGGGTCACGGGCGCGGTGGTGCGGATGCGCCGCTCGTCACCCGGCGGGCCGGGGACCGTACGGCTGCGGGTCCTGGCGGGGGCGGAGGTGCCGCAGGTGCGGGTGGCGCTCGACGAGGACGCGTACCGCATCGCGGGGCACGCGCACCTGGTCGGCCTGCCGATCAGGGTGAGCGGACGGCTGGAGAGCCGGGGCGGCTTCCGCCGTCTCACGGGTGCGCAGGGTGTGGTGCCGGTGCAGGTGGACGAGGCGGAGCGGGACCGGCTGATGAAGTCGCTGCAGGAGCACCTCGACTTCTTCGAGGAGGCGTGCGGCGCCGACGACGCGTAGCGGCCCAGGACCGCTTAGAAGATGCCGGCCTTGCGGTGGCGGTAGAGATCGCGCAACAGGGCGATCTCCGCTCCGTGGTGGATCACTTCGCGGTTGATGTGCAGCACGAGCGCGGCCATCGGCAGGTCGGCGAACGGTCCTTCGGCCGGTCCGCAGGGGCGCGCGAGGCCCCCGTCCCCGAGGCCGCGCACGCCCGCGGTCCAGGCCGCGTACCCCTCGTCGAGCTGGGCGAGCGCCTCCTCGGCCGTGCCCGCGTAGTGGAAGGACTCGTACGAGACGGGCGGGCCGCCTGGGGGCACCCCCAGCGGTAGCTGGGGGAGGGAGGCGACGCGGGCACCGAGGACACCGACCACGATGTGGGCGAGCCGCCAGGCGATCGTCGTCACCGGCGCCGGGACCGGCTCGGGGAAGGCGAAGTCGATCGTGAAGCCGCCCGCCCCGGCCGCGATCGGAGCGGTGCTCTCGCCTCTGGGGCGCACGCTCCAGCAGCCGGGCACCGGCTCCCAGAAGTACTCGTCGTCGGACAGCCCCTCCAGGCGCTGCCGCAGCTGGTTCCGCCAGTGCCGGTCGAGCTGATCGACGAGCTCGTTGTTCCAGTCGATGGCCATGTCCGTCACGGTAGGCGCCGGGTAACCATTTCGCGTCCGGCCCGCCCGGCTCGGTACGATTCAGGCGCGCAAGCCGCCGCTTGCCGCACCACCCACAGTCAGGAGAGACCGGTGTCAGACGTCCGTGTGATCATCCAACGCGATTCCGAGCGGGAAGAGCGCGTGGTGGCCACGGGCACTACGGCGGCGGAGCTTCTGGGCGGCGACCGCAGCGTCGTCGCGGCGCGGATCGCGCCCGCGGGCGGGGTCGCCGCGCTGAAGGACCTCGCGTACAAGGTGGCGGACGGCGACGTGGTCGAGCCCGTCCTGATCACCTCCGACGACGGCCTCAACATCCTGCGCCACTCCGCCGCGCATGTGATGGCGCAGGCCGTGCAGGAGCTGTTCCCCGAGGCCAAGCTGGGCATCGGCCCGCCCATCAAGGACGGTTTCTACTACGACTTCGACATCGCGACCCCGTTCCACCCGGACGACCTCAAGCGCATCGAGAAGAAGATGCAGGAGATCGTCAAGCGCGGACAGCGCTTCTCTCGGCGCGCGGTGTCCGACGAGGACGCGCGCGCGGAGCTGGCCGGCGAGCCGTACAAGCTGGAGCTGATCGGGCTCAAGGGCTCGGCCGCCGACGCCGCCGAGGGCGCGTCCGCCGAGGTCGGCGCAGGCGAGCTGACCATCTACGACAACCTCGACCCGAAGACCGGCGACCTGGCCTGGAAGGACCTGTGCCGCGGTCCGCACCTGCCGACCACCCGGAACATCCCGGCGTTCAAGCTGATGCGCTCGGCCGCCGCGTACTGGCGGGGCAGCGAGAAGAACAAGCAGCTGCAGCGGATCTACGGCACCGCGTGGCCGTCGAAGGACGAGCTCAAGGCGTACCTGGACTTCCTCGCCGAGGCCGAGAAACGCGACCACCGCAAGCTCGGCTCCGAGCTCGACCTCTTCTCCGTCCCCGAGGACATCGGCTCGGGGCTCGCGGTCTTCCACCCCAAGGGCGGCATCGTCCGGCGGACCATGGAGGACTACTCCCGCAAGCGGCACGAGGAGTCGGGCTACGAGTTCGTCTACACCCCGCATGCCACCAAGGGGAAGCTGTTCGAGAAGTCGGGCCACCTGGACTGGTACGCCGAGGGCATGTACCCGCCCATGCAGCTCGACGAGGGCGTCGACTACTACCTGAAGCCCATGAACTGCCCCATGCACAACCTGATCTTCGACGCGCGGGGCCGCTCGTACCGTGAACTGCCGCTGCGGCTCTTCGAGTTCGGAACGGTCTACCGCTACGAGAAGTCGGGCGTCGTGCACGGCCTCACCCGGGCCCGCGGCTTCACCCAGGACGACGCGCACATCTACTGCACCAAGGAGCAGATGGCCGACGAGCTGGACTCGCTGCTCACGTTCGTGCTGAACCTGCTGCGCGACTACGGCCTGCACGACTTCTACCTGGAGCTGTCCACCAAGGACCCGGAGAAGTTCATCGGTTCGGACGAGGTGTGGGCGGAGGCCACCGAGATTCTGCGCCAGGCCGCCGAGAAGCAGGGGCTTGACCTGGTCATGGACCCGGGTGGCGCGGCCTTCTACGGACCGAAGATCTCCGTGCAGGCGAAGGATGCGATCGGCAGGACCTGGCAGATGTCCACCATCCAGGTCGACTTCAACCTGCCCGAGCGCTTCAACCTCGAATACACCGCGGCCGACGGCTCCCGGCAGCGTCCGGTCATGATCCACCGCGCGCTGTTCGGATCGATCGAGCGGTTCTTCGCGGTGCTGCTGGAGCACTATGCGGGCGCGTTCCCCGCATGGCTGGCCCCGGTCCAGGCGGTCGGCATCCCGATCAGCGACGACCACGTGCCGTATCTGCAGGAGGTCGCCGCCAAGCTGAAGCGGCACGGCATCCGGGTCGAGGTCGACGCCTCCGCCGACCGCATGCAGAAGAAGATCCGCAACGCCCAGAAGTCGAAGGTCCCGTACATGCTCATCGCGGGCGACGACGACGTGTCGAAGGGCGCGGTCTCCTTCCGCTACCGCAACGGCGAGCAGAAGAACGGCGTGCCGGTGGAGGAGGCGGTGACCGAGATCCTCAAGGCCGTCGAGGACCGGGTGCAGGTCTGATCCGCAGGGCGGGAGGCCCCTGGAGCTCAAGCCTCCGGGGGCTTCTTCTCGTCCTCGCGTGTGAAGATCTGCAGCAGCCAGGAGGAGAACGAGCCGGTCACCGCGCCCAGCAGCGCGAGGCCGCACGCCATCAGAGCGGCCGCGACCAGCCGCCCCTGCGGGGTCACCGGGGCCACGTCCCCGTAGCCCACGGTGGTCAGCGTCGAGCAGGCCCACCATGCGGCGTCGCCGAAGGTACGGATGGTGGTGCCGGGGGCGTCGCGCTCGGCCTGGTAGACGGCCAGCGACGCGGCGAAGCCCAGAAGCACCGAGGTCATGCCCGCGTACGTGATCACGCGCGCGTAGAGCGGGAGCGTCGGCTGGTCGCGGCGCGCCTGCACCGCGTTGTAGACCCGCACCATCCGCAACGGGCGCAGCAGGGGCAGCACCAGCACCACCGTGTCCAGCCACCGGGTGACGATGAACCGCACGCCGCGGCCGCTCAGCCGCAGCCGCACCCCGTAGTCCACCGCGAAGCACGCCCAGCTGACCGCCGTCAGCGCGAGCCAGAAGTCGAGCCACACCCGGGAGAGGTCCGGCGCGAGCACCCGCACCGCGTACGAGGTGAGAAAGAGCAGCGACGCGGCGAAGAGCGGGATCTCGGTGCGCCGCTCCCAGCTCCGCATCCGGCTGTCGTCGTTCATCAGCTCAGCATCGCGGGAGCGGCCGGGGCCGCCGCCCCGGCGACACGCTGCGAACGGGCGAAGCCATATGCTGCAGAGCATGACGAGTGAGCCGGAGCAGCAGATCGGAGTCGGGACGCCGGATGCGTTCCAGCGCTTGTGGACCCCTCATCGGATGGCTTACATCCAGGGGGAGAACAAGCCGAGCGGCCCCGGCTCGGGCGACGGATGCCCGTTCTGCACCATCCCGGCCAAGTCCGACGAGGACGGGCTGATCGTCGCCCGTGGCGAGCGGGTCTACGCCGTGCTCAACCTCTACCCGTACAACGGCGGCCACCTCATGGTGGTCCCCTTCCGGCACGTCGCCGACTACACCGAGCTGGACGAACCGGAGACGGTCGAGCTCGCCGAGTTCACCAAGCGCGCGATGAAGGCACTGCGCACCGCGTCCGGGGCGCACGGCTTCAACGTCGGCATGAACCTGGGCGCGGTGGCGGGCGCGGGCATCGCCGCCCATCTGCACCAGCACGTGGTGCCGCGGTGGGGCGGCGACACCAACTTCATGCCGGTCGTCGCCCATACGAAGGTGCTGCCGCAGCTGCTCGCGGACACCCGCAGGATGCTCGCCGAGGCCTGGCCCGCGGCCTGAACGTCGGGGCGGGCTGACGTCCGGCTGCTCTGACGCCCGGGCGGCCTGGCGTCCGCGCCGGAGGGCTGCAGCGCGCGGTCAGGCGGTTACGCGTCGTAGAGGTCGGCCCTCATCGGCGTCGCACCCTGGACGAGGCCGCTGAGGATGAGGGAGCGGTTGCCGAACTGCTCGGTGTCCACTCCGTTCTCCTCCAGGACGCGGAGCGCCGCCGCGTGCACCACCCGCAGGACCGGGGTGGCCGCGCGCAGGGCGTCGTCCGCCATGAAGCGGTGGCGCCACGGCTTGTCCGCCCAGGCGTGCCGCAGACCGAACGGCTCCGGCAGGGTCAGGCTCCCGCCGAGGTAGTCGAGGACCGGCGGGAACCAGGTCAGAGGGGCGCGCGCGGCCAGCCGTACCACCTCCTTGGCGTCCACCAGCGGCAGCGCCACCTCCTTGCTCTCCCAGAACTTCACGCTCCTGGAGACCACCTTGGTCTTCGCAGCGGGCTTGGTCGTGAACAGCGGGTGCACCGGGCCGAGGGCATGCCCGGTCACCTCGATCCGCAGCGTCTCGTGCAGCACGGTGACCGTGACCAGCATGGTGATCACCAACTGCCCGTCCCACAGGACGAACTGCACGCCCAGATAGTGGCGGTTGCCGCTGCCGAACTGCTGCTCGTTGCAGATCCGCTGGATCTCGTGGCCCTTGATCTGGAAGGCGTCGGTGTCGCTGTCGTTCGGCCGGGCCACCTCGTCCGCGCCCTCGCCGATGGGCGACACGATCCAGTGCGTCACCGTCGGCTTCGGGAACCCTCCGGTGTGCAGCGGGCCGCGCTCCAGCATCCGCAGCTGGTCGTGGATGGCCCGGATGACATCCCAGCTGCGGAAGGGGTTGATGTCCTTGTCCGGGTCGCTGGAGACCAGGTCCTCCGCCATGTGCCAGCTGCCCCAGCGGGTGCCCATGCCGAGGATCCCCTTGGGGCCCGCGTAGAAGACGAGATTGCTGTGCTGCTCGGCGGACAGCCTGGCCAGGCCCTGGCGCAGGCGCTCCGCGCTGGTCTCGTTGGGGTTCTGCGGCACCGCCTCGGGGATCTTCGCGCCGACCCCGCCGCCCGAGAGCAGGCCCTCCCAGCGGTCCCGCAGGTCCTTCGCCGTACGCTCGCAGATCTGCTTCGCCCACAGCCAGCCGATCACCGGGGCGACGACCATCGCGCGCAGATAGAGTCCCCAGAAGCCGGTGAACGGCAGCCTGATGAGGAACAGCAGCGCCAGCAGGCCGACCCCGGCGAGCACGGCCGTACCGAGCGCCCCTGCCCTCCTGTTCTGCGATCCGGCCAGCGACCGGCGCAGCTGGAACGCGGCCAGCCACAGCAGCAGCCCGGGCAGGAACAGCAGCCCGAAGACCACCATCACCATCGTCAGCCGGGTGTCCCGCTCCTTGCGGATGCGGTTGGCGGCCAGGCAGTGCTCGACCACGGCCTGCGGCTCCGTGCCGAAGGACTGGATCAGCGGCTTCCGGGCGCCGCCGAGCATTCGCACCTGCACGGCGCGGGAGAACGCCTCGCCGAGATTGGGCTCGAACAGCGACAGCCGTGGTGCCGAGACCTGGGATTTGTGCCAGTCGCTGTTGGCCTTCAGCATGTCGGCGACTGGGCTGTCGCGGTAGGCGGCCGAGGACAGCGCACTGGTCGCCGCCGTCTGCCCTGCCGAGCCGGAGAGCGGGATCTGCGCCCCGGGACTGAAGTCGAACCCGCCGTCTGTCACTACCGCCCCCAACGCCGCTGCGCTTCCGCCAACGGATCTTCCCGACTACCGCGTCCGGCAACCCTCGTTCAGGGCACACCGTCTGACGTGCATCTCAGCGTATCGGCGGTCTGCCGCCCGCCGCACGGCAGTTGGGGCGGGCGACAGGTCCACTATCCGTCAACTATCCGCCGGATCCCGCCTCTTCACGGATCTTCGTGGCGAGCTGCGCCGGCATAGGCTCGTGCCGGACGTACGACCGGCTGAACCGGCCCGTGCCGTGTGACAGCGACCGCAGGTCCACCGCGTACCGGCCGATCTCGATCTCCGGGATCTCGGCCCGTACGAGCGTGCGGCCCGCGCCCACCTGCTCGGTGCCGACCACCCGGCCGCGCCGCCCGGACAGATCGCTCATCACGGGACCCACGTACTCGTCCGAGACCAGCACCTGCACCTCGGCGTACGGCTCCAGCAGGTGGATACGGCTCTGGGCCGCGGCCTCGCGCAGCGCGAGCGCGCCCGCCGTCTGGAAGGCGGCGTCGGAGGAGTCCACCGAGTGCGCCTTGCCGTCGAGCAGGGTCACCCGCACGTCGACCAGCGGATATCCGGTGGCCACTCCCCGCGTCGCCTGCGCCCGTACGCCCTTCTCGACCGAGGGGATGAACTGCCGTGGCACGGCGCCGCCGACGACCTTGTCGACGAACTCGATGCCGGAACCCTCGGGCAGCGGCTCCACTTCGATCTCGCAGATGGCGTACTGCCCGTGCCCGCCGGACTGTTTGACGTGCCGGCCGCGCCCCGCACTCTTCTCGGCGAAGGTCTCGCGCAGCGACACCTTGTGCGGCACGGCATCGACCTGGACGCCGTACCGGCTGCGCAGCCGCTCGAGCGCCACGTCCATGTGTGCCTCGCCCAGGCACCACAGCACCACCTGGTGGGTGTCGGGATTCTGCTCCAGACGCATCGTCGGATCCTCGGCGACGAGCCGGGAGAGCCCCACGGAGAGCTTGTCCTCGTCGGCCTTGCTGTGCGCCTCGATCGCGATCGGGAGCAGCGGGTCCGGCATCACCCACGGCTCCATGAGCAGCGGGTTGTCCTTGGCGGACAGGGTGTCGCCGGTCTCCGCGCGGTTCAGCTTGCCCACGCAGGCCAGGTCGCCCGCGATGGCCTCGGGCATGACCCGCTGCTGCTTGCCGAAGGGGGCCGAGAGCGCGCCGATCCGCTCGTCCACGTCGTGGTCCTCGTGGCCGCGGTCCTCCAGGCCGTGTCCGGAGACGTGGACCGTCTCGTCGGGGCGCAGCGTGCCGGAGAACACCCGCACCAGGCTGATCCGGCCGACGTACGGGTCGGAGGAGGTCTTGACGACCTCGGCCGCGAGCGGCCCCTCGGGGTCGCAGGTCAGCGGAGGCCGCGGGCTGCCTTGCGGGGTGGTGACCGCCGGGGCCTCGCGCTCCAGCGGAGTCGGGAAGCCGCCGGTGATCAGCTCCAGCAGCTCCACGGTCCCGATGCCCTGCTTGCTGCCCTCGGGGGCGGGCGCTGCGGCCAGCACGGGGTGGAAGGAGCCGCGGGCGACCGCTCGCTCCAGGTCCTCGATCAGTGTCTTGATATCGATGTCCTCGCCGCCGAGGTAGCGGTCCATGAGGGTCTCGTCCTCGCTCTCCGAGATGATCCCCTCGATGAGCCGGTTGCGGGCCTCCTCGATGAGCGGGAGGTGCTCGGGATCGGGCGCCTGCTCGGCCCGTTCGCCGGAGGAGTAGTCGAAGACGCGCTGGGAGAGCAGCCCGATCAGGCCGGCGACCGGGGCGTGCCCGTCCGCTGCCTCCTCGCCGTGCAGCGGCAGATACAGCGGCAGTACGGCGTCGGGGTCGTCGCCTCCGAAGACCCGCTGGCAGACGGCCGTCATCTCCTCGAAGTCGGCGCGCGCCGACTCAAGGTGCGTCACGACGATCGCGCGCGGCATCCCGACGGCGGCGCACTCCTCCCACACCATGCGCGTCGAGCCGTCCACGCCGTCCGCCGCCGAAACGACGAAGAGGGCCGCGTCCGCTGCCCGCAGACCGGCCCTCAGCTCCCCGACGAAGTCGGCGTATCCGGGAGTATCGAGCAGATTGACTTTGATCCCGCCCCATTCCACCGGAACGAGGGAGAGCTGTACCGAGCGTTGCTGCCGGTGTTCGATCTCGTCGTAGTCGGAGAGGGAGCTGCCGTCCTCGACCCGGCCCGGCCGGTTCACCGCGCCCGCCGCGAGAGCGAGGGCCTCGACCAGAGTGGTCTTTCCGGACCCGCTGTGGCCGACCAGCACCACGTTCCGCAGGGATGAGGGCCGGTCGGCCGTTGCTGCCCTGCCGGCGGCCCCGGGGTGTGCGTTCGTCCTGTCGCCCATGTGCCTCGCCTCCCGGTCTGCACCTGTTGCGGTTCTTCGAGCTTTCCACCCCTGTCATGCTGCGTCCATACGTCGTACCCGGCCACGCGCCGAGTGCGCTCATCGAACACAAGCGCCCGCTGGCTACGATGGGGCGGCGCCGGTGGCCGAATGGGCCGCGCGGCCCCCACCGACCCTCGGGAAGGCCATGCTGAACAAGTACGCGCGTGCGTTCTTCACGCGTGTTCTCACACCGTTCGCCGCGCTCCTGCTGCGCCTCGGGGTCAGCCCCGACGCGGTCACCATCGCCGGGACCGCCGGAGTCGTCGCGGGCGCGCTGGTCTTCTTCCCCCAGGGCGAGCTGTTCTGGGGCACTGTGGTAATCACCCTGTTCGTTTTCTCGGACCTGGTGGACGGGAACATGGCCCGGCAACTGGGCAGGTCGAGCCGGTGGGGCGCCTTCCTGGACTCCACCCTCGACCGGGTCGCGGACGCCGCGATCTTCGGCGGGCTCGCGCTCTGGTACGCGGGCGGCGGCGACAGCCTCGTGCTGTGTGCGGTCACCATCTTCTGCCTGGCCAGCGGCCAGGTGGTCTCGTACACCAAGGCCCGCGGCGAGAGCATCGGACTGCCGGTGAATGTCAACGGTCTCGTCGAGCGGGCCGAGCGGCTGGTGATCTCGCTGGTCGCGGCGGGCTTGGCCGGGCTGCACACGTTCGGCGTGCCCTACATCGAGGTCCTGCTGCCGGTCGCGCTGTGGGTGGTGGCGGTCGGCAGCCTGGTGACGCTCGGGCAGCGGATGGTCACCGTACGCCGGGAGGCCGCGGAGGCGGACGCTGGGGCTGCGCAGGGGAGTGAGGCGTCATGATGCCCGGGATCGCGCACCGGCTCACCGACGGGCTCTACGGCCTGGGCTGGAGCACGGTCAAGCACCTGCCCGAGGCCGCGGCCGTACGGCTCGGGCAGCAGATCGCCGACAGCGCCTGGAAGCGGCGCGGCAACAGCGTGCTGCGGCTCGAGTCCAACCTCGCGCGCGTGGTGCCCGACGCCACGCCACAGCGGCTTGAGGAGCTGTCCCGCGCGGGCATGCGCTCGTACCTGCGCTACTGGATGGAGTCCTTCCGGCTCCCGGTCTGGAGCAACGAGGACATCGCGGCCGCCTTCTCGCCCAAGGACATCCACCTGCTGGAAGAAGGCCTCGCCGCGGGCAGGGGCGCGATCATCGCGCTGCCGCACCTGGCGAACTGGGATCTCGCCGGAGCCTGGGTCACCACCCGGCTCGGCGTGCCCTTCACCACGGTCGCGGAGCGGCTGAAGCCCGAGACCCTCTACGACCGGTTCGTCGCCTACCGCGAGGGCCTGGGCATGGAGGTCCTCCCGCACACCGGCGGCAGCGCCTTCGGCACCCTCGCCAGGCGGCTGCGCTCCGGAGGCCTGGTGTGCCTGGTCGCGGACCGCGACCTGTCCGCGTCCGGTATCGAGGTTTCGTTTTTCGGGGACGTCGCGCGGATGCCCGCGGGGCCTGCCATGCTCGCCCAGCAGACCGGCGCGCTGCTGCTGCCGGTGACACTCTGGTACGACGAACCGCCGGTCATGCAGGGGCGCGTGCACCCGGCGGTCGAGGTCCCACAGACCGGCACCCGCGCCGAGAGGACGGCCGCGATGACGCAGGCCCTCGCGGACGTCTTCGCCGCCGGAATCGCCGAGCACCCGCAGGACTGGCACATGCTGCAGCGGCTGTGGCTGAAGGACCTCGAGCCGCGGGAGCCGGGGAATGACCGCTCCGCCGACAGCTGAAGGAACGGAGAAGCCTTGAGGATCGGCATCGTCTGCCCGTACTCCTGGGATGTGCCGGGCGGCGTCCAGTTCCACATCCGGGACCTGGCCGAGCATCTGATCCGCCGTGGCCACGGGGTGTCCGTGCTGGCCCCGGCGGACGACGAGACCCCGCTGCCGCCGTACGTCGTCTCGGCGGGCCGCGCCGTGCCCGTGCCGTACAACGGCTCCGTCGCCCGCCTCAACTTCGGCTTCCTGTCCGCCGCGCGCGTGCGCCGCTGGCTGCACGAGGGGGACTTCGACGTGCTGCACATCCACGAACCCGCCTCGCCCTCGCTCGGCCTGCTGTCCTGCTGGGCCGCGCAGGGTCCGATCGTCGCCACCTTCCACACCTCCAACCCGCGCTCCCGTGCGATGGTCGCCGCGTACGCGATCCTGCAGGCGGCGCTGGAGAAGATCAGCGCCCGCATCGCGGTGAGCGAGTACGCGCGGCGCACGCTCGTGGAACACCTCGGCGGCGACGCGGTGGTGATCCCCAACGGCGTGGACGTCGGCTTCTTCGCGGACGCCGAGCCCAAATCGGAGTGGCAGGGGGAGACGATCGGCTTCATCGGGCGCATCGACGAGCCGCGCAAGGGCCTGCCGGTGCTCATGAAGGCCTTGCCCCGGATCCTTGAGGAGCGGCCGGAGGCCAGGCTGCTGGTCGCGGGGCGCGGCGACGAGAAGGAAGCCGTCGCCGGGCTGCCGGCCGAGGTGTGCGAGCGCGTGGAGTTCCTCGGCATGGTCAGCGACGAGGACAAGGCGCGGCTGCTGCGCAGCGTGGACCTGTACGTGGCGCCGAACACCGGCGGCGAGTCCTTCGGGATCATCCTCGTCGAGGCGATGTCGGCGGGCGCTCCGGTTCTCGCCAGCGACCTGGACGCCTTCGCGCAGGTGCTGGACGGGGGAGCGGCGGGGGAGCTGTTCGCCTGCGAGGACGCCGACGGGCTCGCGACCGCCGCGGTACGGCTGCTGGGCGACCCGGCGCGCCGGGCGGAGCTGCGTGAACGGGGCAGGCGGCACGTACGGCGGTTCGACTGGTCGACGGTCGGCGCGGACATCCTGGCGGTCTACGAGACGGTGACCGACGGCGCGGCCTCGGTGGCGGCCGACGACCGCACGACGGGCCTCCGAGCCCGCTTCGGCCTCGCCCGCGACTAACCTCCGGCGTCTGGCGCCTTCTTCGGGCTGAGGCCGGTTCGGTACCGCCGACCTTGGCCACAGTGGTTGCTCGCCGTTGCGGCGGGATGGATGTGCCGTCCGGGCGGGGAATGGCGTAGCGCCATCCATGGCGGCGAGGCGTCTGTCCGGCGCCGCGGTCGGCCGGTTCGGCACCGTGGGTCTCAGCCGTGCCGGTTGCTCCGTCGCGGTGGCGAGGAATCCCCGCCGCTGCGGCAGAGGAATCCCGCTGCCGCGGGTGACCTCGCCGCCGGGGCGGCAGAAATCTTCCCGCCGCCGCGGTGAGCAGCCATCGCCGCGTAGATCGGCGGTGCCGGACCGGCCGCAGTCCCGGGGCGGGCGAGGACTCCGGGCGGTGCCCACCGTGGGCGGCGGTAGCCTTGCCGCCCGTGACCTCGACATTGATCTGGATCGCGGTGGCCCTCGTCGCGATCGGCCTGTACCTGAGCTGGACCGCGGGGCGGCTCGACCGGCTGCACGCCCGTATCGACGCCGCCCGCGCCGCGCTCGACGCGCAACTGCTGCGCCGCGCCTCCGTGGCGCAGGAGGTGGCGACTTCCGGCGTCCTCGACCCGGCCGCGTCGATCGTGCTCTACCAGGCGGCACACGCCGCCCGCCAGGCCGAGGAGGAGCAGCGCGAGGTCGCCGAGAGCGAGCTCAGCCAGGCGCTGCGCGCCGTGTTCGCCGAGGCCCCGCAGGTCGAGGCCGTACGGGAGGCGCCCGGGGGCGAGGAGGCGGTCGGGGAACTGTCGGCCGCGGTCCGCCGGGTCCCGATGGCGCGGCGTTTCCACAACGACGCGGTGCGCGCGGCCCGGGCGCTGCGACGGCACCGTAAGGTGCGCTGGTTCCGGCTCGCGGGCCACGCGCCGTTCCCGCTCGCCTTCGAGATGGACGACGAGCCCCCGGCCGCGCTGGCCGGACGAACCGGCCACTGAGGGCCCGGCTCCGGCAGCCATGGAAACCCCGGCCGCCCCCGGCAACCCCGGGGCGAGCGGGCCACCGGGCCGCGATTGGCCCTTGTGGCGAAGCGGCCGTCGGCGCTTTTGTCTTATCCGTAGTAGTGCGGCGGCCCACCTGGACCGGATGGCCGGTCAGGGTCGGGTATCGAACGGGCCTACGATGGGCTCAATCGCACATTCGTCGTCGAGTGAGGTCAAACCGTGTCCAGCACGCCCCCCAGCACGTCTTCGATCGCTCCCAACGGGACCCCCGAGACCGGCACCGCGCGCGTGAAGCGCGGCATGGCCGAGCAGCTCAAGGGCGGCGTGATCATGGACGTCGTCACCCCGGAGCAGGCGAAGATCGCCGAGGACGCCGGTGCGGTGGCGGTCATGGCCCTGGAGCGGGTGCCCGCCGACATCCGCAAGGACGGCGGCGTGGCCCGGATGTCCGACCCGGACATGATCGAGGGCATCATCGACGCCGTCTCCATCCCGGTCATGGCCAAGTCCCGGATCGGCCACTTCGTCGAGGCCCAGATCCTCCAGGCGCTCGGCGTGGACTACATCGACGAGTCCGAGGTCCTCACCCCGGCGGACGAGGTCAACCACAGCGACAAGTGGGCCTTCACCACCCCCTTCGTCTGCGGCGCCACCAACCTGGGCGAGGCCCTGCGCCGGATCGCCGAGGGCGCGGCCATGATCCGCTCCAAGGGCGAGGCCGGTACCGGCAACGTCGTCGAGGCCGTGCGCCACCTGCGCCAGATCAAGCAGGAGATCGGCCGCCTCACCACCCTCGACCACAACGAGCTGTACGCCGCGGCGAAGGAGCTGCGCGCCCCGTACGAGCTGGTCAAGGAGGTCGCGGAGCTCGGCAAGCTGCCGGTCGTGCTCTTCTCCGCCGGTGGCGTCGCCACCCCGGCCGACGCCGCGCTCATGCGCCAGCTCGGCGCCGAGGGCGTCTTCGTCGGCTCCGGCATCTTCAAGTCCGGCGACCCGGCCAAGCGCGCCGCCGCGATCGTGAAGGCGACCACCTTCTACGACGACCCCAAGATCATCGCGGACGCCTCCCGCGGCCTGGGCGAGGCCATGGTCGGCATCAACTGCGACACCCTCCCCGAGACGGAGCGCTACGCCAACCGCGGCTGGTAAGCGATCTTCACCTGGTGGGCGGCCCGCGGACCCCGCGCGCCGCCCACCGGCCGTAGAACCCACAACCCACGCCCCACGACCTGCGATCTGCAGAGAGGTTTCACCCCGTGTCCAACCCCGTCATCGGCGTCCTCGCCCTCCAGGGCGACGTCCGTGAGCACCTGGTCGCACTCGCCGAGGCCGACGCCCTGGCCCGCCCGGTCCGCCGCGCCGAGGAGCTCGCGGAGGTCGACGGCCTGGTGATCCCCGGCGGTGAGTCGACCACGATGTCCAAGCTGGCGGTCACCTTCGGCCTGCTGGAGCCGCTGCGCGAGCGCGTACGGGCCGGGATGCCCACGTACGGCACCTGCGCCGGGATGATCATGCTCGCGGACAAGATCCTGGATGGCCGGGACGATCAGGAGACCCTGGGCGGCATCGACATGATCGTGCGCCGCAACGCCTTCGGGCGCCAGAACGAGTCCTTCGAGGCCGCGGTGGACTTCGCCGGGATCGAGGGCGGCCCGGTCGAGGGCGTCTTCATCCGCGCTCCGTGGGTGGAGTCCGTCGGCGGGAACGCCGATGTGCTGGCCACGCACGAAGGCCACATCGTCGCCGTACGGCAGGGCAGCGTGCTGGCCACGTCCTTCCATCCGGAGCTGACCGGCGATCACCGGGTTCACCGGCTGTTCGTGGAAACGGTGCGCACAGCTGGGTAATCGGATCCCGGTAGGATCACTGGGGTTCGCTCAGGAATTGGTTACGTGAAGGAGACAGGCGGATGTCCGGCCACTCTAAATGGGCTACGACGAAGCACAAGAAGGCCGTGATCGACGCCAAGCGCGGCAAGCTCTTCGCGAAGCTGATCAAGAACATCGAGGTCGCTGCCCGCACGGGCGGCGCCGACCCGGACGGTAACCCGACCCTCTTCGACGCCATCCAGAAGGCGAAGAAGAGCTCGGTGCCGAACAAGAACATCGACAGCGCGGTCAAGCGCGGCGCAGGCCTCGAGGCCGGCGGCGCCGACTACGAGACGATCATGTACGAGGGTTACGGCCCGAACGGCGTCGCGGTGCTCGTCGAGTGTCTGACCGACAACCGCAACCGCGCCGCCTCCGACGTGCGCGTCGCGATGACCCGCAACGGCGGCTCGATGGCCGACCCGGGCTCGGTGTCGTACCTCTTCAACCGCAAGGGCGTCGTGATCGTCCCCAAGGGCGAGCTGACCGAGGACGACGTGCTGGCCGCGGTCCTGGACGCGGGCGCCGAGGAAGTCAACGACCTCGACGAGAACTTCGAGGTCATCAGCGAGGCCACCGATCTCGTGGCGGTGCGCACCGCGCTCCAGGAGGCGGGCATCGACTACGACTCGGCCGACGCCAACTTCGTGCCCACCATGCAGGTTGAGCTCGACGAGGAAGGCGCGCGCAAGATCTTCAAGCTGATCGACGCGCTCGAGGACAGCGACGACGTGCAGAACGTCTTCGCCAACTTCGATGTCGCCGACGACATCATGGAGAAGGTCGAAGCCTGAACTCGCTCCGATGGCGGGCCGGTGGGACACGTCCCCCGGCCCGCCGTCGTTGTCGGTGCCACCGGATAGCCTGACGAAGAAGTCAAAGATCGCCGCCTCGGACCGCAACCATCAATTGAGGAACCACAACGGCGATCAACCAGTTCCGCGAGAGCGGCGGCGGTTCAGCCGCAAAGAAGGGAGGGGCGTTGATGCGCGTGCTCGGGGTCGACCCGGGGCTGACCCGGTGCGGCATCGGCGTGGTCGAGGGCGTCGCGGGCCGGGCCCTGACGATGCTCGGCGTCGGCGTCGTACGGACCCCGGCCGGCGCGGACATCGGCGAGCGGCTGGTCCTCATCGAGCGCGGCATGGAGCAGTGGCTGGACGAGCACCGGCCCGAATGCGTCGCCGTGGAGCGGGTGTTCAGCCAGCACAATGTCCGTACGGTCATGGGCACCGCGCAGGCGAGCGCCGTCGCGATGCTCTGCGCCTCGCGCCGCGGGCTGCCGGTCGCGCTGCACACCCCCAGCGAGGTCAAGGCCGCCGTCACCGGCAGCGGCCGCGCCGACAAGGCGCAGGTCGGGACGATGGTCACCCGGCTGCTGAGGCTGGACGCGCCGCCCAAACCGGCGGACGCCGCCGATGCGTTGGCCCTCGCGATCTGCCACATCTGGCGCGCGCCCGCGCTGGGCCGCCTCCAGCAGGCCCATGCCTCCGCAGCCCGTCCCTCCCGCATTCCCCCAGCGCCCGTACGGAAGGTCACGCCATGATCGCCTTCGTCAGCGGCCCGGTCGCCGCCCTCGCCCCGGACAGCGCGGTCGTCGAGGTCGGCGGGGTCGGCATGGCGGTCCAGTGCACCCCGAACACCCTCTCCGGGCTGCGCGTCGGCCGGCAGGCCCGCCTCGCCACCTCCCTGGTCGTCCGCGAGGACTCGCTCACGCTGTACGGCTTCGCGGACGACGACGAGCGGCAGATCTTCGAGCTGCTGCAGACCGCAAGCGGGGTCGGCCCGCGGCTCGCCCAGGCGATGCTCGCCGTGCACTCCCCGGACGCGCTGCGGCGCGCCGTCGCCACGGGCGACGAGAAAGCGCTCACCGCGGTGCCCGGCATCGGCAAGAAGGGCGCGCAGCGGCTGCTGCTGGAGCTGAAGGACCGGCTCGGCGAGCCGACGGGACCGGTCCGGGCCTCCGGCGGCGCGGCCTCGGCGGCCGCGGGCTGGCGCGACCAACTGCACGCCGCCCTGGTCGGTTTGGGGTATGCCACGCGGGAGGCGGAGGACGCGGTGGTGGCAGTCGCCCCGCAGGCCGAAGCCGCGGACGGCCCGCCACAGGTGAGTCAGCTGCTCAGGGCGGCTCTTCAGACGCTGAACCGCGCGCGATGAACGCGTGGCTGTGGGAGATCGTCCCGTTGGGCGGGACGGGGCACAGCCTCGTGCCACCGGCGTGCAGCAAAGTACGAAACGCCAGCCACATGGGAGCAACGCAGTGAACTGGGAAGACGGCGCAGACCGCCTCGTGGCGCCCGCCGCCGACGGCGAGGACCAGGCAGTCGAGTCCGCCCTGCGCCCCAAGGACCTGGACGAGTTCATCGGCCAGGAACGCGTGCGCGAGCAACTCGACCTCGTGCTGCGCGCAGCGCGAGCGCGCGGCGCGACCGCTGACCACGTCCTGCTCTCCGGCGCCCCCGGCCTCGGCAAGACCACCCTCTCCATGATCATCGCGGCCGAGATGGGCGCCCCGATCCGTATCACCTCGGGCCCCGCCATCCAGCACGCGGGAGACCTCGCCGCGATCCTCTCCTCCCTCACCGAAGGTGAGGTGCTGTTCCTCGACGAGATCCACCGGATGTCCCGCCCCGCCGAGGAGATGCTCTACATGGCGATGGAGGACTTCCGGGTCGACGTGATCGTCGGCAAGGGCCCGGGGGCCACCGCCATCCCGCTCGAGCTGCCGCCCTTCACGCTCGTCGGCGCCACCACCCGGGCCGGCCTGCTGCCGCCCCCGCTCCGCGACCGGTTCGGCTTCACCGGCCACATGGACTTCTACGAGCCGGCCGAGCTCGAGCGGGTCATCCACCGCTCCGCCCGCCTGCTCGACGTCGACATCGAGCCCGAGGGCGCCGCCGAGATCGCGGGCCGCTCCCGGGGTACCCCCCGTATCGCCAACCGCCTGCTGCGCCGCGTCCGCGACTACGCCCAGGTCAAGGCGGACGGCGTCGTCACCCGCGAGGTGGCGGCCGCGGCCCTGGGGGTGTACGAGGTCGACGCGCGCGGGCTCGACCGCCTCGACCGCGCCGTGCTCGGCGCGCTGCTCAAGCTCTTCGGCGGTGGCCCGGTCGGCCTGTCCACCCTCTCCGTGGCCGTGGGGGAGGAGCGGGAGACGGTGGAGGAGGTCGCCGAGCCCTTCCTCGTACGCGAAGGACTGCTGGCCCGGACGCCGCGAGGGAGGATCGCGACGCCCGCGGCCTGGGAGCACCTGGGTCTCGTACCGCCTCAGCAGAGCGGCGGGGCACCGGGGCAACCGGGCCTGTTCGGTGTGTAACGGTACGGTTACGGCGCGGAGACTCGCCCGTTCCGGAACCCGGGTGACATGCTGGGCGTTGTTCCGTAGGTGCGGACTCGCTTAGACTCCGCCGATGCCGTCTTTGTGGGACGGCGTGCCCACCCCCGAATACCAGGCCGCCGCTCGAGCGGTCGTGTGAAGGATTTCCGGCCCGTGAATATCGTGACCCTCCTCCCGTTCATCGTGCTGATCGGGGCCATGTTCCTGATGACCCGGTCCGCGAAGAACAAGCAGCGCCAGGCCATGCAGATGCGCAACCAGATGCAGCCCGGCACCGGCATCCGCACGATCGGCGGCATGTATGCCACCGTCAAGGAGGTCGGCGACGACACGGTCCTCCTCGAGGTCGCCCCCGGCGTGCACGCGGTCTACGCGAAGAACTCCGTCGGCGCCGTCCTCGAGGACGCCGAGTACAACCGCATCGTCCACGGCATCGACCCCGACGGCGACCTCAAGGTCGACGGAGACCTCAAGGCCGACGGCCCGGTCGTCCCGGACGACGCCTCCTCGCTGATCTCCGAAGAGACCCCCGCCGCCCCGGTCGCCCCTGCCGACCCCGCGGACGGTGACAAGCCGCGCATCGACCTCGGCAAGGCCGACGCCTCCGACGCCCCCGACGCCGAGGCCGAGCCCGCCGATGCTGCCGACGCCGCCGAGGCGAAGGACGGCAAGAAGGACGGCGACGCCGACGCGAAGTAGCCCGGCCCTGGGACCGCGCCGCATACCCCGGCGGGGTGCGCGGCGCGGTCC
>NZ_JBQQBX010000048.1:0-38794 GCF_052245475.1 Streptomyces sp. 7N604 | reverse complement strand
GAGCGGCCTGACCGGCGAGGGGTCAGGCTCCGTAGCGCCTGTGCCGCGCCGCGTAGTCCCGCAGCGCCCGCAGGAAGTCCACCTTCCGGAACGCGGGCCAGAAGACCTCGCAGAAGTAGTACTCGGAGTGCGCGCTCTGCCACAGCATGAAGCCGGACAGCCGCTGCTCCCCGCTCGTGCGGATCACCAGGTCCGGATCCGGCTGCCCCCGTGTGTAAAGGTGCTCGGCGATCAGGTCGATGTCGACGATCTCCGCGAGCTCCTCGAAGGACGTCCCCTTGCTCGCGTGGTCGAGCAGAATCGACCGCACCGCGTCCGCGATCTCCTGGCGGCCGCCGTAGCCCACGGCCACGTTCACGAGTATCCCGCCGACGCCGACCGTGGCCTGCTCCGCCTCCTTGAGGACGGACTGCGTACGGGCCGGCAGCAGGTCCCGGTTCCCCACGTGGTGCACGCGCCAGCGCCCGTCCGCCGCGAGGTCGCGCACCGCGTCCTCGATGATGCCGAGCAGCGGTACGAGCTCCTCCTCCGGCCGGTCGAGATTGTCCGTGGACAGCAGCCACAGCGTGACCACCTCGACGTCCGTCTCGGCGCACCAGCCCAGCAGCTCCCGGATCTTCTCGGCCCCGGCCTGGTGACCCTGCTCCGCGGTTCCGCCGGAGGCGCGCGCCCAGCGACGGTTGCCGTCGAGGATGACGCCGATGTGCTTCGGTACCTGGGCATGGTCGAGGCGGCCTTCCACCCGGCGTGCGTAGAGCTTGTACACCAGGTCGCGCAGGTTCATGCCTTCTCCAGCCCCTCCGTGCGTAGCGGCCCCCGGAGCCTGCACCCTACTGCTCCCGCGGCTGCCGGGCCCAACGCAGGGGCCGGGAGGTATGTCATTGTGGCGTGATAGGGAAGAAGCTGTGACAGAGACCTCTTCCTACCGCGCCGCCGACGGGCGCTACGACGCCATGGAGTACCGGCGCACGGGCCGCAGCGGGCTCAAGCTGCCCGCGATCTCCCTCGGGCTGTGGCACAACTTCGGCGACGACCGCGCTCTGGAATCGCAGCGGGCGATCCTGCGCCGCGCCTTCGACCTCGGCGTCACACACGTCGACCTGGCGAACAACTACGGCCCGCCGCCCGGCTCGGCCGAGCTGAACTTCGGCAAGCTCTTCGCCCAGGATTTCCGCCCGTACCGGGACGAACTGGTGCTCTCCACCAAGGCCGGCTATCTGATGCACCCCGGCCCGTACGGCGAGTGGGGCTCCCGCAAGTATCTGCTGTCCTCGCTCGACGCCTCGCTGAAGCGGATGGGCGTCGACTACGTCGACATCTTCTACTCGCACCGGTTCGACCCGGAGACGCCGCTCGAGGAGACGATGGGCGCGCTCGCGTCCGCCGTCCAGCAGGGCAAGGCGCTGTACGCCGGCGTCTCCTCGTACACCGCGGAGCAGACGGCGGAAGCGGCGCGGCTGCTGCGCGGGATGGGGGTGCGCCCGCTGATCCACCAGCCGTCGTACTCCATGATCAACCGTTGGACCGAGGACGACCGGCTGCTCGACACCCTGGAGGCGGAGGGCATGGGCTGCATCTCCTTCGCGCCGCTCGCCCAGGGTCTGCTGACGGACAAGTACCTCGCCGGCATCCCCGAGGGCTCGCGGGCCTCGCAGGGCAAGTCCCTCGACCCGGGGCTGCTGACCGACGAGGTCGTACGGCGGCTGCGCGGTCTGAACGAGATCGCGCGGGCCCGCGGCCAGTCGCTCGCCCAGATGGCGCTGAACTGGGTGCTGCGGGACGAGCGGATGACGTCGGCACTGATCGGCGCATCGAGCGTGGCGCAGCTGGAGGCGAACGTCGCGGCCCTCGGTGCACCGCCGCTCACGGCCGAGGAGCTGAAGGAGATCGACTCGTTCGCGCAGTCGACGGAGGGCGTGAACATCTGGGCGGGCCGGAGCTGACCCATGGCCCCATGGCCGCCGACCAGTGGTCAGCGGCCAGTGGTCAGTGGCGGATGCGGACGCCGTACCGCATCCGTAGCCTCCGCAGCTCCCAGAGCGCCACCCCGGTCACGGACAGCGGCCCGCCCAGGATGCCGCAGAGCCGGACGGGCAGGGGGCCGTGCGGCATGCCGTCGACGGCGACGCTGAGGAGCGTCAGCTCCCAGACCAGGACCAGGGTCAGCAGCGCGGGCAGCGCGGCATGCACATCGGCGGTGTTGAAGGCATAGCGGGCGGCCTTCCCGGAGGCGAACAGAAGGAAGAACGCCAGCCAGACCACCGGGAAAAACAACGCGAGAACCATGACCGAGGCCAGCAAACTGATGCTCCCGCCCGCCCCCTGTTGGTACATGACCAGGGCGAACAGCGCGAGGCAGCCGATGAACAGCAGGAGCGCCCCCAGGTACCACCCCACCGCCTTGAGCGGCGACCGCAGCCGGGAGCGGAGGGTGGGCCGGTGCTCGGGGGGCGCGTAGCGGATGAACCCGGCGACCACCAGCGGCCCGGTGAAGATCAGCAGCCAGGGTGCGGCGAACAGCTTCAGCGCGCTGTCGTCGACCACGTCGCTCCAGCCGCCGTCGGTGCCATAGGTATAGATGAGGAGAAAGGTCGCGAACGCTCCCACGAGGGCGCGGCAGTTCTGGACCTGGCGGATGGACGGGTCGTCGATGCGGCCGGGCCCCGGCGTGTTGAAGATCGCGTCGGCGCGCCTCCTGGCGGAGACGAAGGCCGGTGCGAAGGCGAAGGCGAGGCAGCCGCAGCCGCTGCGCCGCCTGGCAGGCTGCGGCGGCACGTAGGGCTGGGGGTGCGGGTCCGGATACGGGTACGGGTACGGGTACGGATTCGGGTTGTGCGGAGGCGGGCCCCAGTACGGGCCCCCGTTCCCCGGGCCGCCCTGTCCTGGACCGTTGGGCGGCCCCCATCCCCCGTAAGTCATCGACTCCCTCTCCCCCACTCGGGCGCCATCAAGCCCCGGAATTCTACTAAGAGTTCACTGGGGTGTATGGGGATTCCGGGTGCGGAAAGAAAAGCGGGCCGGTCCGTGGGGGGGATACGGACCGGCCCGAGGGGGGGTTTCCACCATAGCCTCTTGTGCGGGGTGGTCCGTGCATCGTCGGGGGTGACGGTGCGCGGCGGGCTGACGCCGGGGCCGCCTGGGTCCTGCCCCGGCGAGCCCTTCCGGCGCCTCATGCGGCGCCGATACCGCCCAGCAGCACACCGAGCAGAGCCCCGGAAATCATGAAGGGACCGAAGGGCAGGGCCGCCTTGCGCCCGGCGCGCCGCGTCAGCAGCAGCCCTGCGCCGTAGAGGGCCCCGAGCAGGAAACTGGCGAACGCGCCCGCGAAGAGCACCGGCCAGCCGTACCACCCCAGGGCGACCCCCAGCGTGAGCGCCAGCTTGACGTCGCCGAAGCCCATGCCGCTGGGGTGGATCAGGAACAGGACGAGGTACGCGCCGCCGAGCCCGAGCCCACCGAGCAGCGCGCCGGCCCACGAGCCCGCGTGCCCGGGCAGCGGAGCGGCCGCGCCGAGCAGGGCGGCGGCCGCGCCGGGGAGGGTGAGGGTGAGGACGTCGGGCAGCCGGTGCACGGCCCGGTCCACGAGTGCGAGCACGAGCAGGAAGGGGACGAGCAGCAGCCACACCGCCAGCTCGGGGCGCGGCCCGGTGGCCGCCGCGAGCGCGCCGCACGCGAGTGCCGCACCGACGGCGGTGGCGGCGCGCCCGGGCCCGTACCACCCGCCGCGCCGGGCGGGCCACGCGCGGGTGGTCGGGGGCGCGTCCGCATCTGCCCGTGCGGCGGCGGTCGGTACGGAGCCGGTGTCGGCGTCGGCGGTCTCCGGCAGCGCGCCGGGGCCGGGGCGGCCGGTGTTCCGGGTCCCGCCGCGCTCGGCTGCCGGTTCGGCACCGACACGAGTGCAGACGGGGCAGCGCGCGAGGCCGAGCCAGCCACGGGCGGCACCGGTGAGCGCGTGCCCGGCCGGGCACGCGGCGCGCCACGGCTCCCCCGGCTCGACGGCCAGCCGGTACACCGCCCGGGGCACGAGCAGCCCGGCGACGCCTCCGAAGGCGGCGGCGAGCACGATCAGCAGCAGATGCACCCTCCGACCTTACGGACTGCCGCCCGAGGCGTCATGGGCCCGGTCCGAGCGGGCCGGTGCCGGTGCCGGTGCCGGGCGGAAACGCCGCTGCCCGCGCTGGTCCGGCTGCCCGCGCCCGTCTGGTAGAACGCTCAGCTGAAGCAGTGGCACCGGCAGGGGGATGGGTATGGGGAGTCGTTGGCGGGACGGCGTTGCGCTGTTGCGCGTCGCGGATGACGTGCGCGGAGCCACGGGATCCGGGCCCGCGATCCCGCTCGAGATCGCCGCGTCCTACCGCGCCCGAACCCGCGGGCTCCTCGGGCGTGACGGCATCGAGGGCGCCATCCTGCTCAGCCCGGCCGGGAGCGTGCACACCTTCCGGATGCGGTTCGCGATCGACGTCGCGTATCTGGACCGCGGCCTGCGCGTGATCGCCGTACGGACCATGCGGCCCGGCCGTCTCGGGCTGCCTCGGCCCCGCTCGCGGCATGTGCTCGAGGCGGAGGCGGGGGCGATGGCGCGATGGGGGCTGCGGGCCGGGGCGCGCGTCGAGGTCGTCGGAGCCCCGTCTGCCGCGCACGGGCGGGGAGGCAGACGCCCCAAGTAGGCTCAGAGCTTTACGCCCTCGACCTCTCCGGCGTCGAGTGGCACAGCGCGCCCAGCGGCGCCGACGAGCGCGTCGAGATCGCGTACCTCCCGGGCGGTGCGGTGGCCATGCGGTCGACAGCCGCCCCCGAGACCGTGCTGCGGTACACGGAGGCGGAGTGGCGGGCGTTCGCACTCGGTGCGCGGGACGGGGAGTTCGACCTGGAGCCGGGGTCGCACAACGGCGGGGCGCCGACGGAGTAACGCGCCTGACCACTTCGGTTCGCACCCGCTCACGGCTTGCCGATGTCGACGGCCCAGACCCCGGTTCCGTTGTAAGCGTCAGGTGTCGCGGTCAGCACCTGTCCCTCCACCGCGCCCGATGCGGCGGCGTAGACAGCGTGTGCGTACGCCCAGTCGACGCCTGCGGACACCACCTGCTCGACCGCAGCGGTTCCTGCGAATTCGAGGTTCAGGAACTCCAGGCCCGGCAGGGCACCGACGTGTGCCGCAGCGCCCGGCAGTTCCAGGCTCGCGGCAACCAGGCACAGTGCCGGGATGTGGGCCCGTTGCGCCGGGTCGTCCACCTCAACGACAGCGATGCTGGATAACAGCCGATGCCCCCGGCACAGAGCGGTGACTGCTGTGTGATCGAGAATGATCACCTGCGGCTCCCGACCCGGCGCGCGGCGATCGCATGCCGCCACTCGTCGCCGTCCCGGAGATCCGCATCGGTCAGATCCACGCCGAGATTGGCACTCACGTAGGCGATACCCCGGGCGGTGCGCTCCGCTCGTTCGGACTCCGTCGGAATCTCGGCGACCAGCTTCTCGACGAAGGCGCGCGTGCTCATGCTCCGCTCCTCGGCCAGGAGACGCAACCGGTCCCGAATCTCTTCCGTGATCTTTATGGTCGTGTCAGCCACAAACAGAGAATACAACCGAATACCGACCGCGAGATCTCTTCCGGCTTCAGAGCCAAGGAGGTTGGTCGCGCAGCCTTTTGCGGGCAGGCCGCGAGGGCCTCGCCGCGCGGGTCCCGGGCCCCGGCGACCCGGTGCGGCAGACCTGCTGGGCCGGCTCTCGCTACACCGGCTTCGTCGCCCTCTCCCTCAGAAACTCCTCGAACGTGCCGCGCCCGACGGCCTGATCCGGTGCCAGGTTGCCGCCCTTCCGGAGTGCCGTGAACATGCCGCCCGGCAGCCACAGCGGCACCACCCTGCGGCGCCGCCCGACGGACTCCAGGTAGGCGCGGGCCAGATCGGTGTGGGTACGGATCTCCGGCCCGCCCATGTCGGGCACGCGGCCCGCGGGCTCGCCGGTCGCGAGCTCTACGAGCTGGTCGGCCACCTCGCGTACCTCGACCGGCTGGAAGCGGGCCCCGGAGATCGTCAGCGTCACCGGCAGCCGCCGCTGGGCCTCCGTGATCATCGCGATCAGGTCGTGGAACTGGGTCGTGCGCAGCACGGTCCACGGCAGTCCTGACTGCTCGATCAGCCGCTCCGATTCGAGCTTGGCGCGGTAGTAGAAGAAGGGGATCCGGTCAATGCCGACGATCGAGATGTAGAGCAGGTGCGGAGGTGCCGATTGCCGCCGCGCCACCTCGATCAGCCGACGCGTCGCCTCCACGTCGCCCTTGCCGCCGGTCGTGGCGCAGTGAATGACCACCCTCGCCCCCGCCACGGCGGCATCCAATCCGGCCCCGGTCTTCATGTCCCCGGTCGCCCACTCGTACGGGCTGCGGTCGTCGGCCGGTCGCGGCCGCCGGCTCAGCACGCGTACGTCCCGCCCGTCGTCGAGCAGCCGCCGCACGACGGCCTTACCGAGCGTGCCGGTACCACCGGTCACCAGAATGGGTCCGTTCACAGGTAGCGCCTCCCAGCGGCGGCCGCGGTACGGAGTGGGCCGCCCTCTACATTGCATGTCACCCGTTACGACGCGGATCCACCACCCGGGTGTGACACCCGGGGGACCCATGAGGTGGAGGCCGCGGTCCACTCAGCCCTGCCGGCAGCTTCGAGAAGGGCGCGGCGTGCCTTGTCATGAGGGATGGGGGCCACCGCTCCGCCCGGGACGGTCTTGCAGGGCGGCGGTCCGGGGACCACGCCCCAGCGGTCGGCGCGCACCTCGACGAGGTGCGCGACCACGCCGAACGGCAACTCCCAGGAGGGCAGTTGCTCCGTCGCGAGCAGCCGGGCGAGCCGGGCGCCTCGGCGCGGTGCGGAGAGCTGCACGGTGAAGTGGCGTACGGGGGTGGGGGTTTCGGTCGTGGTGATTTCTCGGTTCACATCACTCAGCGTGGTCACCCCTGCCTACGCTGAACTGTAACGATGTCCGCACGGACGGTGACTGTCCGGCCGCGGGCCGGATCAGTCCGGCCGGTACGCCGTGACGCGCCGGGCGCGGGCGCCGTTGGCTACGGGCACGACGGAGGTGGGGCGAGCAATGGGTACGGACTACACGACGGACGGGTCGGACGAGTCTCGCTGGGACGCGGCGCTGGAGGACGACTCGGGAGCCGTGATGAAGGCAGTCGGTCGTCAGGTCAAGCTGTGGCGGGAAGCGGCGGGGCTGCGGCAGGCGGATTTCGGGTCGGCTATCGGGTACGGGGAGGAACTGGTCTCGTCCGTCGAGCGGGGGAGGCGGATCCCCCGGCCGGAGTTCCTGGACAAGGCGGACGAAGTCCTGGGCGCGGGCGGCAAGATCGCGGCGATGAAGAAGGACGTGGCGGAGGCCCGGTACCCGAAGAAGGTACGGGATCTGAAGAAGCTGGAGGCTGAGACCTTCGAGCTGTGTGCGTACAACAACTCGGTCATTGAGGGGCTGGTCCAGACCGAGGAGTATGCGCGAGCGGTGTTCGGCGCCCGACGGCCGCCGTTCACTGAGGACGAGCTTGAGCAGCGGGTGGCCGCGCGTATTGCCCGCCAAGAGATCATCGACGGCTCGACGGCACGGCCGGTTTTCAGCTTTGTGCAGTGCGAGTCGACGCTGCGTCGTCTCATCGGAGGCAGAATGGTGATGCGTAGGCAACTCGAACGGCTGTTGGAGATCGGTCAGTTGCGGAAAGTGGACCTCCAGGTCTTGCCTCTGAGCCGCGAGGAGAACTCCGGCCTCGGCGGTTCGTTCCGGCTGCTCAGGCTCAGGGACGGCAGCACGGTGGGGCACTCCGAGGTCCAGATGATCAGCCGTGTGATCGCCGATCCGAAGCAGGTCCAGATCCTCGACATGCGTTATGGGATCATCCGGGCGCAAGCTCTCACGCCACGAGAGTCGCTGGCCTTCATCGAGAAACTGCGGGGAGACACATGACCATCAAGCCCTCTGCCGGAACCGGGTCCGCGCTGGAGTGGATAAAGAGCAGCTACAGCACGGACGACGGCCCCGCTTGCGTCGAGGTCGCATGGATCAAGAGCAGCTACAGCACGCCCGACGGCCCTGATTGCGTCGAGATCGCGGCAACCCCCGGCACGGTCCACGTCCGCGACTCCAAGGACAAGCAGGGCCCACAGCTCGCCTTCACCCCGGCCGCGTGGGCCGACTTCGTCGCGTACGCCGCCGGGCGCTGACCGCGGCCACCCCCGCGCGCGGCGCGGCCGTCAGCCCGCGTCGCCGCGCGGAAACGAGACCTCGACGCGGCGGTTCTTCTTGCGGCCTTCCTCGATGCTGTTGTCCGCGATGGGGTACTGCTCGCCGTATCCGCGGATCTCGAAGGTGATGCCGGCGCCGAGGCTCTTGGTGAGCTCCTTGTGGACGGCGTTGGCGCGCTGCTTGGACAGGACGTCGCCGTGCGCGGACGAGCCGAGGTTGTCGGTGAAGCCGAAGACACGTACCCGGTCCGCGTCCTGTGCCTTGATCTCCCCGGCGATCGCCTCGATGCGCCGGTGAGCGTCGCTGCTGAGCTTGGCGCTGTCCTTGCCGAAGAGGACTTCGGCCTGGAGCGCGTACTTGACGTCGGAGTTGGTGTCCTCGCGCCGCTCCTCGCCGCCGAGGTCCTCGACGACGGACTTGATGTCGAGCACCTTGGCGGGGGCGAGAGTCCCGCCGTCCACCATCTTCAGGTCGGGGTCGTTCCCGTCGACCTCAACCGGCGGGGACGGCTTGGTGATGCTGCCCGGCGGCACGCTGGGCTCGTCGTCGGCGTACGCGGTGGTGGCCGACACGAGGGGCACAGCGGCGATGAGTACGGCGGTAGCCACAGCGGTGACGGCCAGGCGCGGACGGAGGCGGGGCATTGGGTGCACTGGGGCGCTCATGGGGAGATCTCGATCGTCGCGCTGGGGAAGGTCGGCATCTGGAAGTCCACCTCGGTGGTCTCTTCCGGCGGGGCCGGGAACTGCATGAAGACGGCAACCGACTTGCCCGCCTCGACCTTGCTCAGCCCCGTGGTGCACAGGCAGCGCCCCTCGGTGTCGCGCAGGACGTAGTAGCGCTTCTTGCCCTTCTGGTCGACGAGCATGGCGCCGCCCACCGACCGGCCGCTGCCCTGGACGATCTCCTGCTCGTAGCCACGCCAGGCGCTGACGCCGTAGAACGACTCGTTCCCGGTGTTCTTCACCTCGGCGTTGACCGTGACGAATCCGCCGGAGTCCCGCTGTGCCGAATGGACGGTGAGCACCAGGCCTTCCGAGCCGTTGATGACGGCCAGCGTCCGACTCGCGTCCGGCACCTCGTTCGCGGGGGCGTTGTCGGCGTGCCCGCCGGGCTTCTTGGAGGACGACGCGGCGGGGGCGGATCCGTCGCCGCCGTTCTCCGCATCGCCACCGCAGCCGACGACCGTGAATGTCAGTGCGGTGGCGAGGGCCACCACGGCCGCTCCTCTGCGGGCCGTCCTGAAGTGTCGGGTCCTCATCTGCGCTGCTTCCTTCGGTCTCGCGGGTCGTCGCTCTCGGCTCAGTCGGCTGGGTCGGTCAGATGCACGGAGAACAGGTCGGACGCGCTGGGCAGGAGACCGCCGCCGCCGGGATCGATCGTCCAGTCCCGGTCGTCGCAGGTGAACTCGACGCGGGACGGCCCGTCGCCTTTGCCCTTGCCGTCACCTTTGCCGTCGCCTTTGCCCTTGCCGTCGCCTCCCCCTTCGCCGTCGCCTCCGCTCTTGAGGCGGCAGCGCGGCTCGATGACGGCGGTGGCGTGCGCCGTCCCGTACTTCTTCTCCGTTCCGGGGATCACGGATTGGCCCACGGGATATTCGGTGCGGACCTCGACGGTGAATTCGGGCTGCAGCCCGATGTCAGCGGCACAGTCGGTGACATCGGCTCTGTTGCGATCCGCGAAGTCGTACGCGCCGGGGCAGTCCGCGGTCTCGATGGGCCCGTCGCCGTCCAGCCGGTCCTCCCACGGATCTCCGCTGTCGACGGCGTCCAGCAGACCTGTTCGCAGCTGGTCCCGGGCGTCCTGGGCCCACGCGAGGGCAGCCGCGTCCGCCGCCGTCTGCGCCCCGTTCCGCGTCGCCGACGCCTGCCCGACTGCAAAGAATGCGAACGCGAGAAAGAGCAGGGCCCCCACCACCGTGACGTAGATGGGGAACGCCTGCCCTCGGTCGCCGGAGCCGCGGCGTACGGCGATCAGCCCGCCTTGATCTTGTCGATCTGCTCGATGATCTTGTCGGTGATGTCCCCGCCGATATCGGTGCCCACGATCGCGCCGATGATCACGACCACGACGAGGATGATGCCCAGGTACTCGAACGCCGTCTGCCCCCTGTCCGAACGGGACGTCATCGCCCTGACGGCGGTGTTCTTCCAGAACATCGGGTTCCCCTCCGGGTTCGGCCGGCTCAACACCCGGAACGTACGCCCGAATGCCCCGTTCCGCCGAGGGCCCAGGGGCCCAATTCCGGGCCCAGAGCGGGGGTTTCGGCCGGGGTGTCCGCCGTCGCTGTCTCATGACCGCCCCCCGTCCAACCACGTCAGTATGGCTTCACTGCGGCTGCCCGATCCCAGCTTCGCGAAGATCCGGTTGATGTGGTTCTTCACCGTCTTCTCCGTGATGAAGCAGGCGGCGGCGATCTGCTGGTTCGTCATTCCGGACGCGATCAGGTCCATGACCTCCCCCTCCCGCCGACTGAGCCCGAAATCCCCGCGGACACGACGCCGTTCGAACAACGACTGTCCCACAACAGATTGCGTCTGCGAAGAGGTTGCCGGAATTTCGGCTGGTTCACCGCGTACGTGCTCGACCAAGGCGTTCACCGCCGTCGCCGTGAAGTGGGCACGGCCCGCCCTGATGTCCCGTACGGCCTGGACGAGTTGGACCGCCGTGAACTCGCCGTGGACGAGATAGCCGCTCGCGCCCAGGCGGAGCGCCTCCTGAACGGTCTCGCTCTCGCGGCTGTAGGTGAGCATCAGCACCGGCGCGACCCGCGCGAGGTGCGGCAGTGCGGCGAGGCCGTCGACGCCGGGCATGCGGACGTCGAGCAGGACCACGTCGGGCCGCTGCTCCCGTGCCGCCCTGAGCGCCTGCTGCCCGTCGGCCGCCTCCGCCACGACGTCGATGTCGTCGCGGCCGCCGAGGAGCGCGGTCAGCCCGGCCCGTACGACCGGGTTGTCGTCGGCCACGACGATCCGCAGTGCGGAGCGGCCCTGGTTCACCGGCCCCGGCCCCCTCTCAGCAGCGCCGATACGGGCAGTTCCACGCGGACTTCGGTGCCCGACGTCGTACAGCCCGTGCCGATTCGGATCCGGGCCCCGATGGACGCCGCCCGCTCGACCATGCCGACCAGGCCGAAGTGCCCGGACCTGCGGAGCTGTTCGAGGCTCGTGCCGGGCGGCAGGCCGTGCCCGTCGTCGATGACGCTGACCCGGAGCATTCCGTCCGTGATGCCCGCCTCCACGCTCACATGGGTCGCGGCCGCGTGGCGGTGCGCGTTGTCCAGGGCCTCGGAGACGATGGTCAGCAGGTGCCGGGCGACCGCGTTCGGGACGACCGGGACGGGCGCGGTGCCGATGCGTTCGAAGACCGCGGGCAGTCCGGAGCGGTGCGAGAAGTCGGCCACGCGGGAGGGGAGTTCGTCCGTGACCTGGACGCCCGGGCCGTCGAGACTGGACTCGCGCCGCAGGTCCGAGAGGAGCTCGCGGGTCTCGGCCGCGGCCCTGCGGGCGGAGCGGGCCACCAGGCCGGCCTGGCGCCGTACGGTCGCCATGTCCGCGGCCGCGTCCGTGTCCCTGCTCGTGTTCGTCTCCGCGTCCTTACGGTCGGGGGCGTCGGAGGAGTCTGCGGAGTGGGGGAGGTCGGCCCGGTCGGCGGATGCGGCCAGGCCGTCCGCCGCCAGCGCCAGGCCGTGCAGGGTCTTGGCGACCGAGTCGTGCATCTCGCGGGCGAGCCTGGCGCGTTCCTCGGCGACCGCCTCGGCCACGGCCAGCCGGGCGCGGGCCTCGGTGAGGGCGTGACTCGCCGTGCCGAAGCGGAACATGAGGTTGCGCAGCGAGACCCCCACCGCTCCTGCGACCACACAGAAGCCCGGCAGCAGCAGGAACCCCAGGCCCCTCGCGTCGAGGTCGGGGTCGACTCCGTAGACGGCCGCGAGGATCAGGATCTGCAGCCCTGCGAAGAACCCTGCACCGGCCCACCCGTAGACCAGCCCGGCCAGCAGCGGCGTGCAGATCGTGACGAAGGCGAGCGTGGACTCGGGGGTTGCGGTGATCAGCAGGAGGCCGCCGAAGAGCATGTCGGCGGCGAGCAGCGAGGGGTGCCTGAGCAGCAGCGGCCCGAACCGCTCCCAGTCGCGGAACAGCACGTACGAGACCATGAAGGTGACCAGGACCGCCGCGCCGATCAGCCAGGTCGAGGGCCCGGGTTCGGTACGGCCCAGGGCGATCGGCGCGGCGAGCGCGATCATCGCCAGGCGGAAGCCGAAGACCTGGCGGCACAGTGCCTGAAGGGCGTTCAGCTGGATCTTCAGCGTCGGCTCGTCGCGCGCTCCGCCCACCGCCGCGCCCGCCGTGTCCGCCGGACCGCCCTGTACGAAGGGGCGGCGCCCGGTGCGCCACGGTCTGGGCCAGGGGCCCGGATGCCCTGAGCCGCGCGGCCGCAGGACGCCCGGCCGGTCGCGGCGCGGCCGCGGGCCGCCGAGCCGGATGAGGCCCGAAACCCCCACCGTTCCGTGCTCCGTGGTCATACCCCGCTTCCCCTCTCCCCCCTTCTCGCCCGTCAGCCCGCGATCGATCCGAAGTCCACATCGGCCCCGAAGACGAAACCGGCGACGAGCAGCAGCAGCGTGCCCGGGAGCATGAACGTGGTGATCGTGAGCGTCGCCTTGGGGATCGCGCGCGCCGCGCGCCGCCGGGCGTTCTGCGCGTCGGCCCGCCGCATGTCGTTCGCGATCTGGATGAGCGTGTCGACGATCGGCGCCCCGAGCTCCTCGCCCTGCTGCAGCGCGGTGACGAACATGGCGACCTGCTCGGAGTCGTTGCGCCTGCGCAGCCCCTCGAAGGCCTGACGACGGCTCACGCCCATGTCCATCTGGCGCAGCGTGATGCGGACTTCGTCGGCCCACGGGCCCTCGTACTTCTCCGCGACCCGGTCCAGCGCCTGCCGGAAGCCGAGCCCTGCACTGACGACGACGGCGAGGACGTCGAGGAAGTCCGGGAGCGTCCGCTCGATGGCTGCCTTGCGCTGCTGGACCGCGGCCCAGATGCCGACTTCCACCCACAGGAAGCCGAAGGCGACGAGCAGCGCGGCGAGTACCGCCTGGCCGCGCAGGAGCAGGACGAAGGCGCCGAAGAAGCCGAGGAAGCCGTAGACGGCGCGGCGGGCGGCGTAGCGGTCGATCGTCAGGCCTCCGGGGTTGCCCGCGAGGTCGATCCGGCGCCGGACCTTGCCGACCCGCTGGGGTCCCATCATGCGCAGCACCGCCGCGGCGTAGCGCATGCCCATACGGTCGATGAGCGAGCCCACCGCGCCGGTACGCGTCGCACCCACCTCGAGCGCCAGGGCCAGGTCGCCGGGGAGTTTGACGTCCCGCCGGTAGAGCGCGATGCCGCAGCAGGCGCTCGCGACGCTCAGGCCGACCACGAGGGCGAGCAGCAGTCCCATGTCGCCCCTCCCCTCTCAGACGTCGATCCGGGACAGGCGGCGGACCAGGAAGAAGCCCACCGCGTAAAGACCAATGGCGACGATCACGGCGGCCTGGCCGAGGAACGAGCCGGTCATGCGGTCCAGCGCGCCCGGCATCACGCGGTCGAGCAGCAGCAGCGCGCCGACTCCGATGGCGGGGACGGCGTACGCGGTGACGGTCACCTGGGACAGCTGCGTCCGGATCTCCCGCCGGGTCTCCTTGCGCTCCTCCAGCGTCCGCGTGAGGTTCCGCAGCGACTCCACGACCGTCCCTCCGGCCCGGTTGGACAGCACGAGCGTCGTGACGAGGACGACGAGCTCGCGCGAGGGCAGCCGCTCGGCCAGCTCGCCGAGCGCCTCGTCGAGCGAGTGACCGAGGGCCAGCCGGTCGGCGACCCTGGCCAGTTCCGCTCCCGCCGGGTCCTCCAGTTCCTCGGCCGCCATGGCGAGGGCGGTACGGAGAGCGAGGCCGGCCTGGGTGGCGTTGGCCAGCACCCGGGAGATCTCCGGCAGCTGGTTGATGAACTTCTCGATCCGCTTGTTCCGCTGCCAGTTCAGGAACGCGAAGGACGCCCAGAGGCCGATGAGCGCGGCAACGGGCCCGAAGAACGCCGCGAGGAAGGAGCCCGCGATCAGCCACAGCGCGCCGATCCCGGCCGCCATCCAGACGACGAACTCGCCCGGGGTGAGGTCGAGTCCCGTCGCGGCCAGCCGCAGCTCGACGCGCCTGCCGAACCGCGTACCCCGCAGCCGCCTGTCCACCCCGGCGAACCGCCGCTGCCGCCCCGCCCCGGTCTGCCCGGCCGCGGTCAGCCGGTCGACCAGCGCCTGCCGCTGCGCCCGCCCCGAGGCGTACGCGAGCACGCCCGCGACCGCGAGCACCCCGCACAGCAGAGTCACGCCGAGCGTCAGCATGGGCAGGGAGACCGGAAGTGTGTCCATGGGCGGCTACTTCGCCTCTCTCGTGGCGAGCTGGTCGTCGGAGGCGGCGACGCCGAAGGCCTGCGGAATCGGCTCGCTCGCCAGGTGGAGCCGCTCCGCGATGCGGCGCGGCAGCGGGAAGTACGCGAAGTGGCCGTGCACGATCCGGTCCGGGCCCAGGGGCTGGGCGTCGAAGCGGCAGACGGTGGCGATCCGGAAGGTCTCGCGGCCGCGCGAGGAGAGGATGACGATCTCGCTGACCTTGCGGGTGCCGTCGGTGTGCCGGGTCAGCTGGACGATGCAGTCGACCGCGCTGTTGATCTGGTCCCGCAGAGCCTCGAAGGGGATCTTCACCTCGGACATGGAGCCCAGGGTCTGCAGCCGCATCAGGGCGTCCTCGGCGCTGTTGGCGTGCACGGTGGCGAGCGAGCCGTCGTGCCCCGTCGACATCGCCTGGAGCATGTCGAGCGTCTCGCCGCCGCGGACCTCGCCGACGATGATGCGGTCGGGGCGCATGCGCAGCGAGTTGCGGACCAGGTCGCGTACCGTGATCTGGCCCTTGCCCTCGACGTTCGGCGGCCGCGTCTCGAGCCGGATGACGTGGTTCTGCTGGAGCTGCAGCTCGGCCGCGTCCTCGACGGTGATGATGCGCTCGCCGTCGGGGATCAGCCCGGAGAGGGCGTTGAGGAGCGTGGTCTTCCCGGAGCCGGTCGCTCCGGACACGATCACGTTGAACTTCGCCCGCACCAGCCCGGCCAGCAGCATCAGCATGTGCTGGTCCAGGGTGCCGAGGCCGATCAGCTCCTGGAGCGTGTACGAGCGGGGAAAGCGCCGGATGGTGAGCGTGGCGCCGGTCAGGGACAGCGGCGGGATGATGACGTTGACGCGCTCGCCGCTCGGCAGGCGGGCGTCGACCATCGGATTCGACTCGTCCACCCGGCGGTTGACGGTGGAGACGATCCGTTCGATCGTCTGCATCAGCTGCTCGTGCGAGGCGAACCGTACGGGCACCTGCTCGACCCGGCCGCCGCGCTCGACGAAGACCTGGTCGGGGCCGTTGACCATGATCTCGGTGATGGAGGCGTCCTCGAGGAGCGGTTCGAGCACGCCGAGGCCGAGGGCCTCGTCGACGACGCGCCGGATGAGCTGGGAGCGCTCGGCGGTGGAGAGGACCGGGCCCTCGCGGCTGATGATGTGGCCGAGGACGCGCTCGAGGCGGGCCCTGCGCTCGGCGGCCGCCAGCGCGGACATCTCGGCGAGGTCGATCTCCTCGAGCAGCTTGGCGCGGTAGACGGCGACGAGGTGACCGTCCTCGCGGGCCCCGCCGTTCTCCTCCGGAGCGGTGATGCGTGCCCGCAGGCTCATGGTGTACGCGCTCCTATGCGGTGACTGTTTCTGTTTCCGCCCTGGTGGTTGCCCGCCGTCGCGAGGGTCGGGGCCGCGCCGGGGTCTCTCCTCGGGCGGCGAACGTGCGGGTTGTCATTCGGCCTCCCGCCGGTGTTCGTTCTCCCCCAGCTACCGCTGGGAGGTGCCCCCAGCCCTGCGGGGACGCCCCGCCACACCCCCTTCACGCCGTCCTCCGGACAATCTTTCCGCCGCAACTGTGAGCAACCACCGCAGCCCCTCCCATCAGTCGCGCGGCATGACGGCCGAGCGTTCGGCCGTGCCGAAGCTGTCGATGCCTGGGATGACGGACGGGATCTCGACCCGTGCGGTGGCCGTGGCCTCGTCGGCGCCGCCGCCCACCGTGATGTCCGCCCGGTCGGCCAGCCACCCGCTCATCGCCGCCAGTCCCGCCGTCGCACCGTCGGTGCCGGACTCCTCGTAGGACTCGGTACGGGCCGCGGCACGCGCGCCCGTCCCCGCCTGCGAGACGGCGTACGCGGCGACGCCGAGCTGGATCGCGGCCAGACCGAGGAGCAGCAGGATGGGCAGAAAGCCGACGAACTCCAACGCCACCTGGCCGAGTTCGCGTGTACGCGACCTCGGCGTCCTGCCGAAGAGCTGCCCGGGCCCTGACCTCTCGATGCCGCCGACGGCGGGAAGGGGGTGTGCGGGGGTGTCCCCGCAGGGCTGGGGGCACCTCCCAGCGGTAGCTGGGGGAGAACGAACACCGGCGGGAGGCCGAATGACAACCCGCACGTTCGCCGACCGAGGAGATACCCCGGCGCGGCCCCGACCCACGACGCATGAGGCCGCGCCCACGACGCAAGCCGCGCACACCGCGCACACCGCGCTGACGGCGCTCCGCGCGCCGTCAGCGCCTCGCACCCGTAAGCCCCCAGCCATGGGTCACCCCTCCTCCGCCGCTCCGGCCTCGCCCATGATCGTGACGGGAAAGTCCACCGTTCCCGGAAAGAGCACCGGAACTTTCAGCCCGACCTCGGCTTTCCACAGGCCGGACTCCGGGAAACAGTTGATCTCGGGGCCGCTGTCCTTCCACGCCTGCGGGAGTTCCTTTGTCGCCACCTCCTCGCACGGCCCGGGGCTGCCCGCCGCGGTCGCGGCGCGCGCCGCCTCGTCGGCCGCGTTCCCGGTGAGCGCGTACGTGTAGCCGAGCAGCGCGCACTGCCACAGCAGGACCAGGACGAGCAGGATGACCGGCACCATCCCCAGGAACTCCACCGCGACCTGCCCGCTGTCGCCGCCCGCGCGCCGCCGCCCGAGCCCGAACGCCCCCCGGTCGCTGCGGAACTTCACGGCCTTCCCGGCCTTCCCGGGCCTCCCGCCCCGCCCCACGCGGTGCCCCCGCGCCCCGTCCCCCTCCGCGCCGCCCAGCAGACCGAGCTCCCCGGCCAGCCCCCACAGCGCCTGCTTCACCGCGCTCCGGCTGTCCAAGTCCTGCATCCGGCCCGCATCCACCGCGGGCTGAAGCTCCTTGAAGTTCGCGGGGACGGCGGCCCGCGCCACCCGCGTACCGGTGATCTTCTCGACCAGCGGCGGCTGGATCTCCGTATGCCGCGTGAGCCGGTTGACGACGGTCACCGTCTCCTCCGCCTTGCGGATCTGGAGCCGGTCCCACAGCCGTACGAGACGCTTGGCCGCCCGTACGGCCACCACGTCCGGTGTCGTGACCAGCAGGGCCGTGTCGGCCATCTCGACGGCCACCGCGTTCGCGCCGTTCATCTGGCTGCCGCAGTCGACGACCACGACCTCGAAGCGGGTGCGCAGGGCGCTGACGATCTGGCGGGCCGCGCGGTCGGAGACGTCCTCGCCGCGCTCGCCCTCGGCCGGGGCCAGCAGCAGCCCGAGTCCGGTGGGGTGGCTGAAGAGCGCGTCCTGAAGGACCCGGGGCGAGATGTCGCTGATGGCGGCCAGGTCCGCGATCGAGCGGCGGAACTGGACGTCCAGGTACGAGGCCACGTCGCCGCTCTGCAGGTCCATGTCGACGAGGGCGACGGTCCGCCCCGACGCCCGGGCGGCAAGGGCGAGTTGGACGGCGGTGACCGTCGCACCGACACCGCCCTTGGCTCCGGCGACGGCGACGACCGTGCCGCCGGGCCCGGTGAACAGGTCCGCGCCGGCGCCCAGGTGGCGCCGCACGCCCGCGGACCACTGCGCGGCGCCCTGGACGCGGGCCGCCAGCTCCTCGTAGGACAGCGGCAGCGCGATGAGGCCGCGCGCGCCGGAGTCCATGACCGCCGAGAAGAGACCGGCGCTGGTGTCGGCCGTGACGAGCACGACGCCGACTGCCGGGAAGCGCAGGGCCACTTCCCTGATCAGCTCGAGCGCGGGGACCGGGCCGATGCGCTCGTGGACGAGGACCACCTCGGGCAGCTCCTCGAGCGACTCGGCCGCGAGCCGGGCGAGGGTGTCGAGGAGGGAGGTGGAGTCGGCGACCGGAGGCGAAGGTTCGGCGTCGGGGAGCTGGCTGAGCAGCGTGGTGATGGAGCGGGCGGCGTCCGGGTCACCGGCGGCGGTGAGGATTCTGGTCGTCATCCTTTGCCCCCCTTGTCCCCGTCCAGGGTGTACGTGCGGTCGGCGGGCGGGACGGCGGAGCCGCCGCCGGGGGCGACCAGGGCGAGGCGGACGTGTGAGGCGAACGACTCGGCGTACGCGACGCGCTGGGCGTCGAGGGTGCCGAGGCCGAAGGTGATCGGCACGGCCTCGGTGGTGCCGCGCCTGCGCTCGTCCTGGTCCGGGTCGAGGGGGGTGAGGCGGCCGACGTCGATCACCTTGGCGCCGGAGACGATCACCTTCGACTGCGGCTTGCCGCCCGCGTTCTCGGCGTCGAAGGTGGCGTAGATGTTGACGGTGCTGCCGGGGCGGATCTTGCCGGCCACGCCCGTCGCGGCGTCGATCATGATGGCGATCTCCTGCTCGCCCTGCTCGAGCGCCGGCCGGTCGACGACCATGTCGCTCTGCAGCAGCGAACCCTTGCGGAGCGGAGTGACGGCGATCTTGCCGCCGATGCCGCGGAGGTCGGTGACCGCGGTCTCGGGGAGCCAGCGCTCCGGTATCCGCACCTTCCTGAACTGGCCCTCGGTGAGCTCCTCGTACGGCTGCACATCCGCAGCGAGCTCGTACGCCGTCGTCTCGGGCCCCACCTTCGACTGCACGTCGCTGATCACCGAGAGCACCCCGGCGAACGCGCCGAGGGCGCAGAGGACGGACAGCAGGATGAGGATGACGCCGCGGCGCTGGCGTGAATTCATTGACGGGCAACCTCGTTCAGGGACGTATCCGAAGGTGGACGGACAGTGAGCGATGAGCGGGGCGGTGCGCCGGCCCGGGGGCCTGCGGACGGTCAATGGGCAGTCAATGGGGTCCCGCGGTCAGCGCGAGGGGTGCCGAGGACGAGGGCGGGGCGAGGGGCGCGGAGCAGAAGGCACAGCGGTCGCCGATGAGTTCGAGCCCGCACCAGCGGCAGTCGTCCCGCCGGACCGAGGCGACGACCTGGTAGAGCACGGAGATGTCCGCGATGGCGGCGGCGAACTCGACGAGCCTGCCGGTGCCCCACCAGCCGGCCGAGTCCCGCGGCAGCGGCACCTCCCGGACGCCCTGCACCCGCCAGTCCCGGGCGAGCGTGCCCGTGACCCAGTCCGACTGCAGTCTGCCCTTCGCCACGAGCAGCCGGGTGGCGAACCCGGGCCCGGTCAGGCCGCTGTGCTCCGCACCGGCCGCCCCTGGTCTGGTCATCTGCGGGGTGGGGTTGGCCAGTACGCCGAACTGGGTGCCCGGCACCCAGGACGTGGCGTGAGAGGCCAGGCTCACCGGGATCCGGTCGAGCCGGGACACGGAGCCGAGCAGTGCACCCGCGTAGACATAGTGCGAGAGCAGCCGGGCGGCGGAGGCGAGCACGCCGGGGCTGAAGTCGCAGACGGACAGCTGGCGGAGCTGGAGGGCGAGCGCGGCGACGGCGAGCGGCGGCAGGTCGAGCCGGAGCAGGGCGATGCGGTCGCTCTCCAGGACGGACCGGACGGTGTGGAGCCGGTGGTGGACGTCCCGCTGCGCGTCTCCGGCGGGATAGAGCACGATCGCGTAGCCGTGCCGTTCGAGCAGCCGGTGGGTCTCCGCGAGCGCGGCCTCCAGGGTCCTGGCCTGCGGGGGCGGGATCACGGCGGCGGTCGGCGTCTGCGGGTCGAGGGACGGAAGCACGAGGTCCGGGCTGGTGACTGCGATGGCGATGGGCACGTCGGTCTCCCCGTTTCACTCCGGTCGCCGGGGGGTCGGCGGCCGCAGATCGACACTGCGCTGTGCTCCTGCACCAGCACTGTATCCACCAGTTGAGAGGGAGAGAACAGTTCACCGGTATCGGTGGATTCCGAGTCCGGGAAGGCCGGTTACCAGAGGTCTTGACAATCGTATTGGTCTGGACCAGCTTGTACGCCCATACGGTGGCCACCGTCACAACAGCTCCTCCATTACCCCAACTCCCCCTCACCTGGAGGCAGTAGTGGCTCGAGAAGTGCGCACCAGATGGAGACGGAGGGCGGCCACGGCACTCGCCGCCGCGGCGGCGGCCGTCCTCGCGGGCACCGGTCTCGGCCTGTCCGGGGCCACCGCCCGGGCCGCCGAGCCGAACCTCGTCAAGAACCCCGGCTTCGAGTCCGGGCTCGGCAACTGGACCTGCTCGGGCGCGAGCGGGACAACGGCGAGCAGCCCCGTCCACAGCGGCTCGGCCGCCCTCAAGGCGACACCGGGCAGCTCCGACAACGCCAAGTGCTCACAGACCGTCGCCGTCAAGCCCGGCTCCGACTACACGCTGAGCGCGTGGGTGCAGGGGTCGTACGTCTACCTCGGCGCGAGCGGCACCGGCACGACGGACGTGTCCACCTGGACGCCCTCCGCCTCCTCCTGGCAGCAGCTCACCACGACCTTCCGGACCGGGGCCTCGACCACCTCGGTCACGATCTACACGCACGGCTGGTACGCCCAGCCCGCGTACCACGCCGACGACATCAGCCTGACCGGTCCCGGCGGCGACCCCGGCGAGCCCGGACCCGTGCCGTCCGCGCCCGGCGGACTCAAGGTCAGCGGCACCACGTCCTCGTCCGTCTCGCTGTCCTGGACCGCGGTCAGCGGGGCGACCGGCTACAACGTCTACCGCGACGGGACCAAGGTGCAGGCCGTCAGCGGCGCTTCGGCGACCGTGAGCGGACTCTCGCCCTCCACCTCGTACCAGTTCCAGGTCACCGCGACGAACGCCTCGGGCGAGTCGGCCAAGTCGGCGGCCGTGACGGGCACGACGGCACCCGGGGGCGGCGGAGGCGGCGGGACCGTCCCGAAGCACGCCGTGACCGTGACCGGCTACTTCCAGAACTTCAACAACGGCGCGACGGTGCAGAAGATCCGGGATGTCCAAAGCCAGTACGACATCATCGCGGTCGCCTTCGCCGACGCGACCGGAACGCCGGGGGCCGTGGACTTCACCCTCGACCCGGCACTCGGCTACTCGAGCGAGCAGGAGTTCAAGAACGACATCGCCGCCAAGCAGGCCGCGGGCAAGTCCGTCATCATCTCGGTCGGCGGCGAGCGCGGCACGGTCTCCGTCAACGACTCCGCGTCGGCCGCCAACTTCGCGGGCAGCGTCTACGCGCTGATGCAGGAGTACGGCTTCGACGGCGTCGACATCGACCTCGAGAACGGCCTCAACTCCACCTACATGACCCAGGCCCTGCGCTCCCTGTCCGGGAAGGCGGGCAGCGACCTCGTCATCACGATGGCCCCGCAGACGATCGACATGCAGTCGACGTCGAACGAGTACTTCAAGACGGCGCTCAACATCAAGGACATCCTGACCGTCGTCAACATGCAGTACTACAACAGCGGTTCCATGCTCGGCTGCGACGGCAAGGTCTACAGCCAGGGCTCGGTCGACTTCCTCACCGCCCTCGCCTGCATCCAGCTCGAAGGCGGCCTCGCCCCGGGCCAGGTGGGTCTCGGCCTGCCCGCCTCGACCCGCGGCGCGGGCAGCGGCTACGTCGACCCGTCCATCGTCAGGAACGCCCTGGACTGCCTCGCCCGGGGCACCAACTGCGGCTCCTTCAAACCCGCCCGCACCTACCCGTCGCTGCGCGGCGCGATGACCTGGTCCACGAACTGGGACGCGCTGAACGGCAACGCCTGGTCGAACGCGGTCGGGTCGCACGTCCACGGCCTGCCGTAGGGCGGTGGGCCGTCCCCTGACCGGCAGCGCCGCCGCTCCCGCGGCGGCGCTGCCTCTCAGCGCTACCAGGGCAGTTCGCGCACCTGCTGCACGCACAGTGCGATGAACAGCAGCCCGGCCGCCGCCAGCATCACGTTGCTGACGATGCCGTTGCGCCACTCGCGCGGCGTACGGCCCGAGTTCAGCAGCCAGATGAGCGTGAGCGCGAGGAAGGGCATGAAGAAGGCCCCGAGCACGCCGTACGCGATGACCAGCCCGAACGGCTGGTCCAGGAAGAGGAGCGCGATCGGCGGGAAGGTGAGCCAGAGGAGGTACGCCCGGAAGGGCAGCGACTTCTCGGCCTCACCGGACGCGACCTCCTCGACGGTGTCCTCGGGGCCCTCTCCCTTGCGCCTCTTCCGGTACCGCTCCACGAAGTCCGCGAACATCAGGCTCACCCCGTGCCAGACGCCGATCAGCGAGGAGAACGAGGTGGCGAAGAAGCCCACCAGGAACAGCTTCGCCGTGCTCGCGCCGAACCGCTGCTCCAGCACATCGCCCAGGTCGAGCAGCCCCTTGTCGCCCGATGCCAGCGCAATGTTGGCGGAGTGCAGCAGCTCGGCGCCGACGATCAGCATCGCGATGACGAAGATGCCGGTGGTGACGTACGCGACGCGGTTGTCGAGCCGCATGACCTTCATCCAGCCGCTGTTGGTCCAGCCCTTGGCGTTGACCCAGTAACCGTACGCGGCCATGGTGATCGTCCCGCCGACGCCGCCGATCAGACCGAGCGTGTAGAGCAGCGAGCCGTCCGGCAGCACAGGCGCGAGCCCCGCGAACGCCGCTCCGGCATCGGGCCCGACCCGCGCAGCCACGTACACGACCACCACGAACATCACGCCCACCAGCACCGTCATGACCTTCTCGAAGACGGCGTACTGGTTGAACCACACGAAGACCAGGCCGACCAGGCCGGTGATGATCGCCCACGTCTTGAGCCCGAGGAAGCCGGGGAAGAGCGCGACGATGGGCAGGGCGCTGGACGACATCGCCGTGGCCCCGTAGACGAAGCCCCATACGACCACGTAGACCGCGAAGTAGCCGGTGGTCCACGAGCCGAGGCTGCGCCAGCCGTCGAACAGCGTGCGCCCGGTGGCCAGATGCCAGCGACCTGCGGCCTCGGCGAGCGAGATCTTCACAAGGCAGCCGATGGCTGCGGCCCACATGAGGGTGTACCCGAACTTGCTCCCCGCGATCAGCGTCGCGACGAGGTCCCCGGCCCCGACGCCGGTGGCGGCGACGACGATCCCGGGCCCGATGTAGCGCCAACTCGACTTCCGCGGCCCTTGCCCTTGCCCTTGTCCTCGTTCTTCGGTGACTTCGCCGGCGCCGCTCTCACTGGTCCTGGCCATGCCATGCCTCCGCATTCGTCCCCGACCCGACCCGCGGATTGAAACCGCCGGGCACCGCGCGGCACAAGAGGCCGTACCGCGTCATACGAGGTGCCTGGCGGGATGTCGCATCAGGTGCACCCGTCAGGCGTCCTGCGGATACCAGCGCAACTCGACGGTGTTGCCGTCCGGGTCACGTACGTAGAGGGACTGCGCCACACCTCTGGCGCCGAAGCGCTCGCCCGGACCATCCACGACCGTGAACTCACCCGAGTCGACGACCTGTTGCCACTCGAGGGGTTCGACGACCAGACAGATGTGATCGACATTGGAGCCTGTGGGGGCGTCCTGCGGTCTCGGTACGACATCGATGATGGTCGTCGGGCTCACCCGGACCGACGGGAACGGCGCCTTGCCCGCCCGCCACTCGTCCACACGTACGGGCTCCAGGCCGAGCGGGCCGCAGTAGAAGGCGAGGGAACGCTCGATGTCGGCGACCCTGAGGACGAGATGGTCGAAGTCGATCACGCGCATGTTTCCTCCACAGGAATGGTGAACGCCCTGGCCGGCCCGGCCATTGTCGCCGTACGGCGACGACGCCTCCCTCTCGGCACGCTGTGCGGTCTCGGCGCGAGTGATCCAGTTGTTGCGTGTACGCATGACGGATGGGGGTGGGCCGCGCCCCTGCCGCGGGAGTCGGGCCGGTGGGGAGGGAGCCACGACCGGTCGACCGCGGCAGGGGGCGGGGGTCATTTGTGCGCCTGTCGCAGGTGCTGCCGTAGCAGCACGTTGCAGTCGGTTTCGGCACTGCCGTCGTGCCGCATGCGGGCCTGCATGCGCTGCTCGCTGAGCCTCCGGCAGCGGGCGCAGCCGGGGCGCGGTTTGGGCGGCACTGGCCACGTAGACGGCGGAGTAAAGGTCACAGCCTCGCTCCCGGCTCGGCGCGCTCGCCACGCGTCGAGTCCTTGACGTGGAGGAAACCGCCTGCCGACTCAATCTCGCGCGCGATCTCGTCGTACTCCTGCGGTACAGGCGAGATCATCGAGCGCCACGCCGTAAGCACCGCGCCGGCTTCACCGCTCTTGATGCGGTCGATGGCCTGCCTCAGCCCTTCGCGGCCATCGGGCGGCAGCAACCCCTCATGGTCCTCGATCACGCCCGTGATCTCCCACCCGAACGCCTCGGCGTACTCGGTGCACTCCGTGCGAGGCGCCCCGATGTTCGCGTTGGGGGCGCCGCACAGGTAGATCACACAGCGGAACCGCTCGATCTTCGCGGCCTCGGCCGGTACGTCGACCTCGCCCGGCGAGATGCCTGCTGCCGCGTCCGCGAGTGCCTGACGCCGTCTCAGGTCGCCCTCGGTTCGACGGATCGTAGGTAGCCCCTGCCTCTGCCCGCTCTCGATGCTGACCATGGATCAATCGTGTCCGGTCGATCACGCATGGTGAAGTGACGAGGTGTAGGGCTGGGCCAGATCACCCGGCCCCAACTCAGACGCTCCGTAGGACCTACGCGATCAGGGGCACGCCGATGAGCTCGCTGATGTTGCGCACGCGCGCCGTGGAAACCTTCGCAAGGCGCTTCCCGATGACGCCGGGCAGTGCCTGGTGCTTGACCCACTCCGGGGCGTCGCGACCTACCTCGATCAGGGTGTCGGCGGCTCGGTCGTACAGCTTCGCCTCGCACTGGGCCAGGGCAACATCGAGCTTGTAGCGGTTGCGGGCGAGTTTGGGCATGGAACGGGGCAGTTCGGTGCGCGCGGCCAGCTTCAGCGCCTTTCCGTGGTTCCCGAGCGCCACGGCGATTCCTACGGCCTCGGTGTTCGCGAAGGTAGGGCCGAAGTGCGTGCCGTACAGCATCTCGTCGCGGCCGAGCCGCGCCGCTGCGGCATGCGCCTGCGACAAGTAGTCATCTGCGGATACGGGGTCATCGCGACGCGAGGCGGCCACGGCCGCAGCGATCATCAGCCGCCCGTACATGAGGAGCTGAGGGCGCGGAGACTTACTAAACGAGGGTTCGATCCGCGAGGCCGCACGCTCCGCGACGGCGACCGCCTGGCGGACCTTCGCGCTCCGCAGGTGGATCCATGACAGCGTGGACTCCGTTACCGCGACCAGCAGGGCGTCACCGGAGTTCTCCTCCAGGTGCCGTGCGGAGGTGAGCGCGCTCAATGCGAGATCACGCTGCCCGAGCAGCATTGCGGTCGAGGAGGCGAACTGGTAGGTGCTGGTGAGGACCGAGCCCAGTCGTTCGCGTTCGTACCCCGTCGCTTGCCCGTACCGAACGCTCCCTTCGAGCAATACCTTGGCGATGAGTTCACTCAACTCCCCGTATTCGCCCCGCCAGTAGGTGGCGCACACACGATCATGAGCAGTCGACAGTTCGGCGAGCGTGCTCGGCTCCTCAATGCCGTCCCAGTCCCCGAGGGCGCTGTCGTGCACCGCGTCGGAAAGCCGACGCAGAGCGGCCCTGGTGTCTCGGCTCATTCCACGGCGCGGCGTCTGCTGCCCAAGGATCACCGCAACGTCCGTCTTGAGCGCGCTGGCGAGCCTGAGCAGCGAGCCGACAGACAACTCACCGCGGTCCTGCTCGGCTTTCTGCACCAGGGCGAGCGAGACACCCGCGGCATCGGCGAGCCCCTGCTGAGTCAGATCGGAGCCCCGTAGGTGCTTGATGCGCTTGCCGTTCGTAAGGTCGGCCCAGTTGCTCACGATCACCTCGGAGGATGGCTCGGGGCTCAGTGGCTGCACTTCGATGGTAGGCCCCGCCACCGATGCGCTCACGGTGAACGGAACAGCCTGCTGAACAACGATGCGCCGTGTTCACCGCGCAATGCCGCGTCAGGCCTTGACAAGACCATTGGTCTGGACCACGTTGTACGGCAACAGCGCAGGGGCCCCAGCGTTCACCCACGTATCACTCCCCCAACTCCCCCCACACCGGAGGAAGTCGTGGAACGCGCACGCACACACCGGATGTCCAAGAAGAAGTCGCGGCTGGTCGGCGGGCTCGCCGCGGTCGCGATCGCGGCAGGCGGGCTGATCGGGCTCGGAACCGCCAACGCGTCCGAGGAGACCGCCGGAACGACCGCAGGAACGGCCGCCGGAACGACCGCCGGAACGGCCGCCGTCCCCAAGCACGCCGTCACGGGCTACTGGCAGAACTTCAACAACGGCGCCACCGTCCAGAAGCTGAAGGACGTCCAGGACGAGTACGACATCATCGCCGTCGCCTTCGCCGACGCGACCGGTACCCCCGGCCAGGTCGACTTCAAGCTCGACCCGGCCGTCGGCTACGGCTCCGAGGACGAGTTCAAGGCCGATATCGCCGCCAAGCAGGACGCGGGCAAGTCCGTCATCATCTCCGTCGGCGGCGAGAAGGGCGCGGTCTCCGTCAACGACTCCGCCTCCGCCGACAACTTCGCCAACTCCATCTCCGGCCTGATGGACGAGTACGGCTTCAACGGCGTCGACATCGACCTCGAGAACGGCCTCAACTCCACCTACATGACACAGGCGCTGAAGGCCGTCCACGCCAAGCACAGCGACGTCGTCGTGACCATGGCCCCGCAGACCATCGACATGCAGTCGCCCGACCGCGAGTACTTCAAGACGGCGCTGGCCATCAAGGACTTCCTCACCGTTGTCAACATGCAGTACTACAACAGCGGTTCCATGAACGGCTGCGACGGCAAGGTCTACAGCCAGGGCTCGGTCGACTTCCTCACCGCCCTCGCCTGTATCCAGCTGGAGAACGGCCTCGACCCGTCCCAGGTCGGCATCGGCGTCCCGGCCTCCACCAGCGGCGCGGGCAGCGGATACGTCGAGCCGAGCGTCGTCAACGCCGCCCTCGACTGTCTCGCCAAGGGCACCGGCTGCGGCAGCTTCAAGCCGGAAAAGACCTACCCCGGCATCCGCGGCGCGATGACCTGGTCCACGAACTGGGACGCCAGCAACGGCAGCAACTGGTCCAAGACGGTCGGCCCGCACGTCCACGGCCTCCCGTAACCGACCACCCGGCCAACCAGGGGACCTACCGGACCCACCCCCCACGCAGGGCCGTCGCCGTCACCGCACGGCGGCGGCCCGCCCGCCGGATGCGGCCCCTTTCCCCGGTCCCGGTCCCCTGTCCCCTGTCGCCGTACCGCGGCGGTCGACCGACACCCGCGACCGGTAGCGTCTGGCCCTGTGAACAGCACACCCGCGGAAGCCCCCGAGCTGCGACGGCGGCTCGGTCTCACCGATGCCGTCGTCATCGGCCTCGGCTCGATGGTCGGCGCCGGTATCTTCGCCGCGCTCGCGCCCGCCGCCGGGGCGGCCGGGTCCGGGCTGCTGCCCGCGCTCGCGGTCGCCGCCGCCGTCGCGTACTGCAACGCCACCTCCTCCGCGCGGCTCGCGGCCCGCTACCCGGCCTCCGGCGGCACGTACGTCTACGGGCGCGAGCGGCTCGGCGAGCTGTGGGGGTATCTCGCGGGCTGGGCGTTCGTGGTCGGTAAGACGGCCTCGTGCGCGGCGATGGCGCTGACCGTGGGCGCGTACGTGTGGCCGGGGCAGGCGCACGCGGTGGCGGTCGCCGCCGTGGTCGCGCTGACGGCCGTCAACTACGCGGGCGTGCAGAAGGCCGCATGGCTCACCCGCGCGATCGTCGCCGCCGTGCTGGCGGTGCTCGCCGCGGTCGTCACGGCGTGCCTCACCGGCGGTACGGCGCAGGCCGAGCGGCTCGCGCTCGGCGCCGACGCCACGGCGGGAGGGGTCCTCCAGGCCGCGGGCCTGCTGTTCTTCGCCTTCGCCGGGTACGCGCGCATCGCCACGCTCGGCGAGGAGGTCCGCGACCCGGCACGCACCATTCCGCGCGCGATCGCGGTCGCGCTGGGCATCGCCCTGGTGGTGTACGCGGGCGTGGCCGCGGCCGTGCTCGGCGTGCTGGGCCCGCAGAGCCTGGCGGAGGCGAGCGCGCCGCTCGCCGACGCCGTACGGGCCGCGGGCGTGCCGGAACTGACCCCTGTCGTACGGGCCGGTGCCGCGGTCGCGGCGCTCGGCTCGCTGCTGGCGCTGATCCTCGGGGTCTCGCGCACGACGCTCGCGATGGCCCGGGACCGGCACCTGCCGTACGCCCTGTCGGCGGTCCACCCGCGCTTCGGCGTCCCGCACCGGGCGGAGCTGGCCGTGGGGGCCGTCGTCGCCGTGGTCGCCGCGACCGCCGACGTACGCGGAGCGATCGGCTTCTCGTCCTTCGGGGTGCTCCTGTACTACGCGATCGCGAACACCTCGGCCTGGACGCTGACCCGAGAGGAGGGGCGGCCGCCGCGCGCCGTGCCGGCCGCCGGGCTGTGCGGCTGCGTGCTCCTGGCGTGCACGCTTCCACTGTCGTCGGTCGTCGCGGGGGCGGCGGTGCTCGCCGCGGGGGCAGCCCTCTACGGCCTGCGCCGGTTCCGGTTCCCCTGGCCGCTCGACTAGGCCGACTGGGCACCGCTCACCTTCCTGGAACGGCGACGGTGACGCCCTGCCGGCGCAGCACTGTCCGTACCGCCTGGCGCAGCGCCGCCACGAAGGGCTTGTCCCGGTTCTTCGGCAGCCACGCCAGGGCCGTCGTCCACGGGGGCAGGCCGGTGACGTCGACGTACGAGACGCCGGGGCGCGGGTACAGCCGGCGCGCGCTGTCCGGCGGGAACTCGATCCCCTCGCCCAGGGCGATGACCGACAGCGCGCTCTCGTAGTCCGTCACCGCGTGGGGGCTGTAGCGCACCGGGCTGCCGTCCGGGCGAGGGTCGGCCGACCAGAAGTCCCGCCACACCTTGGGAATCCTCGGGGACCAGCCGATGAACGTCCGGTCCGACAACTGATCCAGAGTCAGCGGGCCCTGGGAGGCGAGAGGATCGTGGGCGGCCATCACGGCACACCGCGGCCCGCTGTCCAGGGTCTGGACCTGGATCCCCTCCGGCACCGGCAGGAAGACGAACGAGGCGTCGACCTCTCCCTGGAGGAGCGCGTCCGCGAAGTCGGCGAAGCCCGTCCTGAGGACCTGGATGTCCATGTGCGGGCAGCGGGAACGCAGCTGCTCCAGCACTTCCGGTATCGGGGGCATCGCGGTCACGGCCTCCAGGGAGCCGATCACCACGCGCCCGGACACCGCGTGCGCCTCTTGCTCGGCGGTCTGCCGCAGCCGGTCGGCGGCCTCCACCATCGCGCGCGCCTCGGGTAACAGGGCCCGGCCGGAGGCCGTGAGAGCCACCCGGCGGGTCGTACGGTCCACCAGCTCGAGGCCCAGGCGGCGCTCCAGGGACCGGATCTGCTGGCTGAACGCGGGCTGCGTCATGAACACCCGCTTCGCGGCCCGCCCGAAGTGCAGCTCGTCCGCCAGCGCCAGGAACAATCGCAGCTGGTGCGCACTGGGATCCGCCTGCCCGTACGGCCCGCCGTACTCCCCCGGTCCCGGTCCCGGTTCCTTCGCACCCGCCATCCCCGGCAGCGTACCAATCAGCGATCACCGCCCGACGGGACCGGCTTGTGCCCTGTGGACCACGGTGTGGTCCACAGGGCGGTTGACAGCCTGATGTGCCGGCTACTCCTGCGGCTTGGGCAGTTCACACCCCGGCAGACCGAGGTCGACCTTGTTGCCGACGCCGATGCACTTGGTTATCCCGTACGTCTGCTGGGCGTAGTTGATGCCCTGCCGCACGGTCACCTTCCCGTTCTCGTCCACCTCACAGGGGTTGTTGACCGTGCACTCGCCGCCGTCCTCGTTGCCCGTGTTGTTCACGGCGACGACCTTGCCGCTCGCGGTGTCGACGACGGGCGAGCCGGACGTGCCACCGATGGTGTCGCAGGCGGGGGTGTAGCGGACCGAGTCCTTCCAGGTCCAGTCGCCCTCGCGCAACCGGTAGGCGAAGCCGTCGATCTCGCAGCTGTAGATGCGCTTCCAGTAGCCGGAGACCACGCTGATCGCGGTGCCCTGCTGCGGGTGGTCCGCCGAGAGCTCCAGGGCCCGGATCCCGTAGGAGGACTCGATCTCCGCGTAGGTGGTGTCCAGTTCGTAGAGCGAGACGTCCGTGTCGGTCATCGTCGCGTAGGAGATCTTGGTGGCGCGGAGGGTGGCGACCTCCGAGCCCTCCCCGTCGAGGAGTTCGAAGGTGCGGTTGGACGGCTTGTCGACGACGACCTCTCCGGCGCCGGGCATGCCGCTCTCCAGACAGTGGCCGTTCGACATCACGAGGGCCGGGTCCTGGGCGTCGGAGCCGGGCGTACGCACCACCGAGCCCGAGCAGTTGCTAAGTGCCACCGTTCCTGCGAAGTCGACGGCCTGGACCTTCTGTTGATGCTTCGCGGGCTTCTCGGGCGCGGTCGTCGCCGCTCCTGCCGGAGCCGCACCGACGGCCAGAACCAGGGCCGTGAGCGCACCGACGAGAGGCTTGTTCATGTGGGGGGTCCTCTCCGTATACCGAACAACTTTCGGCTTAGTCATGCGCATTGTGGACGCATCAGCTCATCAGAACAACCGCGCGTGCTCTTGACCGCTCCATGTCAGATCTCGAACATGAACCCGAACACCCGCACCAGCCAGTCGCCTTGAGCACCCCCACACTGGACACCCAGGAGACTCCATGCGACTTCCCATACGCGGCAGAAAGGGCACCGCCCTCGCCGCGCTCCTCACGCTCGCCCTGGCCGCGCCCATCACGGCCCAGGCCGATGACCCCTCCCCCTCCCAAGCGGCTTCGGCCGCCGACGAGAATCTGCGGCAGTACGAGATCCACGGCCCCGCCACCCCCGCACAGCGCACCGCGCTCGCCAGGACCGGCGTCACCATCGACGAGGCGGACGAGCACTCCGTCGTCGTCACCGCCGACACCGCACAGGCGAAGAAGCTGCGCAGGCTCGGCTACCGGCTGCATGCGCTGCCCGCGCCCCCGGACCGTACGAACGGCCTGGCGGCCAAGCCGTTCGACTTCCCGTCCGGGGACTCCGGCTACCACAACTACGCCGAGGCCATGGCGGACATCAACGACAAGGTCGCCAAGTACCCCGACATCATGAGCAAGAAGGTCATCGGCAAGTCCCACGAGGGCCGTGACATCGTCGCCGTCAAGATCAGCGACAACGTCGGCACGGACGAGGACGAGCCCGAGGTGCTCTTCACCCACCATCAGCACGCGCGCGAGCACCTCACCGTCGAGATGGCGCTGTATCTGCTGCGTGAGTTCGGCGAGGATTACGGGAACGACTCCCGGATCACGAAGGCCGTCAACGGCAGGGAGATCTGGGTCGTCCCGGACCTGAACCCGGACGGCGGCGAGTACGACATCGCCACCGGCTCGTACCGCAGCTGGCGCAAGAACCGGCAGCCCAACTCCGGCTCCTCGCAGGTCGGCACGGACGAGAACCGCAACTGGGACTACAGGTGGGGCTGCTGCGGCGGCTCCTCCGGCAGCCCCGGCTCGGAGACCTACCGCGGTGCGTCCGCGGAGTCCTCGCCCGAGGTGAAGGTGGTCTCGGACTTCGTCCGCGGCCGGGTCGTCGGCGGCAAGCAGCAGATCAAGGCCGCGATCGACTTCCACACGTACAGCGAGCTGGTGCTCTGGCCGTTCGGCTGGACCTACGACGACACCGCGCCCGGCCTCACACAGGACGACCACGACGCGTTCGCGGCCGTCGGCAAGAGCATGGCCGACAGCAACGGCTACACGCCCGAGCAGTCGAGCGACCTCTACATCACGGACGGCACGATCGACGACTGGCTGTGGGGCGACCAGAAGATCTTCGCCTACACCTTCGAGATGTACCCGTCGGAGAGCGGGAGCGGCGGCTTCTACCCGCCCGACGAGGTGATCGGCCGCGAGACGGAGCGCAACCGGGACGCGGTGCTCCAGCTGCTGGAGAACGCGGACTGCATGTACCGCTCCATAGGCAAGGAGGAGCAGTACTGCAGCAGCGGCTGACCTCAGCGGGCCGCCCTCCGGCCCTTTCGCCGGAGGGCGGCCCGCGCCAACGCCTCAGCCAACGCCTCAGCCAACGCCTCAGCCAACACCTCAGCCAACGCCTCAATTCACGGTCTGGCCGTTGAAGACCTCGACCGGGCACGTGGCTCGACCCGAGCGTTCGATCCGGGCGTCGCTCGTGACCAGCGGCACCTCGAAAGCCTCGGCCAGGGCCACGTACGTGGCGCCGTAGGGCGAGAGATTCGCGTACAGCTCGCGCACGCGCCCCCGGACCGCAATCGCCGGTCCGGGGGCGCTCATTGGGTCTGCGTACGAGATACGCCGCTAAACGACCAGGCTGAGCGCGGCCGCGACCGCGAAGCCCGCCACCGACAGGACCGTCTCCAGCACCGTCCACGACTTCAGCGTGTCCCGCACGGAGATCCCGAAGTACTTCGCCACGATCCAGAACCCGCCGTCGTTGACGTGCGAGGCGAAGATCGAGCCCGCCGAGATGGCCATGATGATCAGGGCCAGGAAGGCCTGCGAGTGGTGGCCGCCCTCGACCAGGGGCAGGACGATGCCCGCCGTGGTGACGATGGCGACGGTCGCGGAGCCCTGGGCCACGCGCAGGACCACCGAGATCAGCCAGGCCAGCACGATGACCGGGAGGCCGACGTCGTTGAAGGTGTCGGAGAGGGCCTGGGCGACGCCGCTGCCCTTGAGGACCGCGCCGAAGACCCCGCCGGCCCCGACGACCAGCAGGATGTTGCCGACCGGCTTGAGCGAGGACGTGGACACCCTCTCCAGGGACTTGCGCGACCAGCCGCGCCTGATGCCCAGCAAGTAGTACGCGAGGAGCAGCGCCAGGGTCAGCGCCACGAACGGGTGGCCGAAGAACTCGATGACGCTGCGCAGCGTGCTCGGGTCCAGCGCGATGGAGGAGAAGGTCGCGGCGAGGATCAGCACCAGCGGGGTGCCGATGATCAGCAGGACCGTGCTCAGCGGGACGGGGGCTTCGCCCCTGGCCTGGGGCATGGGGGACCCCAGCGACCTGCGGCCCGCCGCGGCCTGCTCGGCGGCCACGGCCGCCTTGGCCTCCTCCGCGGCCTCGACCATGTCCTGCGGTACGGCGACGAAGAGACGCTTGCCGATCCACGACGCGTACACCCAGGCCGCGAGCACCGACGGGATGCCGACGAGGATGCCCATGAGGATGACCCAGCCGAGGTCGACCTTGAGCAGTCCCGCGGCGGCCACGGGCCCGGGGTGCGGCGGCAGGAAGGCGTGGGTCATCGACAGGCCGGCGAGCAGCGGCATGCAGTACAGCAGGATCGATTTGCCGCTGCGCTTGGCGGCCGCGTACACGATCGGCGCGAGCACGAAGATGCCGACGTCGAAGAAGACCGGGATACCGAAGATCAGGCCGGTCAGGCCCATCGCGAGCGGGGCGCGCTTCTCGCCGAAGAGGTTCAGCAGGCGGGAGGACAGGACCTCGGCCCCGCCCGAGACTTCGAGAATCGCGCCGAGCATGGTGCCGAGCCCGATGATGATCGCGACATGGCCGAGGATGCCGCCCATGCCGGTCTCGATGAGCGATACGGCGTCGGACTTCTGGACGGTGCCGAAGAGTTCGGTGACGGAGAGCCCGGCGCCCAGGCCGACGGCTATGGAGACGGCGAGCAGCGCGACGAAGGGCTGCAGCCGGACCTTGATGATGAGGACGAGGAGCAGCACGATGCCGAGGGCCGCGACGGTCAGCAGACCGCCGGTGCCGGGTATCAGCGCGAGCAGGCCACCGGTGTGAGGTGGTGGCGGGGGCGTGGGTGGGGCGGCGAGTGGCATAGGGGGACTCCGGCTTCTGGCAAGGGTTTCCAGGCAGGGCGAATCGCGGCACGGCGCCCCGTGGGGGAAGGGCGCCGTGCCGTGGAGGGTGGGCGGTACGGCGGTGGGTGCGGTGAGCGGTGAGTGCGGGTGAGCGGTGGGCGGCCCCGGCAACGCCGGTCGCCGCGGGCGGTTGGCCGCGGGCGGTTGGCGGCGGGCGGTTGGCGGCGGGCGGTTGGCGGCGGCCTCAGCCGAGGACGGCGAGCGCGTCGATCTCGACGAGCAGCCCCGCGGGCAGGCCGACGTACACGGTGGTGCGGGCGGCCGGGACTTCCTTCAGGTTGGCGAAGAACTCGTTGTAGAGGGCGTTGAATTCGACGTAGTGGGCCGTGTCGGTGAGGTAGACGCGGATCATCACCACGTCCTCCCAGCTCGCGCCGCCCTCCACGAGAACGGCCTCCACATTGCGCAGGGTCTGCTGCGTCTGCTCGCGCAGGCCGGGGCCGACGGGGGCGGGTGTCACGCCGGGCCCCGCGGGGCCGAAGCCGACCTGTCCCGCGACCTGAAGGATGTTGCCCTTCCTGACGCCGTGCGAGAACTTGGCCGGCGGGGTGGTGTGGGTGGCCGGGGTGATCGCGGTCTTCTGAAGCTTGTCGCTCATGAGGCTGCTTCCTTCAGGGGGTCTCACACGGTCCTACGGGGTCTTACGGGGGCCTAGCTGGTCGTACGGGGTACGGGGTCTTACGGGGTCTTGCCGGAGTACTCGCGGCTGATGGCGTCGGCGGTACGGCGCACCAGCGGGAGCAGTTTGAGCAGTTCGTCGCCGGTGACGACGACGTTCGGGGCGGAGACGGAGCACGCGGCGACGACCCGCCCGTCCGCACCGCGGATGGGAGCCCCCACGCAGTTGATGGACTCCTCGTGGCCGCCGAGGTCGGTGGCCCAGCCCTGTTCGCGTACGGCGGCCAGCTCCTTCAGGAAGGCGGTGGCGTTCGGCGTCGAACGGGCCGTGTACATGGGGTAGTCGAGCTTCTCGGCGAGCGCGCGCCGCTCCGGCTCCGGCAGGTCGGCGAGCAGCAGCTTCGCGACCGCGGCGACGGTTATCGCGACGGGCTTGCCGATCCGGGAGTACATGCGGACCGGGTACCGGCTCTCGACCTTGTCGATGTAGAGGACCTCGTTCTCCTCGTACACGGCGAGGTGGACGGTGTGCCCGCACTTCTCGTTGAGCTCCACGAGGTGGGGGTGGGCGATCTCGCGGATGTCGAGGTTCTCCACGGCTTCCTGCGCGAGCGCGAAGAGGCGCGCCCCGAGCCGGTAGCGCTGGTCCTGCTGGCGGTAGACGATGCCGTGCTCGTGCAGAGTGCGCAGCAGGCGCAGCGCGGTCGACTTGTGGACGCCGAGGCGCTGCGCCACCTGCTCCAGGTTGGCGGGCCCCTCCGCCAGCAGCGGCAGGATGCTCAGCGCCCGATCGACGGTCTGACTCATGACGTACGTACCTCCACCCGTTCGGTGCCCGCCCCGTCGTCGGCCGGGTCGCCGTTCGTATCGCTGGCCGTGTCGCCGGTCGTCCAGCCGGGGCCGAGACGCAGTGTCTCCCACTGCGCGGGGTCGAGGGCGGCCAGGCGGTCGGCATGGCTCCGGGCGGGCGGGACGCCGAGGTCGCCGGGGACGGTGAGGGCCGCGGCTGCCATGAGGTGGCCGTGGCGGAGCCGGGCCGCCGTGGGCAGGCCGCGCAGCGTGCCGGAGAGGAAGCCGGCGGCGAAGGCATCGCCCGCGCCGACGTGGGCGACGACGTCGACGTCCAGGGCCGGTTCGAAGGTGATCGTGTCCGTGCCGTCCGCCTGGCGGGCGTACGCGGTGGCGCCGTGGCCGCCCTCCTTGACGACGAGGATCCCGGGCTCGGGGAGCGCGTCCCGTACGGCTTCCGGGCCGCGCAGGTTCCAGGCGGCCTCGGCCTCGTCCTCGCCGACGAAGACGATGTCGCTGCCGCGGGCCAGGTCGAGGAGGACGGCCGGGCCCGCGCTCTCTCCCCGGTCCCGCCCCTGGACCTCTCCCTGGTCCCGCCAGAGGCCGACGCGGTAGTTGACGTCGAAGGAGACGAGGGGGCGGGCGGGGATACGGGTGGTGAGCATCCGTGTGAGCTCCAGGCAGCTGCCGGAGAGGGCCGCGGTGATCCCGGTGACATGGAGGATGCGGGTGCTCCACAGGGCGCGGCAGTCCATGAGCCCGGGCGACATCACGGAGGCGGCGGACCCGGCCCGGTAGTAGACGACCTCGGCGTGTTCGCGGCGCGGGTCCCTACCGCCCGTAGCGGAGTCCGTGGTGCCGTCCGCGCTGCCATCCGCGGTGCCGTCCGTCGTGGTCGCGCGCTCGCCGGCGGTGCGGAAGTAGATACCGGTGGGACGGTGCGGGTCGCGCCGGACGGCCGAGGTGTCGACGCCGTGTGCGGCGATCGCCGCCACCAGATGCTCACCGAATCCGTCGGCCCCGACCCGGCTGACCCAGCGCGTGGCGTGCCCGGCGCGGGCGAGGCAGCAGGCGACGTTCGACTCCGCTCCGCCGATTCCGCGTTCGTAGGCGGGAACGTCGGCGAGGCGACCGGGGTGCGAGGGCACGAAAGTGACCATGGACTCACCCAGGCAGACGACGTCGGCGTTCGGCTGTGCGGTCACGGTCTCGGCACTCCTTGCGGCTGTCATCGGCTCTGATCGGCGGCTCAGCGGGTTCTTAGCGCGTTCTCAGCGCGTCTCAGCGGGCTCTCAGCGGTTCGCAGGGGGCTCTCGCCGGTGGCGTCGCCCACCATTGACCCGGTGGTTGCGTGGATGTTAGACAGCAGCCAGCGACATACGCAATGGTAGTTGCATATATTGCAACCCCGTCCCGGAGGAGGCTCGATGGCCGCCGACAGCGCCGCAGGACGACTCTCACGTGAACGGATCGACCACCGCTTCAAGGCGCTTCCGCCCGACGCGGAAGGGCTCACCGTCGGCGAGCTCGCCGCCGAGCGCCGCAACCTCTTCACCGGTGGCTTCACCACCCCGGTGCTCGCCCTGTCGGCCGAGGCCGTGGAGCACAACCTCGCCCTGATGGAGCGTTACGCGGCGACGCACGGGCTCGCCTTCGCGCCGCACGGCAAGACCTCCATGTCCCCGCAGCTGTTCGAGCGCCAACTCGCGCGCGGTGCCTGGGGCATCACGGCCGCGGTGCCGCACCAGGTCCGCGTCTACCGCGCCTTCGGCATCCAGCGGATCTTCCTCGCCAACGAGCTGGTGGACGCGGCCGCGCTGCACTGGCTCACCGCCCAGCTCGAAGCCGACCCCGAGTTCCACTTCATCTGCTACGTGGATTCGGTTCGCGGGGTCGCGCTGATGGACGAGGCGCTGCGGGGGCGCGGGGGGCGGCGGCCGGTGGACGTGGTGGTCGAGCTGGGCGCGGGGGCGGGAGCGCGTACGGGCGCCCGTACGGAGGCCGACTGCACCGCGGTCGCCGACGCGGTCGCGGGCGCCCGGACACTGCGCCTCGTCGGCGTGGCGGGCTACGAGGGCGAAGTCCCGCAGGCGGACGGCGAACGCGTACGCGCCTGGCTGCGCCGCCTGGTCGCGCTCGCCGCCGACTTCGACAAGGCGGGGCGCTTCGGCGCGGACGTCGGCGAGATCGTGCTGAGCGCGGGCGGCAGCGCGTGGTTCGACGCGGTGGCGGACGTCTTCGCGGAAGTCCCGGAACTCTCCCGCCCCGTCCTCAAGCTCCTGCGCTCCGGCGCCTACGTCTCCCACGACGACGGCCACTACCGCCATCTCACGCCCTTCAACCGGGTGCCGGAGGAGGGAGCGCTGCAGCCCGCGTTCCGCCTCTGGGCCCAGGTCGTCTCCCGCCCCGAACCGGGCCAGGCCTTCCTGAACGCGGGCAAGCGGGACGCGGCCTACGACCTGGACCTCCCCGAGCCCCAACTCGTCCGCTCCGCCCGCGACGGCGCGATCCGCCCCGCGACGGGCATCACGGTCTCGGCGCTCTCCGACCAGCACACGTGGCTGAAGGTCGCGGACGACGCGGACCTGGAGGTCGGCGACTGGGTAGGCCTCGGCCTCTCCCATCCCTGCACGTCCTTCGACAAGTGGCAACTGATCCCCCTGACCACAACCGAAGCCACGGTCACGGACTTCATCCGCACCTTCTTCTGATCCACCCCCGCCCCGGCCCCGGGGCCGCCCTCGGACTCGGGGCGCGCACCGGTCAGCGCGGCTCCGGCCGAACCTGGAAGCCCGCCCCACCCGACCCGGACTCCGCCCACGGGGCCCTGGAGAGCCGCGGCCCCACTACAACGCCCCGGCCCACCCCGGGGCGGAATCACCTCCGGTCCCCCAAGGATCGGTCCAGCCCCGCGAGGTTCCGGGGCGCAGCCTCCGGGGTTCGGGGGGCGGAGCCCCGCGGGGGTGTCGGGGCGCAGCCCCCTCATAAAGG